>NZ_CP076562.1:0-372500 GCF_022174665.1 Eubacterium sp. MSJ-33
TGCGAATGTCAACACATACAATACGAAGCTTGTTGTATTTCCGAGCAGCATTGTAGCAAACAACATGCATGCGGTAAAGAAACCATTCTTCGAGGCAGAGGAAGCAAAGCGTCAGGATGTGAAGATGAGCTTCTGATCAAAATAAAAATCTTAAAACAAAAATCCGGAGCGTTCATGCAAATGAATTCTCCGGATTTTTTATGGCAACGAGGAAAATGCACGCATTATGCGGTGCATTTGACGATCGTTAATCGAAACGCAGCATGTCTCTGCGGGACTGTATATGTACTAGGCTGCATCTTGTATCTGACTGTCTCCAAGGCGCCCGTGTTTCTTCATCCATACAAATGCACCCACGCAGATAATAACCGAAAGCATGGATCCGGCAGGAGCCGCAAGCCCCATCGGGAACAGGGTATCTGCGAAGAACTTCGAGGCGAGATACGAACCCGGTACACGCAGGCAGATGATCGCAATCATATTGTGGATGAATCCGATGTAGGATTTGCCGTATGCACAGAAGTATCCGCTGAAACAGAAATGGATACCGGCTAATGCACAGTCGACGATATAGCCACGCAGGTATTGTGAGCCAAGCACAACAACCGCGGCGTCCTTCGTGAAGATACTGACGATACCTGCGGTAATCAGTTCCCCGATGATTGCAACCATTATCCCATAGGTAAATGTAATCAAGATGGCATAGTTCAGCGTCTTCGATGCACGGTCATGCTTGCCGGCACCGATATTTTGTGCGGCAAGTGCAGAGACGGTTGCAAGCATCGAAGATGGCACGATGAAGAGGGCACTGATCACCTTCTCGACGATACCGACAGCGGCGGCATCATTTAAGCCACGGCTGTTTGCGATAACCGTGATAATGATAAATGCAATCTGGATACAGCCATCCTGAATCGCAACTGGGATACCGATTTTTAAGATCTCGCCGAGCACAGCACGGCTTGGGATGAAATCCTGTTTGCAAAGCTTGATGCCAAGCTTCTTTTTCTTTGTCATGAGCAATGAGATAATAACACTTAACGTCTGAGCGAGTGTCGTGCCAAGTGCGGCTCCGGCAGCACCCATATGGAGAACTCCCATAAACATATAGTCGAGCGCGATATTTGCCGCGCAGGCAATCGCGATAAAATACATTGGACTTTTCGAATCACCCATACCACGGAAGATGGAAGCGATGATATTATAAGCTGTAATAAACGGAATTCCGATAAAGCAGATTGTCAGGTACCGGATCGAACCCTCGATTGCTTCGGACGGTGTCTGAATCAGTAACACGATCGGTCGTACAAGCAGCAACAGAACAATCGTCAATACGATGGAAAGTCCCATGAATAAGGTTACGGAGTTTCCAACTGTTTTTGCAATTTCATCCTTATGCTTAGCACCGACGGCGCGCCCGATCATGACGGTAGAACCCATCGCCAGACCGACGATCATGACGGTCAGCATGTGCATGACCTGACTGCCGTTTGCGACAGCGGTCGTGCTTTCCGTTCCGGCAAACTGCCCGATGATGAACAGATCCGCCATACCATATAATGTCTGTAAAAAGTAAGAGAACAGATATGGAAGCGCAAAATATAAAATCGTCTTGAACACGCTTCCGGTTGTCAGATTTTTTTCCATAGTAAATAAAGCCTCCTGCGAAGTCTTTTTCAACCCCGCATCCTATATTAAACCCTACAACAATTGTAAGGTCAATGTTTGTTATGCATAAAATTAGAAAAAAATAAGCTCTTTATACATAAAAATGTATTGTATTGCAAAAAAAACGCATCTTTCGTTGCATTTTTTGCTGTAGGATGCTATATTAAATCGTAAATGTGAAGAAAGGAAGTAAAATATTATGAAACTTAAGAAGTTAGTAGCAATTACATTGTCCGCAGTTATGTGCATGGCAGCACTGACAGGATGTGGTGGAAAGAGCGATTCTGCAAAGAAAACTGCCAAGGTTATCGAAGTAGATCTGACTGACGAGCAGTATGCGTTCGGCGTAGATAAGGACCAGCCAGATTTATTAAAGGAAGTAAATCAGTTCGTTGCAGATATGAAGTCTGACGGAACATTTGATGAGATCTGCAACCGTTATTTTGGTGATGGTACTCCGGTACCTGTGAAGTCTGCTGCTTATGACGAGAGCAAGGATCAGTTAGTAGTAGCAACAAACGCAGCATTTGAGCCATTTGAGTACATGGATGGCGAGAACTATGTTGGTATTGATATGGAGATCGCAAAGGCACTTGCTGATAAGCTTGGCAAGGAGCTTGTAATCCAGAACATGGATTTCGATGCTGTATGTCTCTCTGTTGGTCAGCACAAGTGTGACGTTGCCATGGCAGGTCTTACAATCAAGCCGGACCGTGAGGAGTATGTAGCATTCTCTGATCCATATTACAGCGCATCACAGAAGCTTATCACATTGTCTACAGATACAGAGTTCGATGATTGCAAGACAGCCGATGACGTAAACAAGATTCTTGAGGCAAAGGGCTCCGATTTAAAGATCGGTTTCCAGAACGGTACAACCGGTCAGTTCTACTGTGAAGGTGATGATGATTGGGGATTCCCGGGACTGAAGATGGAGTCTAAGGGTTACAAGAATGGTTCCCTTGCAGTACAGGATCTGTTAAATGGAAACATCAATTACGTAATCATCGATTCCGCTCCTGCTGAGAGCATTACATCATCTATCAATAAGATGCAGTAATTTAAGGAACGAAAGGATATTTCATGGGAGATATAGGAACTAAAATAGACAAATTCATAGAAATATTCATTAATAACCGTGGGTATGTAAAAGTATTAGAGGGTTTGAAGAATACGCTGGTGATTGCCATCATCGGTCTCATTATCGGTGTTGTGATCGGTACATTGATCGCGACAGTACGTGTGATTCCGAAGTATAAGCGTCTGCCGCGTGTCTTGGATGCCATCTGCCGGTTTTACGTCGGATTGTTCCGTGGAACTCCTATGGTTGTACAGCTGTTGGTATTTTATTATGTATTGCTGCCTCTGATGGATGCACATATGACAGGCGTGCAGGTATCAATGATGGTATTCGGCTTAAACAGTGGTGCATACATCTCCGAGATCATGCGAAGTGGTATCCTCTCCGTAGATCCGGGACAGATGGAAGGTGGACGTGCGATGGGCTTGAGCTTTGCGACAACGATGCGCAAGATCGTCATTCCGCAGGCAGTCAAGAATATCCTGCCAACACTTGGAAATGAATTTATATCGTTGATCAAGGAAACTTCCGTAGTCAGCTTTGTAGGTGCCTCAGATCTGTATGTGGCATTCAACTTTATCGGAAGCAACAGCTACGAGTTCATGATTCCATATCTGGTTATGGCAATCATTTACATCGTACTTGTACTGCTTATAAGTTTTGGAATTAAAATGATGGAAAGGAGCCTGAGAAAGAGTGATAGAAGTCATTGATCTTGAAAAACATTTTGGTGACAATGAAGTCTTGAAAGGCATCAACGTCACTGTGGACAAGGGCGACATTATGGTTGTCATCGGTCCTTCCGGCTCCGGTAAGAGTACATTTTTGCGCTGCCTGAACTGTATGGAAGATCCAACAGGCGGACAGATTATCTTCAATGGTGTCGATATTGCAGATCCAAAGGTCGATATCAATATCCACCGCCGCCGTATGGGAATGGTGTTCCAGCATTTTAATCTGTACAATAACAAGACAGTCATCCAGAACATCATGCTTGCACCGGTCTATGTACAGTGCCAGGATCTGAAGAAGGCGAAACGCCACAACCGGTTCCTGCCGATCACAAACCTGTTCCGCAAGGAAAAACAGGAGAAAATTGAAATCACAACAACCAAGGCAAAGATCGTAGCGGAAGCAAAAGAAAAAGCAGAAGATCTGCTGAAGAGAATCGGACTGTTAGACAAGGCAGACGTATATCCGTCTACACTTTCCGGCGGACAGAAGCAGCGTGTGGCAATCGTGCGTGCACTTGCAATGAATCCGGATGTGATCCTGTTCGATGAGCCAACCTCCGCACTTGATCCGGAGATGGTAGGCGAGGTATTGGATTTGATGAAGGCAGTTGCGAAGGACGGCATGACGATGATTATCGTTACCCACGAGATGGGATTTGCAAAGGAAGTTGCAAACAAAGTCTTATTCATCGACGACGGTCAGATCTTGGAGTCCGGCACACCGGAAGAGTTCTTCGGCAATCCAAAGAATCCGAGACTCAAAGAATTCCTGTCGAAGGTGTTGTCGTAATTATAATTTTAGAAAAAATACATCGACATCGAAAAATAAGATGTCGGTGTATTTTTTTGCTAAAATATATATAGAAGACACATGGTATGTGTATGATAAAGAAAAAAGTAACTATGAAATTGGCTATTTACGATATCATATATTTCATATTTGTTTTATGGATATATACGATATGTATGGAGCTTAGAAGTTCTTAATGTTCTGTAATTATATCAGCCATGTTTGAACACGATGTTCAAACAAGCCGCCACTGAGCCATGGATGGCGAATTGGCGGCGGTGGCGGATGGTGTGAATATGTAAATCAGAACATTTAGAACTTCTTAGCTACAATACATTGTATATATCCATGAAACCAAATTGAAATATATGTAGAGCCAATGCCAATTAGAAAAAGGGGAGAACTTATGTACCAGATACTTTTAGTGGAGGACGACAAATCCATACGGGAGGTCATCGCCGACTACATCGACGAGAAGGGAAAAGATACGATGCGCCTGACACTCGCCGAGGACGGAAAAGCCTGTGAGGGCGCACTCGAACGCCAGACATTTGACCTGATCCTGCTCGATGTGATGCTTCCGGATACCGATGGGTTTACGCTCTGCAGGATGATACGAAAAAAGAATATGGTTCCGATCGTCTTTCTGACCGCAAAGGGAAGTGAGGAAGATATTCTCTGGGGCTACGGACTTGGCTGCGACGATTATATCGTGAAACCATTTTCGCTGGCGACACTCTATGTGAAGATGCTGGCGATTCTCCGGCGTACCAAAAAAGAAAATCTGAAAATGATACTTACTTGCGGGAAAATCCGTCTGGATAAGGAGCGCTGTCAGGTGTTTGTGAAAGACGAGGAGATAAAACTGCAGAATAAGCAATATGAGATTCTGCGGTTCCTGCTGGGACATAAAAATGTTGTATGGTCGAGGGATGCCCTGCTAAATCACATCTGGGGCTATGATTACATCGGCGTCGACCGCGTGGTGGACAACCAGATCAAGAAGCTTCGAAAAGCACTTGGAGAGGAAGGAAAACGGATTCAGACGGTGGTAGGCAGGGGATATAAAATATCGGACGTGTAGCTATGTGTGAAAACAGAAAAATTATAGTTGGTATTATATCTGATGTGTGTTCAGGCAAAACAGACGCAGATAAGAAAATGGAGGGATGCATATGAAGTTTTCGATATTACCGGATTTTGCAGCACGAAAAAAAGAGCGGGTGGTGCGCAGGCAGAAGCGTACACAGCGAAAAGAGATACGGCAAGGCCGGAAGAACTACCGGTATCTGAAGCGGAAGAAGTTCTGGCAGGTGTGGCTGGAGCGGTTTGTCCTTGTGTTTCTGATTCTTGGAATGGGTGGTGCATGGTATTTTAGAACCGTGGTGCAGGATACAGAGGATAATGCGGAATTTGAGATGGATCAAAGTCAGGAAATCATACAGACTTACATCCAAAGGCGGTATGAAGAACTGACTGCGATGGGAATGAAGCCCGGAAAAGAGTTCGACGATCAGATGGGTGCGTATATGTACCGTATGATCCCGAGCAGATTGATGGGCGCGTATGGCGTATCTGCAGCGGCAGCGGCAATCTATAATGAAAATGGAGAACTCCTAACCGACAGCAGTCCACGGTTTTATCTGTACTGTGACCGGTATGAGCCGGTGGGAGACGAGAAAGATCATACGATAAATCTATACCAGTCTTATTATACATGTGCACAGGAACTGTCGGATGAATTCCTTCAGGATTATAACGACTATTTTCTCTATGGGAATATCGAAAATGGAGAGCGGATGGAATTCGGAGAACTATATGTAGATGAAGAGAAACGACAGTTTTATTTCAGTACCGTTTCCTGTTTAGAGCAAGGGGAAGTAGTGAAAACCTATGATTTCACACCGGAGCATGTAGAGGGTATGGAAAAAGTACAGGAAACATATGACTACTGGACGAGAGAAGGAACACGCTGGTACCCGGTTCTTGGAATACGGTCGGCAGAGATTTCGGAGCTTCTGCAGTTTGCATACGATGTGTATGATGATTACAAGGATGACAAACAGTTAAAAGGTGCCGGTGTGACAGCGGAACGGGGATACTTCGCAAAGACATATGCACAATATAATGTGATAGAAATCGGTGATCAAAGTAATGGAAATCCGGAATATACGGTTGTGTTCGCGTATAACTATGATTTCTTTCAGGCAAATCGTGGCTTTGTGGAGAAGTTCGTAATCTGTTTCATCCTTGCAATCCTGATCATCAGCTTTCTATGGTCGCGGTTTACCTACGTGCGGCTTAAGGCAAGGTATGAGCTTGAAGATTATCAGAGAAATCTGACAAATGCAATGGCGCATGATCTGAAAAGTCCATTGATGATCCTTTCCGGCATGGCAGAGAATCTGAAAGAAAATGTACATACGGAAAAACGGGAATATTACGCAGAGGAAATGCTGAAAAACATTGCGGACATGAACCGTATGATCGAGCAGTCTCTTGGATTCTCGAAGCTTAGCCAGACAGGCAGGGTTGGCAGGAAGATAGAGGTTGATATGCGTGCACAGACGGATGCATTGATCGGAAAATACAAGGAGCTTGCTGAGTCACGAGGACAGCATATTTCCGTGACAGGCGAGGGGCAGATGCGCGGAAATGAGGCGATGCTCCGGCAGATGATCGATAATCTGCTGCAAAATGCCATCCTGCACGGAGAAGAAGATGGACAGATTGAGATCAACATTGGAAACGGTACATACCGGATTCGAAACACATACACGGGCTCCCTTACGACGGAGGATGCGAAGAAGCTTCTAAAACCATATGCCAAGGAGGAAGACCGGAAACGGACAGGCGGACATGGGCTGGGACTATCCATTGTGCATGAGATCGTGAAGCTGCATGGAGGAAAGCTGGAGCTGAACGTGGAGGATGCGGTATTTGAGGTAAGTGTCAGGCTGTAAAGGGAGTGGATTTTTCCAAATCCTGATAAATATTATCATATGAATAACTTTTCATGTATCAAAAATGGTGCTATAATCGGCGGTGGTTAGCGAATGCTAACTGTCGCCGATTTTTGGCGTAGTAAAAGAATAAAAAGAGATGGAGGATACATGTATGAGTGACACAGGGAAAAAGACGATCGTTGAATTTCAGGATGTCGTAAAAACCTATGGAGAGGGCGAGGCACTGCAGTATGCCAACAACCATGTGAGCTTTACGATCGAGGAAGGCGAGTTTGTAGTCATTCTCGGTCAGTCCGGTGCCGGAAAATCCACCGTGTTAAATATGCTTGGCGGCATGGATCTGCCGACATCGGGAAAGGTTCTGATCGATGGGGAGGAAGTATCCGCCATGAACGATAAACAGCTGTCGGATTTCCGGGCACGCAAGATCGGATTTATCTTTCAGTTTTATAATCTGATTCCAAGCCTGACGGTACGGGAGAATGTTGCACTGACAAAGAGCATCGTAAAGGATGCCGCGGATCCGGATCAGATGCTTTCCGCGGTTGGACTTGCCGATCATAAAGATAAGTTCCCTTCCCAGTTATCGGGTGGCGAACAGCAGCGTGTCTCTATCGCGCGGGCACTTTCCAAGAAGCCGCGTATTATCCTTGGAGATGAGCCGACCGGTGCGTTGGATTCCGAAACCGGTGTGATCGTCTTGTCGTTATTGCAGAAGCAGAGCCGCGAGGGAAAGAATACGGTTATTCTCGTAACGCACAATGCAGATATCGCAAAATGCGCCGATAAAGTGATCCGTATGAAGAACGGAAAGATTCGGGAAGTGATTACGAACGAACACCCACTTGCAGTTGAGGAGGTGGAGTGGTAATGCTGTTTCGAAAGATGTTGCGGGAACTCAAATCGAACTTCGGTTCCTTCTTCTCTGTGTTTGTTCTTGCCGTCATCGCGATGATGATGTTTATCATGATGGAAGGACACGTTGTCTCCCAGAATGCCGCGCGGAGCAAATATCATGATGCCTGCAATCTATCGGATATCTGGATGTACGGCGAAGGATTTTCCAGTGAGGATTTGGAGACAGTCCGCAATCTGGATTTTGTAAAGCAGGCACAGCTTCGCATGCAGGTGACTGCGAGTGCGCCCGAGCAGTATGGGGCACAGGTGGATTTGTTCCTGATGAAAGAAAATGAAGTGAACACACCATATCTGATCGAAGGAGAGGATTTCAACCCGGACGATACGGATGGTGTCTGGATTGCGAATGCATTTGCCGAAAAACGGAATCTGCATGTTGGCGATGCATTTACGATCGAATACAATGGTGTGACATTTACAAAGACAATCCGCGGACTGGTCGAGTCCGTAGAATATGAATACAGACAGGCGGACGGAGATGCGGACATGTTTCTGGAGAACATCACGATGGCATATATGTCCTACGATGCGTTTCCAATCCGGGAGTATATGACACACCTGATCAAGCAGGAGAAGATTACGGCGGCGGATATCAGGAAGCACGCAGATACCTATCAGACAGTGCTCGATAAGCTGGACGAATATGGCATGAATGTGGATGATCTGTCGCAGGATATGCTTCTGACACTGGTTGAGAAGATGAGCGACGAGAAGCTTGTGAAGATGATGCCGTATACACAGATGATCATTCAGACGACCGATGGAAAGGCGCTGGCACATGAGAGTGCGATCGCGGAAGCCATCAACCACAAATATTCTGCGATGATCGACCGGAAATCCGTACCGGGGCTGGCACGACTTGACAGTGAGCTGGAGCAGCACCAGACATTTTCCTATGCGTTTATGATCATCTTTGTAGGAATTGCAATCCTTGTGATCGCAACCTCCATGAAACGTATGGTGGACAGACAGCGGACAGAGATCGGAACGATGAATGCGCTCGGTATGAAGAAGAGGAAGATTTTGTTTCATTACCTTAGCTTCAGCTTATTCATTTCTCTGCTTGGTGTGATCGTGGGAATCCTGTTGGGCGTATTCTGGGCATGCCCTTGGCTGATTGGTCTGTTTGAAACCTATTATATTGTGCCGGGGCTGCATTCCATCTTCCATCCGATCTATCTGATCGTCGGGGTTGCAATCGTTGCAGCGTGTGTACTGGCAGATTTTTTAAGCTGTAAGAAGCTTTTGAAGATCCGTCCGGCGGAGGCACTTCGTCCGGCACCGCCGAAGCAGGGAAAACGATGCCTGTTTGAACACCTGCCGTTTTGGGACAAATTGTCTTTTCAGGCACAGTACAATCTGCGGGACGTCTCACGTTCGAAGCTGCGTGCTTTCATGTCGATTGTTGGAACCGCGGTTGGTATGCTTTTGATGCTGTATGGTGTCGGCTGCAACGAGCTTGTGCCGCAGATGGAAGATTTGATGTTTGAGAAATCAACCGTCTCTGAATATCAGGTGAAGCTTTCGGCGGATGCCTCCAAGACGGAGGTGGATGCGATGCAGCAGGAACTTGGAGGGGAACTTGTCATGGTCGATCAGATCGAGGTATCGAAGGTGAAAAATCCGACGACAGACGAGAAGAAGAAACAGACCATTACCGTACTTGAGGGCAAAGGTCTGTACAATATCCTCGATGTGAACAATAAGATCACATCGGTGAAACCGGGGACGGTCAGTGTCAGCCGTAAGCTTTCAGAGACGATGGATATCCGGGTCGGTGACACGATTTACTGGCATCTGTACAGCAAGAATACATGGTATGAAGCGAAGGTTGGCGCCATCTACCGAAGCTCTGAGACGCAGGGAATCGCGTTTTTGAGAGAGGACTATGAGAAGACCGGAGCTTCCTATACACCGACCTTGCTTATGACGGACAACAAAGCCGCCGAGAGCAAAAAAACACTCGCTTATGTAAGCGGTGTGAACAGTAAATCGGAAATGAAAGCTGCCTATGAGAAGGGCATGGAAGTGATGAGTATTATGATTTTTGCCATGATCATATTCTCCGCCGTGCTGGTTGTAACGGTATTGTATAATTCCGGTTCGCTCTCCTTTAACGAGCGTATCAAGGAGTTTGCGACATTGAAGGTGCTTGGCATGCAGTCTGCGAAGATTCGCGGCATGCTTTCCAGACAGAACTTCTGGCTGTCAATCATCGGCATCCTGCTTGGCGCACCGCTCGGAAATCTGACATTAAATGCGATGATAAACAGCAACGGGGAAAACTACGACTACATGCTGAAGGTTCCGGCGATGGATTATATTTTATCCGGTATCTTTGTGCTGATCATCTCCGTTCTTGTCAGCTTCCTGTTCGCAAAGCGGATCAAGAAGCTTGACATGATCGAAGTATTAAAAGGGGTAGAGTAATCCGGCAATCTAACCTCTGCCGAAAATCGTATCCATATCCTGCTCCGGCGCTGTAAGTGGCTGGAGCTGGTAGGTATCAACTAAGAATTTGACAACGGTCTCGGACATGAATGCCGGGAGCGTCGGGCCAAGGTATATCTTTTTGACACCGAGCGAAAGCAGGGTGAGCAGGATGCAGACAGCCTTCTGTTCGTACCACGATAAGACGAGGGTAAGCGGAAGCTCGTTGATGCTGCACGAAAATGCATCTGCAAGTGCGAGGGCAACCTTGATGGCACTGTAAGAGTCGTTGCATTGCCCCATGTCTAAGATACGTGGAATCCCGTCAATTTCCCCAAGATCGATATCGTTAAAACGGTATTTGCCGCAGGCGAGTGTCAGGACGAGGGAATCCATCGGTGTCTGCTTTACAAATTCTGTATAATAATTTCGTCCCGGATGGGCACCGTCACAGCCGCCGACAAGAAAGATGTGTTTGATCGCACCACTCTTGATGGCGGCTATGATTTTGTCTGCGTGGGATAAAACTGCACCATGTGCAAAACCGGTCGTTACAATATGACCGCCGTTAATACCGCTCATGCTGTGGTCGTGCTCATAACCGCCTAAGCGTTTGGCGTGTGCAATCAATTCGCTGAAATCCTTGTGTCCGTCTTTATCTCCGGTGATGTGCTTCATTCCGGCATAACCGACAACGGATGTCGTGTAAATGCGGTCAGCGTAGCTTGGACGCGGCGGCATCAGACAGTTTGTCGTGAAAAGCACAGGGGCAGGGATATTCTCGAATTCCGTCTGCTGACTCTGCCAGCTGGTTCCGAAATTCCCGGCAAGCTGTTTATATTTCGCAAGCTCCGGATAGCCATGTGCCGGAAGCATCTCGCAGTGTGTGTAGACATTGACACCGGTTCCTTCTGTCTGCGCGAGCAGTTCTGCCATATCTTTTAGGTCATGACCGGACACGACGATAAATGGTCCCTTCCGGATGTCAGTGTGTACGCGTCGCGGCTCCGGAGTGCCGAAGGATTTTGTATTTGCCGTATCAAGCAATTCCATACATTTGAAATTAATCTGCCCAAATTCCATGATCAGGGTAATCCATTCTTCCACAGTGTGTTCCCGATTGACCTCGCATAAGCCCTTGTAAAACCATCGGTTGACGTCCTCGTTCTCATAGCTTAAGTTGCGGGCGTGATGCGCGTAGGCGGACATACCCTTCAGTCCGAAGAGCAGGGTGGAGCGAAGCGATACGATATCGTTTGCACCATCCCACAGAGAGATAACCGGAACAGGTGTGGAACCGATGCGTTCCCGCTCCGCAATGACACGATGGATAAAATCCCGGATCGCATCGTTATCAAAATTCACATTGGTCAAGGTTGTGAAAAGTCCGTCGATGATCAGACGGCAGGATTCGGACGTGAAATTCTGCTCCTTCGTAGCTGCCTCGGCCAGCTGGATCAGCTCGCATACGAGCTCGTCTTGCAGATTAGAGGTTTCTGGCTGTTTGCCACAGACACCGGTTGTCACACAGGCTTTGTTGCCTGCGGTCTGCTGACATTGAAAACAAAACATTTCTGACATGATTGTACTCCTTTGAAAATAGATTCTTACGAAAGTATGAACCGGAGAATCAAAATTTATTCAAAAATCGGGTTGTCAAACAAAAATCCTGTGGTATAATACCCATGTATATAGGAAAAAGCATTGACGGAAAGAGTAGTGCATGGGCACCATCCAGAGAGAACGACATAAGCTGGAAGCCGTTTATGGAAGAAATGTATGAAAACCATTCCCGAGCTGTGCGTAGAAGATGACCGGACACCCGGTTGTTGAAGCGTCACCGTAAGGCATGCGTTAAAGCCAAATGAAGTGAAACACTAAGGTGGAACCGTGTGAAAGCACCCTTAGGTACAAGGTTAAGGCATTGTATCTCAAGGTGCTTTTTTGTTGGTGATTTATAGGCGTTGTAAATCATGACGTAATTTGTGCATATATGTTGTATCAGATTCTAGTAATATAAGATGTATTGAAACTAAGAAGTACTAGATGTTCTGATATATGTGTTGTTAATGTACGCAACCGCCGCCAATTCGCCGTCCATGGCTCAGTGGCGGCTTGTTTGAACATCGTGTTCAAACATTGCTGTGGGGCAACAGAACATCAAGAACTTCTAAGTTCCAAACATATTTATATTACTAGAATTTGATACAGACATAAATATACACAAATTACTGTATGATGGACAAAACCTACACAATGTAATAAGAAAAAGGAGAACGAAAATGGTAAATTTCAAAGAAGACGAGCAGTTAAAAACATTGAACCACTCTTGTGCACATTTGATGGCGCAGGCAATCAAGCACCTGTACCCACAGGCAAAATTCTGGGTAGGACCGGTTGTTGCAGAAGGCTTCTACTATGACGTAGACCTCGGCGATGACGTAATCCGCGATGAGGATATCGCAGCAATCGAGAAGGAAATGAAGAAGGTTGCAAAGTCCGGCAAGAAGATCATCCGCAAGGAGATCTCCAAAGAAGAAGCAATGGAGATGTTCAAGGATGATGAGTACAAGCTGGATCTGATCTCCAATCTGGAAGATGGAACGATTTCCTGCTATGAGCAGGGCGACTTTACAGACCTCTGCCGTGGACCTCACGTAGATAATGTAAAGCTCTGCCGTAACTTCAAGCTGCTCCGTCACTCTGGCGCTTATTGGAAGGGCGACAGTAACAACAAGGTATTGCAGAGAATCTATGGTGTCTGCTTCCCGACAGCAGAAGAGCTGGAGGCACATCTGAAGCTTCTCGAAGAGGCAAAGGAGAGAGACCACAGAAAGATTGGTAAGGACATGCAGTTGTTCATGGTAGACGATCTCGTTGGACGTGGACTTCCGATGTTCCTTCCAAAGGGCTATACAATCTGGCAGGAGCTGGAGAACTACATCAAGGACAAGGAGCGTAAGCTTGGTTACCTGCACGTTATGACACCATGTGTTGGTACGGTAAATCTGTACAAAACATCCGGTCACTGGGATCACTACAAGGAAAACATGTTCCCGGCCATGGACGTAGAGGGTGAGTCTTTCGTTCTTCGTCCGATGAACTGCCCACATCATATGATGATTTATGCAAACCGTATGCATTCTTATAAAGACCTCCCAATCCGTATTGGTGAGATCGCACACGACTTCCGTTTCGAGGCGAGTGGTACTTTGAAGGGTATCGAGCGAGGCAGACACTTCTGTCAGAACGATGCGCATTTGTTCGTGACACCGGAGCAGATCGAGGATGAATTCTCAAAGGTTGTTGACCTGATCTTCAGCACCTATAAGGATTTCGGTATCACAGATTACCGCTGCGTCCTGTCACTGCGTGATCCGGAGAACAAGGTAAAATACCATGATGATGACGAGATGTGGAACACAGCTGAAGATGCACTTCGTAAGGTATTGAACGACCTTGGTATCGAGTATACAGAGGAGATCGGTGAGGCTGCTTTCTACGGACCGAAGCTTGATGTAAATGTAAAGCCGGCTGTCGGAAATGAATATACACTTTCTACCTGCCAGCTTGACTTCTGCCTGCCAGCGAAGTTCCAGCTTACTTATATTGACAAGGACGGCGAGAAGAAGACACCGGTTGTATTGCACAGAGCAATCCTCGGTTCTCTGGATCGTTTCATGGCATACATTCTGGAGGAGACAAAGGGTAACCTTCCAACATGGTTAGCGCCGGTTCAGGTAAAGGTTATGCCGGTTAAGACAGACAACGAAGAACTGATGGCATATGCACATAAGGTTGTGGATGCACTGGATGCAAAGAATGTTCGTGTCGAGTTAGACGACAGAGCAGAGAAGCTTGGCTACCGTATGCGTGAAGGTCAGGTGGAGAAGGTTCCATATCTTCTGGTTCTTGGATTCAATGAGGTAGAGAATAACACGGTATCTTACAGACTGCATGGTCAGGCAGATACAACTGTTGTTGGTCTGGATGAATTTGTTGCGAAGATTGAGGAAGAGATCAAGACAAAGGCGAAAAACAGATAATCAATGAGGAAACATCGAGTGCTTAGAGTGATCGGTTGCGTCGTTGGCGCAATCGTGATCATTCTGCTATATGAAATGATTGGAATATTTGCTGCATACAAGAAGCAGCCGGAGCTCTCGGAAGAGACGAAGCAGAGCCTGCATCCCGAAGATATCTATACGGATGCAACAGTTGAAGAACGCGCCTGTATTATTGAAGAAAATGGTAATGCGTTATTGCAGCGTGTCCGCCTGATTGAACAGGCGAAGGAAGAAATCGTCTTATCCACGTTCGCATTTCACGATGATGACAGCGGACAGATCATGATGGGCGCTTTGCTTCGGGCAGCGGAGCGGAATGTGCACATCCGTATCTTAGTAGATGGATTCGAGAGCTGGACGGCGATGGAAGGAAATGCACATTTCTATGCGATGTCGTCGCATCCGAATATCGAGATCAAGGTGTATAACCGTGCGAATCCGTTAAAACCTTGGGAGATGATGGGGCGCATGCATGACAAATATCTGATCGCAGATGGGAAGACATATATCCTTGGCGGACGAAATACATACAATTATTTCTTGGGTGAATTTCCGGGACATAAAAATTACGACCGCGATGTGCTGGTCATCTGCGAGAATCCGCAGGCGGATAGCTCCGTGAACCAGCTGCTTGCTTATTTTGAGACGATCTGGAGCCAGAAGGATTGTAAATATTTCCATGACAAAGAGAAGCTTGCCGACCGGAAATCTGTCAAGCAGGCAAAGGAAGATGTGCAGACGGCATTTGCCAATTATTACGATGCACAAAAAGATACAATCACAGACACGGACTTTGAGAAAGATACGGTTGTAACTGACAAGATCATGTTGATCTCGAATCCAATCCATACCGGGGCGAAGGAGCCGACAGCATGGTATGAGATGGGTGTCCTGATGAAGCAGGCGAAGAAACGTGTGAAGATCCACACACCGTACATCATTTGCAATGATATGATGTATGACACATGGGCGGACGTTGCCGCAAATGTACCGGAATTTACCGTTATGACAAACTCTGTCGCGAATAACGGCAACCCGTTTGGTTCCGCAGATTATCAGAAGAACCGTGACAAAATCAGTAGTACCGGAGTCACAATCTGGGAGTATGAAGGCGGATATTCATATCATGGAAAGAGTATTTTGATCGATGATGATATATCCATCATTGGTTCTTTCAATATGGATATGCGCAGTGTCTACTTGGATACAGAGCTGATGCTTGTAATCCGAAGCAAGGAGATCAACGCTCAGTTGGAATCAGCCATGATGAAATATGAACAGGGCGCAAGACAGGTGCTTGCTGACGGACAGTATGCGAATCCATATCATGTGGAGCCAATCGCATTCACACCGAAACGCCGCCGTAGAGTATTTGTTGTACGATATCTGCTTGGATGGTTACGGTTTTTGTTTTAGAGATTTTTATTCTGTAGTAGGTAATGGATTATGATAATGGAAAATGATGAATTTGTAATTCCAGAACAGTATCGGAAAATGTCCGTTACTGAATTAGATGCAGAAGCAAATAAAATGTTAAAAGAGATACAACAAGGGAAACGAATAATTCGAGATAAGAAAAAAGCTGCACAGGGAAGAATGAAATAGTTTTCTATGTTGAGTAGCAATAGTTACAGAATTTAATATATGTATTAAAGATAACTCCTTGAAGTTTTGTACGACTTCAGGGAGTTTTTTTGTATTCTTAAAGAAAAAACAGGAGGATACATACATGCAATATGGATACATCCGGGTCTCGGCGACAGATCAGAATTTGGACAGGCAGTTGATTGCGTTAAAGAACGCAGGCGTGGAAACAAAGCGGATATTTGTAGATAAATTATCGGGGAAAGATTTTAATCGTCCCAATTATAAAAGGCTGATAAAGCGATTAAAGCGTGGCGATCTGTTGTACATAGTGAGTATTGATCGGTTGGGGCGGAATTACACGGAGATTCAGGAACAATGGAGAATGCTGATTCATGATAAACAGGTGGATATCTGTGTGTTGGATATGCCGCTCTTAGATACGCGAAACAAGAAAGACCTGATGGGAACCTTTGTTGCAGAGCTGGTATTGCAGATACTTTCATTTGTTGCGGAAAATGAGAGAGCGAATATACGGAAAAGGCAGGCGGAAGGGATTGCAGCGGCAAAAGCGAGAGGTGTGCAGTTTGGCAGACCTAAAATCGTACTTCCGGATGATTTTGTGGATATTGTATATGCATGGAAACGACAGGAATTGACGTTGAATGATATTCTACAAAGGTATCCTATCAGCAGGACGACGTTCTACCGGCGGGCGAAAGAGTATATGGGGACAAAATAAAAGTGCCATAAAGTATACTTTTTGGTATTTTTGAATCTGGAAAAAATTGTTACATTATGCATTTCGATTTATCAAAATCTTGTCATAAATTGTGTAATTATGTTGATAAATATAGATGCATATGCTAGAATACAATTGTAATTTTAGGTGCCATTAAGTATACATTATGAAAAAGGGTGATGAACATGGCGGAAAAAGTTTTAAGAATCGAGGCGAAAAGATATAGAGAGGACTCGGTCGTGATGTCTGCGCGCATACCAAAAGATATGTTACAGGATATTGATTTTGTAGCAAAGGAGTCCGGCAGAACACGGAACGAGATTGTAACTATGTTTTTAGACTTCGCATTAAAAAATACAGAGATAATAGAAAAATAATAAAGGAGAGGTATTGGGGTATGTCAAAATTTGCGATAGCATGTCCAAACTGTGGAAAAAGTGTAGAAGCAAGTACAAAGTTATTTGCTAAAAAGAAAATAAAGTGCACATGCGGATATAGAATTAATGTTCATACGGACAGAATGATGACGACAAAATGTTCACATTGTGGTAATCAGGTTGTATTTGATCAATCAAAAGGAAAAAGAGCAGTTTGCCCAGTATGTAGACAAAAAATTAATACGGTAAATGATACAGTTGAGGAGTTCGCATGTGAACAATGTGGCATTCGCCTTATCACAGCAAGGAATGCATCGACCTATGTCTGCCCGGTTTGTGATTATGAGAATAACGTGCAGGAGCGCGTGATGGCAGAGAAAATCAAGACAGATGGACTGGCAAGTATCATAAAATACGAGGGCGATAATAACACATTTATCTGGAAGCATCCAATCGAAGATTTTAATTTCGGTTCCCAGTTGATTGTACATGAGAGTCAGGAGGCAATCTTCTTTAAGGATGGGCAGGCTCTCGATCTGTTCGGGCCCGGGCGTTATACGTTGGAGACACAGCAGCTTCCACTTTTGGAGAAAGTGTATTCGTTACCGACTGACACACAGGGGACATTTCATTCCGAGGTTTATTTCATCAACAAGACCGTCCAGATGTCTATCAAATGGGGAACCCCGGATAAGGTTCGGTTCATTGATCCGTTAACAGGAACGCCGCTTGCACTTGGTGCTTCTGGTGAGATGAATATTCAGGTGTCAAACTCCAGAAAATTATTGTTGAAATTAATAGGCACTATGAAAGGTATTTCGTGGGAAGAAGGACCGGGATTTACGAAGTCCCTGCAGGCGTCCTTCCGTCCGCTGATTGCAAATGCGGTCAAGACCAATCTTTCTTCTGTTATCAAGAATGAAGCGATTGATATTCTGGAAATCGATGAGAAGCTGGATTTGATATCGGATAATCTGCGAGAAAAAATCCTTCCGGGATTCGAGGAATATGGTTTGACGATACCGCAGTTTTATGTGACCAGTGTTGTTCTGCCGGAGGATGATCCGAATTTCAAGCGTATTCGGGAATTGCATACAATCACACTTCAGACACGGGTCATTCAGGCAGAAGCAACTGTGAAAACTGCACAAGCACAGAGCGAAACACAATATCGGACTGCACAGGAGCAGAGCAAAGCCGCAATCGAGGTAGCACGACGAGAAGCAGAATTGCAGCGTCAGACAACAGAGACAGAAATTGCAAAAAGAGCGGCAGAACGCCGCGTAATCGAAGCGCAGGCAGAAGCACAGGCACAACGGATGGCAGGATTGACGGAAGCTGAAATCATGAAGGCAAAAGGCTATTCGCAGAAGGATGTACTTCAGGCAGATGTTCAGAAAGCATATGCCGAAGGCATCGGCAACATGGGACCGGCTATTTCTGCCGGCGGTGGAAGTGGCGTGTTGGGAGACATGCTTGGTTTAGGTGTTGGTATGGCTGCGGCAAGTGCGATTGCTCCACAGATTGGAGGGATGATGCAGGGCTTTGCAAATCCATCTATGATGCAGGGAGGTGTAACCAACCAGACGATCACACAGGCAGATGCTGATAATCAGGCAGCTTTCTTGTCAAGAAATACGTGGGATTGTACATGCGGACAGACAGGGAATACAGGAAACTTTTGCAGCAACTGTGGGGCGAAGAAACCGCAGGCAGAACAACCGGACACATGGGATTGTGCATGTGGGAAGACAGGAAATACCGGTAAATTCTGTAGTAATTGTGGAGCAAAAAAAACGGAAGCAGAAACAAGCTGGGATTGCACATGTGGACAGACAGGAAATACAGGTAACTTCTGTAATAACTGTGGAAAGAAGCGGGGTGAATAGGTATGAACAAAAAAGATCAGAGAGGATACATCGTCCTTGGAATTATATTTGTAGTATTTACTGTAGTTGCATTTGCAGTACCTTTTTCTAAGAAGGCAGGATTCTGGCTTGGGTATGTATTTGGAATAATAGCGATTGCGTTCCAATTATATATTTTCAAAATTTCTTTTGCGCAGGGAGAGGATGTAAAGAGTAAGTTTTACGGATTCCCAATCGCACGTATTGGCGTGATTTATCTGGGTGCACAAATGTTATTCAGCATATTGGAGATGGCAACAGCAAAATTCCTTTTACCATGGGTGGCAGTCCTTGTGAATATAGTCATGTTAGCGTTTGCTCTCGTTGGATGCATCGCTGCAGATATCATGCGGGATGAAATCGTGCGACAGGATGTAAAGCTGGAAAAAGATGTAACCAATATGCGCAGACTCCAATCGTTGTCAGCGTCTCTGGTAGGACTCTGCCAGGATGAAAATGCAAAGAAAACACTGCAGGATATAGCGGATGAATTCAAGTACAGTGATCCGGTATCATCCGAACAGACAAAGGAAATGGAAGAGGATATGAAGATGCAGTTAGAGGAACTGCAAAATGCAGTATTGGAAGGGGATGTAAGCAATGTTCTAATGCTATGTGTAAACCTGAAAAATCGCCTGAATGAGAGAAATCAAATGTGTGCGATGAGTAAGTGATTGAAAAAAATGAGAAAAATTTAAGAATGGGAGAGCAATGAATTATGGCACAGATGATAACATTTAAATGCAAAATATGTGGAGGTAATCTTACTGTTTCACCGGGTGAGTATTTAGCTGAGTGCGAATATTGTGGAACAACAATGACTATTCCGAATATAGACTCTGAAAGAAAAGCACGTATGTTTGATCGTGCAAATCAATATAGAATTAATTGTGAATTTGATAAGGCGTATGAGTCGTTTAAGGTTATTGCGGATGAGGATGAAACAGAGGCTGAAGCATATTGGGGAATGGTTCTATCAGAGTATGGAATTGAATATGTAGAAGACCCGGAAACACATAGGAGGAAACCGACATGTCATAGGGCACATTTAGAGTCCATAAAAAAATGCGTTAATTTTCAAATGGCCTGTAAATATGCGGAAAAAGAAAATGTAGTCTGGTATCAAGAAGAAGCGGAGATAATAGATAATATTTCTAAAAGAATAGCAGGTATCGGAGCAAAGGAAGAACCGTACGATATTTTTATATGTTACAAAGAGACAGATGATATTACAAATGAACGAACAGAAGATAGCGTATTGGCTCAATCAATTTATGATGAATTGGTAAAAAGAAACTATCGAGTATTTTTTTCAAGGATATCGTTAGAAGAAAAGCTGGGTAAAGATTATGAGCCATATATTTATTCTGCATTGGTGAGCGCACCAGTTATGATAGTTGTGACTACTAGCAACGAACATTGTCAGGCTGTTTGGGTAAAAAATGAGTGGTCAAGATATATTGGATTTATGCATGAGGATGATTCAAAAACCATAATTCCGGTCTACAAGAAAATGTCGCCATATGATTTACCAGAAGAATTATCAAGATTTCAGGCTCAGGACATGGACAAAATTGGAGCCATCCAGGATTTGGTGCATGCAGTAGAGAAGCTGCTGGGAAATGCAAAAAATAATGATTCAGAATCTGTAAAAAATCTTAGAAATGAAATAGAAACACGAAATAGGAAAACAAAGAAAATCATTGTAATTGGTACAATTGCAATCATGTTAGGTGCTCTTGCTATTGGTATAATTTGGAAAGTTAGAAATAAAAAAATAAACTCAACTACAGACAGCCAGTATGTCATGACTGAACAAGATGAAATAGAGCAGTATTATTCAGTAATGCAGGAAGCTTATAAAAATGGAGATTATAACGATGCTGTTTCACAGTGGCTTGAAGCAACGGTTGTTTTGAATGAATATGGGGGAGTTCAGGGAAAGGAGTATAAGGAGACTAAAGAAATTAAGGAAACAGAAGTGAGATTGTTTGATGAATACATGAAGGAACAGAAAGAAGAATATATGAGTAGAAATAGCGATGAGTATTATTACTCTAATTTATATGATGTTTTATATTGTCTATCATACCACAAGCATGTGTTAGACGAATCAGAAATTTTTAATGGTGATGAAAATGAGAAAAATTTCTATATTAAGATTTTGAAAAAAGCGGCTCAAGAGGAAATTGAAGGTTACAAATATGATTCGCAACAAAGGCAACCATACCAGGATATATATGACTATTTAGACAATATGTAATCGATAAAATCATTTCTTTGCGGAGGGGAAAAACATGGCAAATTATTGTATTTATGAAGTAAAAGTAATTGGAAGTGAAAAGGCATGTTTAATGGTGTTTGAATCAATGCCATATATGGATTATAACCAGATAGAGACTAAGAATCAGAAGAATGAATTAACAGAGCTTATGTTTGCAGGCAACTGTAAGTGGTCCGTTAATTTTAAAGTGAGAGATGTATTGTCAAAGGTGGATGTTGATTCTTTTGATGAAACATTAATTCAGGAAAAAGCTTCTGATTATTACCAATATTCATTAAGAGCAAAGTCTGAAGCATTTGAATGTGAAATATTGGTACATTATTGGTCTGAGGAATCTGGGTTTGATCAGTTTGACCATTATAAAAATGGAGAAATTATAAAAAAGAGAAAAATAAAATTCAACTCTAAGAAACAAAATCGATTTGACTGGAACAAGACAGAATTCGTCGGACACGAAGGAGAATATGATGAGTCTGTGGATGGTGAGGAACAAGATGAAAAATATGTAAAATTTATAACGGATACTATTAATAAATTGGCTGGAAAGACAGATGTGTCAATTGATACAAAAAGAGATAAAAATATGAGTACAGACATGGAAAAAGTAGAAAATGCTATGTATCAATGGACGTTTACACAAGGAAATACAGTGAACTTGAATGAATGGACGATAGGAATTCCGGATGGATTTATGAAAATAAATTCAGAAGAGATGATACCTACAACACACAAAAAAAGACCATTTGAATTGGTACCTATCAAAGACAAAGAAAATCCTGAATGTGCGACGGTGCGTATTTTGCCAGGTCTTATGAAAAGCGTAGGAAATATAGGAGTTTCAGATATGTACCATCCGCTTGCAAAATTGGGTATTGCAGCAATTGTAGCGTCTAATGGTGCTAAAGACTATTTGAAATCTATGGGTGTTGCTTCAAGAGTATTTTATACAGCTTGGGATAATTCTTATGCATATATACTTGTTCAAGATGCGTTATTTGATACAGTTGATTATCATTGCACGGTATTGGCAAATGGAAAGATCCAAATCTTGGGCGTGAGGACAGGCGTTAGCGATGTAGATGATTTTGATGAAGATAGAAAAAAACAGTTAGAGCAGTCAATTATTGAATGGTTACATACAATGCAATCTAATAAATGTTCAGTGACTGTTCCAACAGTAAAATTTGAAGATGATGATTGTTTTGATGAGGTTATGAAAGGGAAAAGCCTGAAAAAATTTGAAACTGCTGTACAACAAGCGCATGAGGAATATCGTGTAGCAATGTTAGGAAAAATGCATGTTGTAAAGTATGAGTTTGAAAGTGGGGTTGGAGTCGGAAAACAAAATGTAAAGGAAACGACAAAAGAAGTTCTATTGGAAGGAATGAAGGTACGGGAGTTTTATGCAGAAAAGGCAAATGATTTCGTGCAAAGAATACAGCAAGCGGAGATAACGGGGGATACTTTTATAAAAATTCTAAAAAAATTGTTGGAATTAAAGAAGGATGATGAGCTAGCAAAAGTAACAATCGATAATCGTGTGGTTAAGGTGGATGTTCCAGACAGAGTAAAAGAAATAGAAAAAGAATGGGAGAAGATACTTCGTTCTGAGGAAGAGAAAAAGACAAGGGAACTTCAAAAAAAGAGAGAAATAGAGGAAGCGAAAAGAAAAACTGCTTTGGAAAAAGAAGCTGCTGAAAAGAAAGCCAGAATGGAAAAAGAAGTAGCCGCGTGGACGGAAGAGGTTGAGAAAATAAAGAAAGATCGCGAAGCAAATCGTATAGAGAAAATAGCATCATATGAAGATGTGGCCAAAATTAGAAAGCAACATGCAGAGGAAGTTCGAACAACACAACTGGATAGCACAAACGGCATGATTCAGGATTTGAAGAACCGTTTATCTTTGGATACTATAGAACTTGGACAATTGGGAGTGTTAAAGTTTCACAGAAGAAAAGAATTGCAAAATTCTATTGAACAATTGACAAGAGAATTGCAGGAAAAAGAACATGTCCTTATAACAATTGAAAAGGAATATGAAAAGGAAATAAAAAATGCTGATGAAGAATACACCCGGAAAGTAAATGGCCTTTCCGCGTATCTGGATGAAAAGTATCAAGTGCCAGAAAGTCCAATGGTGGTTGAAGAAAGAAAGCAAAGAGAAGAAGAAAAAGAAAAAAAAGAACGAAAAATAAAAGAGGATCCTAATTACGAAATAAAGTTAGAGATAATAGAACTTTTGGAGAGCGGTGAACCGATGATGTGTACTGAAGTGGCCAAAGAACTTGATATCTCTATAAATAAAGCAGTTGCTCTCATGTCGCAGCTTGCTGGTTCGGCGGATATGGAAAAACGAGAACCGGGAAAGATATATCCGCTCATTCGTTTTGCAGATGGAAAGAGGATTAAATTTAAGATTAATCCGGAGTGGGATTCAGAGTTATAAATATAGTGAAGGATATGGGAGGCGAAAAGCAATGAGTTGTCCAAGATGTGGTGGAAAAATGGATAGTGGTATTTGCGAGGAATGTGGGTTCCCCATTACTCGTATTTGGGAACATGAAAATTATTATATGCTTTTATTTAGTGAAATATAATTGTACGGGAGAGATTTATTATGAAAATTAGAACGGATTTTGTGACAAATTCAAGTAGTAGTTCTTTTGTTGTTGAAATTTCTTTTACTTTGAAGGATGGCAGGGTGTTGAGGCGTTGTGAAGTAGGAGGGGAGGATGGAAGAGATTTATATGTGTGTGCGAGTCCAAGACAACTTGGTCTCTGTAAGAATGTTGAGGAAATGATTACGCTGTTAAATGATAGCGTAAAAGTCGAGGAGCGCTTTGATGACTGTAATAGAAAGAAATTTGTTGATACAAATTTTATACAGCAACTTGAGTCAATAAAAGAAATGAGCGAAATTGAAAAAATTACAATTTCGGGAAATGAACTAAATTATGAAGAGTATGAGAGAATTTATAGATATAATCTTGATACAGAAGAGTATACCTGCGAAATTTTTGGAGAGGAATTTGAAAGTGAAGGATCAGGAGGAAATCTGGAATTTTGTGACGGATTTTTGGCAACACGTCAGGATGGATATGATGATGGGGAGTTTTTGCGTGTTGAAGATTTACCAATAATTGTTCCGTTGGAAGAAAGTAGTGATAAAGAACAGGTAAGTTTATTGGAAAATGTCAGAGAAGGTGAAAAACTTATTCTGAAAAATGAATTTACGGATGATTTATTTGACCCTGTAAAAATAGGCGTTTTTAATAAAAAAAATCAGCTGCTAGGGTATCTTTGCGAATTGGACTATTCGTTAATAGCAATAGCAAGAGCATTAGAAGATGTTGATGCTTGTGTCGATTCTGTCGCACCATTATCTGGTAGAAAGAAAAATGAAGAATATTCTTTAATGGATGTGAGAATTACATCAAAGGAAGGAAATAACCCATTTGCAGAAGGTTATAAAATAAAATTTGATGTAAGTGAATTATCTGAAGATGAGAAAAAGTTATTTAATGAAATGATAGAGCACTGGAGAAATCAGTATGACAAAGAAGAAGTAACTATGAGCTGGATTTTTAAAATAAATCCACCAGAGTATTTTGTGACTTGTGATGAATTTGATGAAAAAACAGCAGAAGAAACAAAAAGATTTTTACAAGAAGCAGGTAGCAGAAGTAGCTTAAAAAAGTTACATGCAACATTTTGGGGAAATCTGAATTTTGAAAAAAGAAAATTTCGGCAGTATAACTATCTGCTGGATAGAGGATTCTTAGATTGTGAAAAAACAATAGAAGAAAAGAAAGATGAATGCATTACTAATCAGTCATCTTCGTTGGAAGAAAAAATAGAAAAAGCAGTCGAGAAAGTGAGCAACTTGAAAAAAATGTCTAATACCATGTTTTATGATAGTAGGCATAGTGTGAATATGGATTTTCAAAAAGGAAAGATTGTTGAATTTGGTAATTATAGACAAGGAAAAAATGGAGTAGTTAAACCTTTACAATGGGTTGTTTTGGAGCGAAAGGGGAATGGTGCAAAACTTCTTTCATTAAAAGGAATTGAAACCTTGCCATACAATGTCAAAGATGGAAAAACAAGCTGGGAGAAATGCTTTCTTCGTTCGTGGTTGAACACAGAATTTTATAATGCTGCATTTTCTTCTGAAGAGGCAGAAAGCATTATTTTATCGGATGTGGTTGCGGTTAGGCACCCCCAATATTTAACTTCACCAGGAAATGATACGAAAGATAAAATTTTTCTTTTAAATTATCAGGAGGCTGAGAACGTTGGGAAAAGGTGGAAAAAAACATATTTAACGGAATGGGCAGTTCAAAATGATGACTTGTTTAAAAAAAATTATGGCATAAATAATTATGCACTGTGGTGGTTGAGAACTCCGGCTAGTGCAACGAAAAGAAGTTGTGTGATGGGAAAATATATTTCTGGGATAGATGTTCGAGATGTTGATGGTATAGCGGTTAGACCTGCGATTTGGATAAATCTTAATTCAGAATATTTTGGTGGATCATTTGAAGTAATGGTAAAGGATGCTGAGAAAGAATTGTCTGTTGATGAGGTAATTGAAAAAATAAAAGAAAAATACAATACGAAAACAAAACCGACATCTACAATAGAATTTGATATTCAAAATGTAGAATACACTAAGCAATTAAATGAATTAAAAAAGAAATGTGAAAATGAATTAGAAATTACATACAGAAATTATTTAATTCAAATGGGAGTTTTAGGAGACAAGGTAAAATTAATTGATACATACGATCCGTCAGAAATGATCAAGACCTTAAAAGAAAAATATAACAACAGTGAATTAAAACCGAAAACATTTGTTGAGTTGATGGATAAAAATCCGGAATTCCGCGAAGAATTAAATACTTTACGTTCTGTATCTCAAAAAAAGTATGGAGATACAGCTGTTGACTATTTGAAAAAACAGGGGATAATTGCAACTTCGGAGGAAATAGCAGCTATCAGACAAGAAAAAATTAAAAAAATAGTGGTGGAAACAGCAGAACGGAAAGCAGAAATAAGAAGAAAGGAACGATTAAGGAAAGTTGATAGGATACAAATACAAGATGCAAAATTGCAAAATAAAGTAGATAAATTAATTTATGGCCTGAATGAATTATATCCTGAGCATAAAGTATTTTCTTTGGATAGTTTGGATGGCACTCTGCGGGAAAATTTATCAAAGTATGCAAAACAAATAGGATATTTATCTGCTGACGATATGCTTTTGGCATATGATTTTGTGAAGATTGATGCTGATGAGGTTAAAGAAATCCGCCCTAATGTATTACATAAACCGGGAAATGAACCAGAAATAATCAAGGGTAAGGTGCAAAGTATATTAAGACGATTAGAAGAATATTATCCGGATAAAAAAATAGAGAGGAGTATTCAGTTGGATCATAAAAAACTAAGCCAAAGTATTACTGGGGCATATCTTTGGCTTGGATATAACAATCAAGGGGAATTCCTGAAGGCTTACGGATATGAAAATAATATAAAATATAATGAAAATGGGCGTGGTGGAGGAAGACCATCTTCGACAAATGTAGAAGAGCTTATTATGGAATTAAAGAAAAGAAGTGGAGGAAATCCATATTCTGGATTTAAGGAATTAAAAGAGAAGAATCCGGATCTGGCAGGAAAGTTAAAAACTATATCTAACAAAGCAAATAGTTTGTTAGGAATGCCGTTCGTAAAGTATTTAAAGCAAGAGGGAATCGTGCGTGATTAATCGTCTGGAGTTTTGGCAAAGAGAGAGGTAAATGTGTGAAATATATAATCAGGGATAAAAAATATCGTTTTAAATCAGCGTTTGATATGGAAACAGGTGCATATGTAAGAACCGGTATTTTAGATGAAAATGGGGAGGATACAGGGGTAGATCCTTTTATGGCGTCTTTTCCGCATCTTATTGATGTGGGTGTAATGGGACATTGCACTCATGGAAAAACAGGTTTGTGTGCAAGAGCAGGTATAGGCTGTTATCAGAATGGTTTGTATATCAATCAACCCAATATGAGTGTAGAAGATTTCCGATGGATTGCGGAACAGTGTAAGGGTAGATGTAATCAATTAGCGCTTGGGGGACGTGGGGATCCAGACCAACATGAACAATTTGAAGAACTACTAATGATTAGTAGAGAAAATATGTTAGTTCCTAATTTTACAACTTCTGGTTATGGAATGACAACACAGATTGCGTCCTTGTGTAAAAAGTATTGTGGCGCGGTTGCTGTTAGTTGGTATAGGAATGAGTATACAATAGAGGCAATAAATATGTTGTTGGAAGCGGGTGTTAAAACAAATATACATTATGTGTTGGGAAATAATAGTATTAACGAGGCAATTGAGAGGTTATCAACTGATGATTTCCCGAAAGGTATTAATGCAGTTATTTTTCTTTTACATAAGCCCGCAGGGCAGGGAACGAAAGATAACATGTTGGCTGTTGGGGATCCGCGAGTAAAGCGTTTTTTTGAGCAGATTGAAAAAAAACATCCGTTTAAGGTAGGAATGGATAGCTGCAATGTGCCGGGAGCAATTAATTTTTGTAATAAAATCATTCCGGAATCGTTAGACACATGCGAGGGAGGCCGATATAGCTGCTATATTGGTGCAGATATGATTATGGTTCCGTGTAGCTTTGATCAACAGAAAATATATGGGGTGTCTCTAAGAAAAATGGATATAACAGATGCTTGGAATAGCATACAATTCAAAAACTTTAGAGACAAAATGAAAAATGTCTGTCCGGACTGCAATAAAAAAGCGTTGTGCATGGGAGGATGTCCCCTTATGCCGGAAATTGTATTTTGCAACAGAAAGGAAAGAAAATTGTATAAAGGAGAAGACAATGAAAATTAGAACAGAGTTTGTAACTAATTCAAGTAGTAGCAGTTTTAGTGTTATGCAGATGTTGAGGAAGTAGATATAACTACTAAAAAAATTAGAAATTTTAAAAGGTATTATTTGCAACAAAGGGATATTAGATTTGGTTGGAGCATGGAGTGATCGTCATATAGAATTATGATTTTGCATAAGGAAAGATGAGGAATGGAAGATGCAGGAAAATTATGAGTTAGTACAACGAGGTTTTCGAAAACTGGTAGTTACGTTTTCTGGTTATATTGGAAGGGAATTCAGTAAAAAATATAAAAATGCATGGTGGGACGAAGTGTTAGAGGCATTATCAGACCAGCATGATTTGCCAAGTGATGGTGAATATGGATATCTGATAGATTCATTAGATATTTTAAATTGTATTCGCTTATTAGAACGCAGGTGGAAAGAAGTTTTTCAAGATGAGTTACCTTTGAACTGTCGTACATGGGCAAAAGAACTTAAGGGGATTAGGAATAAAGTCGCTCATATTGGTCAGCAGGATTTGGATCAGCCCATAGCAGAACGTGCACTTGACACGATGCGTTTGCTATGTAAAGAATTGGATTCGGATGATGCGGCAGAAATTGAAAAAATATATGAAGAGGTTAGAAAAAGAGCAAATGATTATCGACCGGTGACGCGTATTTTTGAGGGAGTAGAGCAACCGGCTTCAGAATCTAATCGCGGTGAATTGATGAAAGATAGTCTTCTTCAGCTTGTCGGAACGGATGTGGTTCAGAAAACAACGTTGACAAGGAAGGTAACATATGGAGGGAAAACAGTTATTTACCCGGTGTATCGGATTCGCTTAGACTATCTTTTTTATAATGATCAGAATGATCGAATAGCAACCTGGATTACCCGATATCAGGCTGAAAATGGCGAAGATTCTTTGCTTGAGCTAGGGAGAGAAGAATACAATAATGTTATTGAAACATTTATATATGAAAGCAATCCGGATGCAATATCAAAAACACAAAAAAATATTTTGTTGGTCGGACAACGTGAGCCGGGAGTTACTTTATCAGATGGGCGTATTGTGGATGGAAACCGAAGATACACTTGTTTGCGAAGAATTCAACGTGAGAAAATAGGACCTGTTTATTTTGAAACAGTAATTATGGATATGGATATCCGGGAAGACAAGAAACAGATAAAATTATTGGAACTTGCAATACAGCACGGAGAAGAAAAAAAGGTAGACTATGATTTGATTGATTATGCGATTGGTACATATAGGGATATTGTGCAGACAAAGCTGCTTACATTGGACGAATACGCAACAGGGACAAATGAAAAACCGGCAGATGTAAAAAATCGAATTGAAATTGCAGAAATTATTAGTGAGTTCCTAAAGTATATAAAGCTTCCGGAGCAATATCACATTGCGAGGGAATATCAGGTTTATAGTTTGTTTCAGGAGATGATGGCTCCGCTTAAAAAGTTGAATGAATCAGAAAAGGCGCAACTAAAGAAAATAACATTTAATAATGCTATGATGAAAGTTATACCTGACCAGAGAAAATTTATACGAGATATTAAAGGACTGGTTAAAAATGGCACCTATGAATCATATTTTGAAGAACAAATGAATTGGATTAATGTGATTCGGGACAAGTTTGATATGTGCGAAGTTCATTCTAAAAGTGATATAGACAAGTTTGCAGAAGAAAATGCGAAGATTGCAGAGGAATTGCAAATATCGATGGAAAGAGCTCTGCAAAAATCCCGGTCAATAATATTAAAAAATAAACCGGTAGAAAATGTGTCAAAAAGTATTACTCTTTTAACAGAGGTGGATTCCAGACTGTTTGGAAGGTTGGAAGAGGAAGAGAAAAAGCAATTAAAAGACGAATTGGATGAACTTGCAAGAATTGTAGATGTGTTTCGGGAAAAACTTGTGAGGTAGGGGTTATGAATATAAAAATATTATCAATTGATGAAATAGGTTTGTCAAATCGTTCTGTGAATGCACTACATAGGGTGGAAATATATACAGTTGGGGAGATGATAGAATTAAACGAAGAATTTTTGCATAAGATTAGAAATATTGGAGAAAAATCAATTGAAGAAATTTGTAAGAAAATACAGGAATATAAAATATTGGAAACAAATTCGAATATTGAAGTTCCGGAAGATTTTGATGAATGGATTTTGGTTGAATCCAACCAGCAATTTGTAATAACGTGGTTAAGAGATAATAAGATAAAAATCGACGAATTAGAATTATTATCGGTACGGGCATATAATTTGCTGATATTTTCAGGGTATGAGTATTTGTATCAGGTGGCTTTTCTTACAGAAAAAGATTTGATGCAGATTCCCAGAATGGACAGCTCATCTGCATTAGAAATTGTTCGGTATGTATCAAGATATATTGCGGAACAACAAGAACAAATTATTGCGTCAATTGTTCAGATGCAGTCTAAGGAGACACCATTAAATCAGGTGTCAGTTTTTGATATACTTGATAAAATTGAATATCATGATGTGATATTGGACTTTGTGAAATTGCATGATATTTTGCTTGATGGAATGAATATTTCCAATCGGGCAAAAAATAGCTTGAGTATAAGCGGGTATTATTATCTTAGTGATATAGTATTTATGACATATACGCAGCTGAAAAATATACCATCTATGGGAGCTGGAACGGCAAAAGAAGTTATAGATAAAATAAATGAATATCTAAGTAAATATGAAGCGAGAATTTTGGCATTCGTTAGTGGTGATGTGTCTGGGTTATGGGATGACACAGAAATACAACAGAGGATTTGGAATCAGTTTCGTGATATTGGATTTCAAGGACTTAGTCTGAATGAAATAGTAGAACGGATGAAGCTTCCGGAACAAGTGACGATAGAGCGAATAAAGAAAAATATAGGTCAGCTGATTGTTGATAAAAAATTAGAATATGTAGATTATCGATGTTACCGTGTGTATGCGCGGTTTGCGGATTATTTGGAGCAATGTGATGTTATTGATGAAAGATCAAAAAATATTTTAAGAAAACGATTGCAATCTATGACATTAGAAGAGATTGGACAAGAAGAAGGGATAACCAGAGAACGGGTACGTCAAATCCTGAAGAAAGGGATTGTCCAAATTAAAAAAATATATAAGTCAAGGGAAGGTACCAATTTATTTGATGAGGATTATTATCGATATTTGTATGAAAATTATGATTTTGATAAAAAGGATGGAACGGAATGGCTTGGAATTCCCGTATACGTATGGAAATATCTTGAGTTAAATGATGTAAAACAGGGAAAGAAAGAGTTGCAGTCGGCGAGGGAAGATCAACAGGGACTTGATCTTGGAATGCGTTTGAAAATAAAAAACTATCTTAATAGAAATAAACTTTTTGTGGATGGTAGATGGATTGAAAAGGAGCGTGCGGAATTAGAAAAGGTTGTTATTAGAAAATTTTGTCAGGAAGATGTATCGTTTGGGAAGTTTTGCCAGATATATAATCAGTTTTTGTTACAGGAAGAAATACCATATGATGAAGATATCTATTATACAGAGACAGTGTATCGGACAAGAAAAAATCGTATTCGTGATTTAAGATACTTGCTTTGGAAACAGCACGAACAAATAAGATATTATGATATTGATGGACGTGATTATGATGAACTTTTGGATACATTAAATCTGGATGCTTATGAGAATATTGAATTGTCGACAGAAAAATTCATGAGAGATTATCCGGAAATTATGAAGAAATATGATATCCGGGATAAGTATGAATTACATAATTTATTAAGGAAAATCATACCGGAAGGAAGTTATCATGAGTTTTTCTGTGAACGTACGCCAAATATCAGATTTGGACACTTTGATCGTGATGCTGCAGTATTGGACATTTTGATTGATAATGCGCCAATAGCTCAGGATGATTTAGCGGATCTAATAAGTGAGGAATATGGATTTGATGCGGATGGAATAAAATCTAATTATTTGAAGCCGGTTTCAGAGTATTTACATCAACGTACATATTCGATTGATCAGAAATCCATGTCTGTTGAAAATCGAGAATTATTACATGAAGCACTTACAGATGATTTCTATTTTATGGATGAGATTCGACAGATTTATGATAGGTTAATTCCAGGGGCAGATAGAGAAGAGATTAATCCGTATAATTTGAAGGTGATGGGATTCCATGTTTATTCAAGATATGCAATTCAAAACCATTCGTCTGTTGATGCGTATTTTGATGACTTATTAACGCGGGAAGATATTATAGATATTACAGCGTATAAAAAAAGATATGCATATGTGCAGATGTTTTCGCAGAAGTTGATGGAATTAAAACGAGATTTAACAGTAATTGAATTTGAAAAAAATCAGATTATTAATTTTAGAAAATTGGAGCAATCAGGTGTTACGAAAAATATGATTCAGGAATTTTGTGATAATGTTTATAACTTTATTACAGATGGAACATATTTTAGTATTCAATCCTTGATACAGGATGGCTTTCAGTCTGACTTGCATGAGCTGGGATTTTCTGATTGGTTTTATGCGAATTTGTTAATATCTGATGAACGTTTTTCAGCTGCTATGATGTTTGGAAATTTGATTTTTTATAAGGGAAAAGCGTCAATAACGATTAAGATGTTTGAAAAAGATATTATTTGTAAGTATCAAAGTATGGATACATATGATCTTGTGGATGAACTTACCGATCGGTATGGATGTAAGGTTCCGGATAAATATGATGTTATCTATAAAGTTCAGGATACAGAGGTGTATTATGATAAAATCTTAGATCGTCTGTATGCCAACATGAATGTATATGATGAAGAATGCGCGAGAGGAGGGTTTTAATTATAATGGTTCAGGCAAAAAAACAGTTTCTTGATGAAGTAGAAAAACTTCATGAAAGAAATGAACTATCCAAGAAAGTAGAAGCAACATATTTTGAACCGGGAATGATGGAGTATCTGGAACAATCAGAAGGTATATATGAAGAGGGTACAGGGAATGTTATTCTTCGTTTTGAAGTTATGGGAACACGTTATGATGGTCGGACAGAGCAGATTGAAAAGTTAAAACCGGGGGACTTGATACAAATAGTCAGAGAAAAAGAAAATCCTTACAACTCTAATAATTTTACTTTGCTGACAAAACGAGGACAAAATGTGGGGAATATGCCGGCTAATTTATGTAACGCGATTGCACCATTGTATGATGAAGGAAATTTAAAAATCATGGATGCCTCTGTTAGCTATGTGGAACCTATTTCCAAGAGAAATCGTCATGCCAAGCAAGCTATCTTATTTGTGGAATTAAAGGCAAAACTGAATTCCGCCCTGAATTCCGCCCCATGCTAGCAAATCTTTTTATTTTATGATATGCTAGCATTATCAAAATGAAAGGGCGGACGTAGTGTGGGATATATCTTAAAATTATTCGATACAGATCTTTTGAAGTTTGATGTGATTGAGAACTTGGCAGATCCTGTACTTAAGATAACATGGATGGATGAATCGCGGAAGGCACTGTTTCCACTTGGAATGGAAGTGTCAGACGACGGAATTGCAAGTTTTATTCGGCATCGTTGTATACCGAAGAACCGGGCATATGTGAATGCGTTTCTGGCAAAAAATGGACTTAGTGCAAATCGCCCTATGGATGTGATTACGGTATGTAAAGGCCTTTCTCTGAATGATTCGTATTGGATTACAGAAGAGGATTCGGTGCAGAGTTTTGCATCCAGCAACCTGTACGAGAATCGTTTCAGTCGTTTGCTTGCGTGGACGGCATTTACCGGATATGGCAGTAGTGTGCGGGCAACGTTTTTATCTTCACCGGAATTTACGACGAATGGTATGCTGCCGAAATGCTGGCGCAGAATGGAGAATAAAATATATCTCTATAAAGGAGCGACTTCCGGTGCAGCCAATACTGGAATGGAACCGTATTCCGAATTGTATGCGTATGAGATTGGTGCGCATGCCGGATTTTCGGTAATCCCTTATAAAATAAGCGTATGGAAGGGAAATGTATGCTCTGTATGTGAGCTTTTTACAAGCAAAGATCTGGCATATGTTCCGGCTGGGTATATTATAAAAAAAGGTGGCATGGACGCTGTCCGTAAGTTTTATGGAACATTAGGTGCAGAATTTGTGGATGCGTTGGATGAGATGTTGGTATTTGATGCGATTGTCTGCAATACAGATCGCCATTTCGGAAACTTTGGCGTGCTTGTGGACAGTCACACAAATCAGATTGCAGCACCGGCGCCATTGTTTGATCATGGCAATGCACTTTTTAATTTGGCGGGTGAAGAAAACTGGGAGAATGAGAACATATTGCAGGCGTATATAGACACGTTATTTCCTTGTGTCTATGATGATTTTATGGAGGAAGCGAAGCGTGTGTTGAAACCATCAATTCGGGAAAAGGTAAAAAAGCTTTTAACATTCGAAGTGAAAAAGATGGGAAGAACGAATTATGACAGTAAAAAATTGAAGCTTATGACAAAGATTATTCAGAAGCGCGCAAGAGCACTTTTGGAATCATAATGAAAAATGACTCTCTGGAATCATAAATGATTTCAGAGAGTTTTTTATAACATGAACAACCTATAAAATCGACACATTCCCCTATAAAAATCCCCTATTATCCGATATAATAATATGTGAAAATAATAGTAGTTAATTGTGTGATACAGGAAACGTGTTTACACGTGTGAAGTCACCGGGCGGTGTCCGGTGACTTTCCTGTAAATGAGCAAAAACGCGAAGGAGAATAATCTATGATTCGAATGGAGATTGCGCTGATACTGATTCTGGCGTTTGTGGCAGGAATCTATTTCTCGGCGAGGCGGAGACAGACTGCGTTACATAAGACATTTTCGGCACTTTTGATCGTGGTGATCGTGCATCTGATGTTTGATGCTGCGACGATTTATACGGTCAACCACCTTGATCGCATACTGCTTGTGTTGAACGATGTTTTGCACCGGCTGTTTGTCGGTACGATGGCATTGGTGTTGTTCTTTTTCTATCAGTACATCGCGATACTGGTGGAGGAAGAGACCGGAAAGAAGCGGACACTGGATCTGCCGGCACGGATATTTCTTGTGATTTCAGAAGTCGGGGCGATGATACTCCCGATTACTTACACCGAGACACCGGATGGAAATTACTCAGCAGGACTTTACGCATATGTTAGCTATGTCAGTGTGGCGGTGTATCTCATACTTTGTTCATGGCTGCTGCTTGCGAACTGGAAGAGGATGAACAACAAGAAGAAATTCGCCATCGGTATGGCGCTGATCTTCGAGTTCACTATCTGCTTCCTGCAGGGACTGCATCATACATGGCTTATCAGCGGAATGGGAATCACGCTTATGACGCTCGCGTTCTATCTGACGCTGGAGAACCCGGACGCTCTGCGTGCGGAGCTTACGGAACAGAAGATGTCAATGCTCTATCTGAAAAGTCAGGTCAATCCACATTTCTTATATAATACGCTCGATACGATCCGGATTCAGGCGGAATTGGATGGAGATAAGAAGGTTGCGAAGCTTCTGATGCGGCTCGTGGATTTCTTTCGGCTGAGTGTCAAGGTCGACCGTTCGATGGTCACGCTCGATGATGAGCTCGAACTTGTGGAAGCATATATGGAGCTGATGTGTTACCGGTATCCGGAGCTCTTCTGCGATTATGATATCGATCCGGACTTAGGGGCAGTGCAGGTACCGAACTTTATCTTACAGCCGCTGGTGGAGAACAGTCTGCTGCATGGAATGAAGAACCGCGGATACCGGGGCGAAATCGAGATATCCGTAAAACGCGCAGGCGCAGATATGGAGATCTGCATCAAAGACAGTGGCAGCGGATTTGAAGAGGGGATGAAAGCGCAGATTGACAAGATGTTACTGCACTACAACAAGCAGGAGGCAAAGCTGGATGGAAACAGTATCGGGATCCTGAATGTGCAGAAGCGGATCAAATATCTGTGCGGCAGAAAATATGGACTATCCTATGAGGAAAACAGCGCGGGAGGTGTGACAGCGCGGTTGCTATTGCCGGTTAGTAAGGAGGAAGCATCATGAGGAAATTACGCGTCGTATTAGTCGACGATGAGATTATGATACGTGAGGGATTCAAGAAATTATTTGACTGGGGCGCACATGACTGTGAAGTCGTGGGCGAGGCAGCGGATGGTGTCGAGGCGCTTGGGGTAATCGACAGTCTGGTGCCGGATATCGTGATCATGGATATCAATATCCCGATTATGAACGGCCTGAAGGTCATCCAGACCAGCCGCCTGAAATACCCGGATATGGCATTTATCGTTGTATCGGGATACGATGATTTTTCTTATTGCAGGGAAGCATTGCGGTTGCAGATTACGGACTACATCCTGAAACCGGTCGACTATGAGGAGTTCGGGAACACGATCGATCATTTGAAGATATCGATATTCGAGAAGCAGACGAAGGATGTGACACCCGGCAGTGAAGCGTCAACGATTGTTGGAATTGTACGGTATATGCAGGAGCATCTGGCAGAAGAAATCAGCTTGAATGTTCTCGCGGAAACATTTCATCTGAGCGCACAGTATATCAGCCAGCTCTTCAAGAATGAGATCGGTGTGAATTTCCTTGCTTATCTGACGACAATCCGTATGGAGTGTGCGAAGAAGCTGCTCGTCTCGACACAGTTATCCGTTGCGGAGATTTCTGAGCGGTGCGGCTATGCCGATTACCGGGTGTTTACCAAGGTATTCAAGAAGACGGAGGGCAGTACACCGTCGCAGTATCGCAGAGATTTTTTGTAAAAGATATAAATCTGTAACAAGAATGATGCAGAAATGATGCATGCCGGATGTATGATTTAGGTTATAAAAAGAAAAACGGAAAATATCTGAAGAATTGACACATTTAGATAGAAAAAAAGCCTATTTTCTTTTTATATCAATCGTTATAATACAACCGAAAGAAGGAAAGAACTATGAGAAAGAAAGCATGGATTTTATGTACGGCAATGGTAGTGGCTTTGGCGGGATGCAGCAATGTGAGTGATAATAATACGACCGATATCATCCAGGTGAGCAGCGAGACGGTGACTACAACGGAAGCAGCAACGGAAGTTACGACAACCACCGAAAATGAAACTACGACCGAATCTGTTACGGAGAGCAATACCCCGGACAGCACATTACAGTCAGAAGGTTCAAATACAGGGAAGACGGAACCCGCTGCGACAGAAGCTAAGACGACGGAATCCCAGTCACAGGAAGGCGAGCCATCCGATGATTCGTGGAAGGAAGAATTTGAGAAGACGCTGTATGAGGAGTATGGTGTGGTGCCGGATCATTACGAATATATCGGAAATGATGTCTATCAGGTCTATGTGAAAATCGATGGGAAGATCGTGCCTTATGTGGCAGTGAATTGGAAGACGGGAGATTTCCATGGATAGAAGAAAGGATAAAGACGGGTGAAAGAAATGGGCGATGCAAACAAAATCACAGGATATGGAGAACATAGAGAATTATATCGGATTTCAACGGATGAAATCCTGTATTTTGAGGCGGTAGGAGAGAAAGTGTTTGCCTATACGGAACAGGAAATTTATGAGATAAAGAATCGCCTTTACCAGATTGAAGAGAAGGTAAATGCGTATGATTTTACCCGGGCATCCAAATCCATGCTTGTAAATACAGACAGAATCTCAAGTATTGCTTCGATTTCAGGCAGCCGTGGGAAGATTATGATGGATAACGGTGAGGCTGTTATTGCAAGCCGCATGTACTACAAACCATTGCTTTCATCCATGAAATGGAAGAAAATCAGTTAATACTTTTTGTGTTTTTTTCTGACAGAAAATATGCTATGATGAAATGCGAATTGGCATAAAGGTTAGAAAAAGGAGACACAAAATGAGCAAGAAATTACTTTTGATCAACGACATGGCTGGCTATGGAAAGGTTGCGTTATCCGCGATGATTCCGGTGCTTTCCCATATGAAATACGAGGTATTTAACCTGCCGACGGCAATCGTATCGAACACACTTGATTACGGTAAGTTCGACATCCTGGATACAACCGATTACATGAAAAATGCAATCGCTGTCTGGGAACAGTTGGGCTTTGAATTCGATGCGATCTCAACCGGATTTATCGTGTCGAAGGAGCAGACCGAGCTTGTGATCGAGTTCTGTAAGGCACGGGCGGAGAAAGGCGTGACGATCTTCACAGATCCGATCATGGGAGATGAGGGAAAACTCTATAACGGAATCACAGAGGAGACGATTGATTTGATGCGTGAACTGATTTCGGTTGCGGACTATATCGTACCGAACTATACCGAGGCGGCATATCTGACCGAGTTTCCATATAAGGAAGATGGCATGACAGAGGAAGAGTATCATACGATGATCGACAAGCTTCGTGCATTCGGTGCGAAATCGATTGTGATCACAAGTGCGAAGATCGCGGGCACAGATTGCAGATCGGTTGTCGGTTACGACCACAAGAAGGAAGAATATTTTAAGGTTGATTTCGAAGAGATTCCGGTACATTTCCCGGGAACGGGAGATATTTTCTCCGCCGTATTTACCGGAAAGCTTATGAGCGGTAAGGATCTGCAGACGGCAACCGCAGAGGCGATGGATGCCGTGAAGAGCATGATCGGCAAAAATGCAGATAACGTGGATAAATATAAGGGAATTCCGCTGGAAACCTGTATGGAGGTGCTTGACTGATGGCAAGACCGAGGATTCGGATCACACTGATTGATCAGAAGGGTGAAAAGGGATGTCACAGAGGTCATAAGATCGGTGATTCCTATGATTTTGATACGGAGCGGGGGAAGCTGTGTCCGATGGCAATGCACGTTGCATTTCCGTACGTGGATATCCTGCGGTATGGCGGTGAGATACCGGGACAGGAGAAGGGCACCGCTGTTTTTGCATGTCCGGATGTGGATACGCTGAATGTATTTAAAATCGAGCGGATAGACAGTTGATGTACGAAAAGAAAAACAATAAAAACAATAAGGATTATTGATTTTATTTGAAACATTTTGTATAATACAGTCAGAGTTTATATTACATCTAATATAAAACATAATATAAATAATTTGAAAGGAGAAACTATTATGTTACAGAACCAGGAATGGGAATCATTCACAGGTAGACTCTGGAAGGAAGAGTGCAACGTAAGAGACTTCATCCAGAACAACTACACACCTTATGATGGAGACGAGAGCTTCCTTGCAGGACCAACAGATGCTACGAACAAGCTCTGGGATAAGCTTCAGGCTCTTCAGAAGGCAGAGAGAGACAACGGTGGTGTATTGAAGGAGGACGCAGATGTTGTATCCAGCATTACAGCATATGGTCCTGGTTACATTGATCCAGAGACAAAGGATCTTGAGCAGATCGTAGGTCTTCAGACAGACGAGCCACTTAAGAGAGCATTTATGCCTTACGGTGGTATCAAGATGGCAGAGGAAGCACTCGAGATGTACGGATACAAGCCAAACGAGAACTTCCACAAGATCTTCACAGATTATCACAAGACACATAATCAGGCAGTATTTGATGCTTATACACCAGAGATGATGGCAGCTCGTCATACACATATCGTAACAGGTTTGCCAGATACTTATGGTCGTGGTCGTATCGTTGGTGATTACAGAAGAGTCGCTCTTTACGGTATTGATCAGCTGATCGCTTGGAAGCAGGAAGATAAGGCTAACTGTGGCGATGGTAATATGTACGATGACGTTATTCGTCAGAGAGAAGAGTTGACAGAGCAGATCAGACGTCTTCAGGAAATGAAGGTTATGGCTCAGTCATACGGCTATGATATTTCTAAGCCAGCTTCAAGCGCGAAGGAAGCTGTTCAGTGGTTATACTTCGGATACCTTGCAGCTATCAAGACACAGAATGGTGCTGCTATGTCCGTAGGACGTGTATCTACATTCCTTGATATCTATATCGAGAGAGATATTAAGGCTGGTAAGCTTACAGAGGCTCAGGCTCAGGAGCTTATCGATCACTTCACAATGAAGCTTCGTATGGTTAAGTTCGCAAGAATTAAGTCATACAACGAGTTGTTCTCAGGTGACCCTGTATGGGCTACACTTGAAGTCGGTGGTATTGGTATGGACGGACGTTCAATGGTTACAAAGAACGACTACAGATTCCTTCATACTCTTGAGGATATGGGACCTGCTCCAGAGCCAAACCTTACAGTACTTTACTCTTCAGCATTGCCTAACAACTTCAAGACATATGCTGCTAAGATCTCTGTAAGAACAAGCTCAATCCAGTACGAGAACGATGATGTAATGAAGCCAATCTGGGGCGATGATTACTCAATCTGCTGTTGTGTATCTGCTACACAGACAGGTAAGGAAATGCAGTTCTTCGGAGCTCGTGCAAACCTTGCTAAGTGTCTCCTGTACGCTATCAACGGTGGTAAGGATGAGAAGTTCCTTGATAAGAAGACAGGTAAGCCAATGCAGGTAGGTCCTGACTACGCTCCTATTACTTCTGAGTACCTTGACTATGATGAAGTACTTGCTAAGTACAAGCAGATGCTTGACTGGTTAGCAGGACTTTATGTAAATATCCTGAACCTGATTCAGTACATGCATGACAAGTACTACTATGAATCAGCAGAGATGGCATTGATCGATACAGATGTACGTCGTACATTTGCTACAGGTATTGCCGGATTCTCACACGTTATCGATTCCCTTTCAGCTATCAAGTATGCTAAGGTTAAGGTTATCCGTAACGCAGAGACAGGACTTGCAGAAGACTTCGAGATCGAAGGCGAGTTCCCTAAGTATGGTAATGATGATGACAGAGCAGATAATATCGGTGTATGGCTGCTTCATGAGTTCCTTATGGACATCAAGAAGAGACACACATACCGTGATTCAGAGCCTACAACATCTATCCTTACAATCACATCTAACGTAGTATATGGTAAGTTCACAGGTAACCTTCCAGATGGTAGACGTGCTTGGACACCATTTGCTCCAGGTGCTAACCCAAGCTACGGTGCTGAGACATCAGGACTTCTTGCATCTCTGAACTCAGTTGCTAAGATTCCTTATGAGTGGTCTTTGGATGGTATCTCAAATACTCAGACAATGAACCCATCTGCACTTGGTCATGATGAGGCCGAGAGAGCTGAGAAGCTTGTAAGCGCTATGGATGGTTACTTCGATCAGGGCGCTCACCACTTGAACGTAAACGTATTCGGTAAGGATAAGCTCCTGGATGCTATGGAGAACCCAGATAAGCCAGAGTACGCTAACTTCACAATCCGTGTATCTGGATACGCTGTTAAGTTTATCTCTCTTACACGTGAGCAGCAGCTCGATGTTATCAACAGAACATTCCATGACTCACTTTAATTAGAAGTTTGTCAAAAATGTTTTTGATAGATAAGTAATTCACTGGAGTCCCGGAGATACTATCTCCGGGACTTTTTATAAAAATAAAATTGTTAGAGGTGGAACATGCCGGAGAAGAAACAGATTTTAGGTTATATTCATTCAACAGAGAGCTTTGGAGCCGTAGATGGACCAGGTATCCGATTTGTAGTATTTTTGCAAGGCTGTAAGATGCGTTGTAAATACTGTCATAACCCGGAGACGTGGAATCTGGTAACCGATTACACAAAGCTCTATGCAGACACAACGGATGATAAAGAACGAGAAGAACTCGAAAAGAAAATTGAAGAGAACACAAAACTGCTGCTAGATAAAGGCGTCAAGGTTGAAGCGAGAACTCCGGAAGATCTGCTCAAGCAGGCACTTCGTTATAAGCCTTATTGGAAGGGCGATGGAGGAATAACCGTCAGCGGAGGCGAAGCGCTTCTGCAGATGGACTTTTTGATTGAATTCTTCAAGCTTGCAAAAGCACAGGGGATTCACACAACGATTGATACAGCGGGCAATCCATTTACAAGAGAGGAGCCTTTCTTCTCGAAGTTCAATGAACTGATGGCACTCACTGATTTGTTCCTGCTTGATATCAAGCAGATTGAGGACGACAAACACCGGGAGCTGACAGGGTTCTCGAATAAGAATATATTAGACCTGGCACAGTATCTCTCCGATCAGGGAAAGCATATGTGGATTCGACATGTCCTTGTGCCGGGCGTAACAACCGACGAAGCAGACTTGAAGAAGACGGCTGAGTTTATCAAGACTTTGAAGACGGTTGACCGTGTGGAGGTATTGCCATACCATAAGCTTGGAATCCAGGAGTGGGAGCGCCTTGGAATCCCTTATAAGCTGGAAGGAATCGATCCTCCAACGGACGAACAGCAAAAAATTGCAAGAGAGATTTTGGATGCAAAGTAATTTTGCTTATAGAATCAGAATAAGACAATATAAGAAAACGAATGAGACTGCACAATATTCAGAAAGATGAGTATTGTGCAGTCTTATTTTATTTTAGAAATGGAATAAAAATAGAGATTTGGAATAGAAAAGTAGGCTGTAACGTGCTATGATTTCATACAGTTAGTCGTGACAAACAAACGTTGCATATGGAGAGAATCAAGATATGAATAAGAGATTACAGACAATTATTAAGCGGAGTAAGTATCTGGAAGCGCTGATAGGAAGAATTCCGCCAGAGATGTTATCCTTCTTCTTAGACAAATTGCAGATTGAAATATCGGAGCTGTCCAGGGAGGTAACACATTTAAAAATGGGACAAGATGATGAGTATATGAATTTTGTCACACCGCTGGAGGGAATTGAGATTCTGGAATACTACATGGCAGGAATGGATCAGGTGCCGGGACATGAACAGGCACAGGCAATGGATAATACCACTGTGATTCATTATTGTAACCGGGGACAGGCAGAAATCCGGGTACAGGATGGCAGGTATGCGTATATGAAGCCGGGAGAATTCTGTATTGAGTGGCACCAGCAGGTCGGGAAGCAGTTTAATTTCTACAATGAATCCTATGGTGGATTAGAGATTATAATGACGCTGGATGGTATCAGTGATGAGGATGAAGCATTGCTCCGGCGGTTTGGAATCGATCTGGACTTGATACAGGAAGCGTATGACCGGAATGATGATTACTTTATCGGACGGTGTACGGACAGATTCCAGGCAGCTTTCGAGGTTTTGGCGGAGAGCATACAGGATGGCAGGAGTGAGAAAAGCACATATCTGATCTCTACACTGTATGTGTTGAATCTGATTCAGACGGAGGCGATTCCGAAGTTAGAACAACAGTTTTATCTGACGAAGGGACAGCGGAAGATCGTGCAGGAGATCCACGACCGTATCGTGCAGAATCTGGCGGAGGATATCTCTATGACAGAGCTTGAAGCGAGTTATCCGGTCAGCACCGTTTCGCTGAACAAATATTTTGAGATCGTATATGGAAGCACAGTCAAACGGTATATGCAGAATCTCCGGATGCAGGAGGCGGCGAAAAAGCTTGTGACTGGAACAGATTCGATTGCGGATATCGCACTCGCAGTCGGGTATGAGAGCCAGAGCAAATTCGGTACCGTTTTTAAGCGGAAATATGGACATACACCATTGGAATATAGAAGATTATATGGAGGAAAATAAGATGTTTATTCAGATGCAGCATGCAAAGAAAAGCTATGGAAAGGGAGAAAGGGAAGTACACGCATTGGATGATACGGAGCTTGCTTTAGAGCAGGGCAAGATCTATGTGATCTTAGGACCATCCGGTTCCGGAAAAAGTACGATGTTAAATATGCTTGGCGGTCTGGATTCGCTCGATTCTGGAAGTATCACTGTGGATGGAAAGGAGATTTCCAAACTGAAATCAGGCGAGCTTACGAAGTACCGTCGGTCCGATGTCGGATTTGTATTCCAGTTTTATAATCTGATTCCAGATCTGACAGTGAAGGAAAATATACAGGTCGTATCGGACATCGCAAAAGAACCATTGCCATTGGACGAAGTGATGCAGGCAGTGGATATCGGGAAATATAAGGATCGTTTTCCAAATGAACTTTCCGGTGGACAGCAGCAGAGAGTTGCAATCGCACGTGCGATCATCAAGAATCCGAAGCTTCTGCTGTGTGATGAGCTGACCGGAGCACTTGATTCCAAGACATCTAAGAATGTGTTGAAGTTCGTGGAGAAGGTCAATGCGCAGTTTGGCACGACTGTCGCAATCATCACCCACAATGAGATGATCGCGGGTATGGCAGATGGTGTGATCCGGATCAAGGATGGCAAGGTTGTCGCAAACAAAGTAAATGAGACGAAGATTCCAGCAGATAAGCTGGAGCTGTAAGGGGTGGCGACATGACATTAAATAAGAGATACATACGAAATATCAAACAGAATCTGTCCTTTTATATATGCGTGATGCTCCTGACAGCGGCTGCGATTATTTTATATGTTGCATGTAGCGGCGCCAGCCGTGGCGAGGGTGATTATCTGGACAAATTTTTCGAGGAAAATCACGTGGAGGACGCACAGTTTGCAACATATCAGAGCATTGACAAGGATGCACAGCAGACACTTTCAGAAAAGTATGATGTGACGATCGAAGAACAATCATACGCAGATTTTGATGTGGATGATCCAGACTGTGATGTGCGGGTTGGAAGTGATATTGCGGAGGAATATACGATCCGTGTATTTGATCCTACTGAGAAGATTGATACCTATGAGGTATTAGATGGTAATGACGTGCAGGCGGGGGATGAAATCCTGCTGACACCGAGAATGATGTCGTTACGGGGATTTGAGATCGGAGATACGATTGAGCTTGGTGAAAAACGTTATACGATCGTTGGTTCGATGGCACGCCCGGATTATTTATCTCCATATATAAATAATTCAGATAATATGTTCCAGTTCGATGTATTTGGCTGTGCGATTGTCAGCAAGACGGCATATGAGGAGATAGAGCCGGCAAAGAAAAACACCTATTACAGTGTGATCTATGGAGAAAATTCCGACGAGAAAGCATTTCGGAAGGCGGTTCATGAGGACTATTACATTCTCTCATATATAGCAGCCACGTCCAATATGCGAATCCGGACGTCTAGAAACGAGATCAAGACACTGGATATGTACACAGGCATGATTCTGCCGGTTATGGTGCTGTTCATCGTGCTTTTAATCGCAATCGTGCTCGGTAGAAAGATCAAGTCCGAAGCAAAACAGATTGGAGTGCTGAGCGCACTTGGCTATGGCAAAGGACGGCTGGCACTGCATTACGGAATATTTGGACTGATTCCGGGCGTTGGCGGCGCGTTGCTTGGAAGCCTCTCTGCAATTCCACTTCGGGATGCAATGATAGAAATGATGTTTGGTAACAAGATAGAGAAGCTGCCGGTTGATTACAGCTCTTCTATACAGCAGATGATATATGTGTGCCTGATTCCGGTCGTTGCATATGTGCTGGTTGCGATGCTTGCGGCACTTCGGGTTCTTCGGTTAAAGACGGTGGATCTTCTGCATGGAAATGGCGGTGTGAAGCGGCATAACCGGATGCGCATGGCGAAATCAAAGCTGAAATTCACGACGAAGTTTAAGCTTCGGGCATTGATTGGAAACTGGTCAAGAAGTCTGGTCGTAATTTTCGGTGTTGCGGTTGGCGGAATCCTGATGATATTCTGTTATGCATGCGTGGATTCACTGGAGAATTTCTGTGACAAGTCCGTGCATGAAGTCGGAAGCTATGAGTACGAATATTTCCTGACCGATATCCGCACAGAGCCTGTGACCGATGCGACTCCGATCATGATCGGAAATTTCGGTGTGGAAGGCAGCGAGACAAACATGTTGTATATGGGTATGGATAATAATCCATATATGGGACTGAAAAACACGCAGGGCGAGGAGCTGACGCTGATGAAGGGAAAGCATTACATATCGGCGATGGCGTCCATGCTCTATAATGTGACGAAGGGGGAAACACTTCGGTTCTACAATCTGGCAACGATGGAGGAATACTCGGTCACGATTGATGATGTGATACAGAATGACTGTCAGAGTATCCTGTATGGAAACTGGGCGGATGCCTGTGCATTTATGGATGTTCCAGAGGGAAGCTATAATGCGCTGATGTCAGACAAAAAGCTGGATCTTGAAGAATCCGAATATCTGTCTTGTTTGTCAAAACAGGCGTTGTCCGATCAGATCAATGAGATCACGGTTAGTATGAAACAGCTTATCAATATCAGTCTTGTCTTTGCTGCCGTGATTATCGTAATCAGTATCTATCTGATGGTGAACATGCTGATCAACGAGAACGCATCGTCCATCTCGATGCTGAAGGTGCTTGGATATGAAGACAAGGAAATTAACCGGATGATCATTCATATATATCATATTCTGATTCCAATTGGATTTGTGATGAGTGCGGTTGGCGGTGTGGTATTGTGCCGGATGAATTTTGAGGCGAGCGTCAGTGCCTACAATACTTATATCGAAACGGTTTACAAACCGCAGGGATTCATAATATTCGCAGTCTTGCTGGTTGCAAGCTATGTTGTATCCCTGTTGTTGCTTGGTCGGAAAGTGAAGCGGGCGGATATGATCGAGAGTCTGAAGGATAACCGGGAGTAGGAATATTTTCTATAATTAATTAAGAAGCTGTATCTGTAATGGGTGCAGCTTTTTTGATATAGGAAAAGATTATAACAAACCATCATTTTTATGTATGACTGTCTGTATTGACATAACAGAGGAAGCACGTTATAATCTGAAACCATGAAAGAGAAACAAATAGAATATCAGATAGGAAAAGTAGGGTATAAAACCTGCGTGGGAAAGGAAGTACGTCTATGGCAATCATCCAGATACAAGATGTATCCAAAAAATTTCAGACAAAAGACGGCGAGATCGACGCGTTGAAGCATGTGACGCTCGACATTGAAGCCGGAGACATATATGGTATCATCGGTATGTCCGGTGCAGGAAAGAGTACACTCGTACGATGTATCAACCATATCGAGGTTCCGACTGAGGGAACGGTGATCGTGCAGGATAAGGATCTGAGCAAACTTTCCGAGAAAGAGCTTCGCAAGCAGCGGGAACATATCGGCATGATCTTCCAGCATTTCAATTTGTTGATGCAGAAGTCCGTATTGGAGAATGTATGCTTCCCATTGTTTATTCAGGGGAAGTCGAAGGCAGAGGCAAAGAAGAAAGCTTATGAGCTTCTGGATATCGTAGGTCTGAAGGATCGTGCCAAAGCGTATCCATCTCAGTTATCCGGTGGGCAGAAACAGCGTGTGGCGATTGCGAGAGCCTTAGCTTCCGATCCTCAGATTCTTCTGTGTGATGAGGCAACGAGTGCGTTAGACCCACAGACAACTTCTTCGATTCTCGCTTTGTTGAAGGATATCAATAAAAGGTTTGGTATCACAATCGTTGTGATCACACACCAGATGGCAGTTGTCCGGGAGATTTGTAACAGGGTAGCAATTATGAAGGATGGACAGGTGGTCGAGAACGGATGTACTGTAGAGATCTTCAATCATCCAAAGTCAGAGGTGGCAAGAGAGCTGCTCAGAAAGGACGATGGTGGAGATACCACCGGTGACGATCAGCAGACAGCGAACCAGATTCAGGACGGAACGAAGATACGAATCGTATTTACAGAAAACTCTGCATTTGAACCGGTCATTGCAAATATGATACTGACATTTAAGGAGCCAATCAACATCCTGAAAGCTGCAACTAAGAATGTTGGCGGCGTGGCAAAGGGAGAGATGATATTAGAGATTCCGAATGGTTCCACGAATGTGAAAGCGATGGAACAGTATCTGATTGACCGGGGACTTGAGATAGAAGAGTTGTCGGAGACAAAGACAGGAGGTGCGTTCTAATGTGGACAGAACAGGTTTGTTCCATGATTGGAACAGGTATTCTTGAGACGTTATACATGACAGTTGTTTCAACTGTATTTGGATATTTATTTGGACTGCCGATGGGAATTCTCCTCTGCATCACAGATAAAGAGGGATTGAAGCCAAATAAGGTGATATATAAGATTCTGGATGTAATCGCGAACATCGTGCGAAGCATACCGTTTTTGATCTTGTTGATCCTGCTGATTCCATTTACAAGATTGTTGCTTGGAAAAAGTTATGGTTCGACTGCAACGATCGTCCCACTGACGGCAGCGGCGATTCCGTTTATCGCAAGAATGGTAGAGTCTTCACTGAAGGAAGTCGATTACGGAGTCATCGAAGCAGCGAAAGCGATGGGTGCAAGCAACAGCAGAATCATCTTCAGGGTATTGCTTGTTGAGGCGAGAACTTCCCTGATCACGGGTGCAACGATTGCAATCGGAACGATCCTTGGATATTCCGCAATGGCAGGTGCAGTCGGCGGTGGCGGACTTGGAGATATCGCAGTCCGTTACGGATATTACCGGTATCAGACAGATATTATGCTTGTTACGGTGGCGTTACTGATTGTGATTGTACAGGTATTTCAGTCGATTGGTATGTTCGTTGCAAACCGTCTGGATCGTAGAAAATAATTTGCAATATATGCGGGAATCGGAATGTGCACACCGAAACCTGCTTATATATAAAGTAATGGATCATTGGATAAAAGTTTTCAAGGATCACAAAAACAGGAAAGAGAGGACATGAATTATGAAGAAATCAATTAAGAAATTACTCGCACTGACACTGACAGGTGCATTTTTGGTAGGAGCACTCACAGGCTGCGGAAAGGGCGGCAAGGACGATAAGACAATCACAGTTGCAGCATCTGCAACACCACACGCTGAGATTTTGGAGTATGCAAAGGATAAGCTCAAGGAGCAGGGATATGATCTGCAGGTAACTGTCTTTGATGACTATGTAAAGCCAAACGAGGTTGTAGAAAGCGGTGACTTTGATGCCAACTACTTCCAGCATGTACCATATCTGGAAAGCTTCAATGAGGAGAAGGGTACACACCTTGCGGTAGCAGGTAAGATTCACTACGAGCCATTCGGCATCTATCCGGGAACAAAGAAGAGTTTAGATGAGATCGCAGACGGCGATTCTATCGCAGTACCAAACGATACAACAAATGAGGCAAGAGCATTGCTTCTTCTTCAGGATAATGGGATCATAACATTGAAGGATGGTGCAGGTATCAACGCAACTGTCAATGACATCGCTGAGAATCCTCACAATGTAAAGATTGTTGAGCTTGAGGCTGCACAGGTAGCCAGAGTTGTTGAAGAGACAGCCTTTGTCGTATTGAATGGTAACTATGCACTTGCTGCTGGTTTCTCTGTTGGAAAGGATGCACTTGCTTATGAGAAGAGTGATTCTGAAGCTGCCAAGACTTATGTAAATGTAATCGCAGTAAAGGAAGGAAACGAGGACAGCGCAAAGATCAAGGCACTTGTAGATGTATTGAAGTCTGACGATGTGAAGAAGTACATCAATGATACCTACGATGGAGCGGTTCTTCCTTACGAGGAGTAATAGGATTAAGTGGAACCAATAAGAATTTGTTATATACAAAATAAAAACATATAAACCACAGATAAACGCTCTGCTGTATGGGATGTATTCCATATGGCAGGGCGTTTTGTCGCTGCAGGAAGGTATAAATGAAATGAATAGGATATATAATCTGCTATGAACACATGGAAATTGCTAAAAACAAAAAAATCTAAAGTAAATACCATGAATATAGAGAAAAAATATAGAAAAATATCATTTTAACTCTTGTTTTTTGCGGGAAATGTCTATAGAATAGTAAACAGACGGTTTAAATGCATGATTTATACAATGCAAATAAATGTGAAAGGTATAAGGTAGCTGAAATGAAGAAATACAAGGATATGAGTAAAGACGAGTTATTGACATTAAAAGCCGCTCTTATGGAGGAATACAAGGAAGAACAGGCAAAAGGTCTCAGCCTGAATATGGCAAGAGGAAAACCTGGATTTGCCCAGTTGGCACTTTCCATGGGGATGTTAGATGAGATTAATAGCAAATCTGATATGCGTACCTTGCTTGGAAATGATACAAGAAACTATGGCGATCTGGATGGTATCGGAGAGTGCCGTCAGCTTATGGCAGACATGATGGAAGTCAAGAAGGAGAATATCATCGTATATGGTAATTCCAGTCTGAATGTCATGTATGATACCGTTTCCCGTTCGATGACACATGGTGTCAATGGTTCGACTCCTTGGTGCAAGCTGGATAAGGTTAAGTTCCTCTGCCCGGTACCTGGATATGACAGACATTTTAAGATTACAGAGTTCTTCGGTATTGAGATGATCAACATCCCGATGAATTCCGATGGACCGGATATGGATCTGGTTGAGAAATATGTAAATAACGATGCCGCAGTGAAGGGTATCTGGTGTGTGCCGAAATATTCAAATCCAACCGGAATCGTATATTCCGATGAGGTGGTAAGAAGATTTGCAACATTAAAGCCGGCAGCCGAAGACTTCCGTATCTTCTGGGATAATGCATACTGCATCCATCATCTGTATAAGGATCAGCAGGCAGAAATCCCGAATATCTTAGAGGAGTGTGAGAAGGCCGGGAATCCGGACATGGCATATATGTTTGCTTCGACATCGAAGATTACATTCCCTGGTTCCGGTGTTTCTGCAATCGCAACTTCTACAACAAATGTAGAGTTTATCAAGCAGCAGTTGACTGTACAGACAATCGGTCATGATAAGATCAATCAGCTTCGTCATACAAGATTCTTCAAGAATATTGATGGACTGAAGGCACATATGGAGAAACATGCAGATATCTTACGTCCAAAGTTCGAGGCAGTTTTAAATGCATTTGATAAAGAACTTGCGGGCTTGGAGATCGGTTCGTGGGTAAAGCCGCTCGGTGGATATTTCATTTCTTTTGATGCACTCGAGGGCTGTGCAAAGAAGATCGTAGCAATGTGTAAGGATGCAGGCGTGGTACTGACAGGTGCCGGTGCAACCTATCCATATGGCAAAGATCCAAAAGACAGCAATATCCGTATTGCTCCTTCGTTCCCATCTGTGGAAGAGATGGAAGCTGCATCGAAGATTTTTGTGCTTTGCGTAAAGCTTGCAAGTGTTGATAAATATTTAGAGTCATAAGAGTAAAGGAAGTTAGAAATGCCAAATATTTCGGGAAATTTTGACACATATAAGGAAGAAAAAGACTCTGTGCGTTATTTCTTAAAAAAGATGGGGTGTGACATGAACACCGTTTTGGTTGAGAAATATGGTGGAGACAATGTCAGCGATCGCGCGATGATGGATGAAGCGGACGTGATTGCACGGTTTCCGGATGGAAAAACACTGCTGTTTGAAGTCAAACAGGAATCAACGGCACGGTTTTCAAAATGGGGTCAGCTTGGATTTGATATGATTTCTCAATTTCAATTTAAAGAAGGAAGAACCTTTGATAAAAGGGTACATCATCCAAGGGACTTTGAAAGGTTTATGTCTTGCGTGGATAAGGAACGACCGGATTTCAAGTGGGGGAAGGTCAGATATTCCGGGTCTGATATCTGGCTTTTCTATGTCAAGGACGAAGCGGGGCAGTATGTTTTTTGCGAAGGTTATGATTTTGCAAAGATGAAAGAAAATACGATTATGGCATATCTGAGTTATAATTGTCCATTTGCGGTCAATAGTAAGAACAGCAGGCAGATGTCACATGAGGATACCTGGCAGTCTGCAACCTTCTTTGTATATCCAAGACAGATTGAACAGTATAAGATTACACCCGAATCTTTCCTTGATTTATTGAATAGAGATTGAAAAGGAACCCAATAGATATGAATACATGTAAGATCTATCAGGCAGATGCTTACGAGAAGATAAATGATTTGATAGAGGCGGGGATTACCGTAAATCACATTATTACTGATCCACCGTACAATATTTCAAAAGATAACAATTTTTCAACGATGAAGCATCCGCGGGCAGGTGTTGATTTTGGAAATTGGGATCGTGGAGAATTTGATTTGTACTCCTGGATACCGAAATATGCGAGGATACTTGATAAGAATGGTTCCATGATTATTTTTTGCTCGTACCGGTTTATCAGCTATATTATTGATGTGCTCGAATCCGAGGATGCAGATATGGTCGTGAAGGATATCCTGGTATGGCAGAAATCAAATCCGATGCCACGTAATATCAAACGAAGATATGTACAGGATATGGAGTTTGCAATATGGGCTGTGAAGAAAAAGGCAAAGTGGGTATTCAATAAGCCCGATGACAAACCATATTTGCGTGGATTTTTTACGACATCTCTTGTGAGTGGAAGTGAGAAGCTCGGTCATCCGACACAAAAGAGTTTGAAGCTTATGGAGGATATTATTTCTATTCACACGAATCCCGGAGATTTGATTTTGGATCCATTTATGGGAAGTGGTTCCACCGGGGAAGCAGCTTTGAAACAGGGACGGTGTTTTCTTGGAATTGAATATGATCAGACGTATTTTAATATAGCAAAAAAACGTCTGGAACTTATGAAAGATAAATAAGCGAAACGGGAAATCAGAAAATTTCCCGTTTTTTAATGTGTGTTTTTTGGGATGATTTATGTTGAAAAAGACATACTAATTCCAGAATGCTGAATCCGAAATACGAGAATAATCAGACATTTGATATACCAGAAATGGCAGAAGTAATTCTCGTATTTTTGATTCGTGAATAAATGGAGGAATTCGTATGAAGGATCGAATCGAGACATTGAAGGAATATTTGAAGCGCCTTGGAGATGGAGAGCCGCTGGAAGCAGTAAGAAAAGACTTCGTGGAAGTATTTAAGGATGTTGATCCTGCGGAAATCATGAAGGCGGAACAGGAGATGCTTGCGGAGGGAACACCGCTTTCTGATGTGCAGAAGCTGTGTGATGTACATGCCGCACTCTTTCATGGAAAGACGCGGGAGGAACAGATTGCGAATGCGGAAAAGGCAGTGCATGCGTCGGTGTTACGGGAGGAGCGGGAGACAAAGACGCGGGAGCTGGCACAGACCAAAGGACATCCGCTGTGGCTGTTTGCAAATGAGAATGGTGCTCTTGCTATGCTATTGGAGCAGGCAGAGGAGAAGATCAAGGATGGCAGTGCGAATAAGAAAACGTTGGAATCATTGCGTGGCCTCTCGATTCACTATGCGAAGAAGGGAGATCTCCTGTACCCGGTTTTGAATGTGCGGTATGGGATATCCGGACCGGCAAGTGTGATGTGGACGGTTGATGATGAAATCCGGGATGAAATCTCATTTCTTGCGAAGATGAATGATAAAGAATCCGAATGGCAGGAGCGGTTTGCAACGGTAGTAGCACGGGCACAGGAGATGATCTACAAAGAGGCAAATATTTTGTTCCCAAACTGTGCGGCAAATTTCACGGAGGAAGAGTGGATCGGTATCTACCATGACCAGAAGGATTATGCGGTCTGTTTTGGTGTGGAACCGGAGATCTGGCAGCAGGCGGAAGAATGTAAGTCTGGAACGGAAATTGTGTTATCGGACGCAGAAATCCGCATGCCGGGTGGACATCTGACGATCGAACAGCTAACGGCGATGTTAAACACGATGCCAATGGAAATTACATTTGTAGATGAGAACAATCTCAACCGGTTCTTCAACGAGGGACCGAAGGATTTCAAACGTCCGGGTATGGCAATCGGCAGGGAAGTGTTCTCCTGTCACCCGCCGAAGATTGAAGTAAAAGTGCGTCGCATCATTGAAGAATTCCGTGCGGGAACTCTGGACGAAGTACCGGTCTGGATGGACAAAAACGGAAAATGTATGCTTGTCAGATACATGGCGGTACGGGATAAAGCGGGAAAGTATCTCGGTACGCTGGAACTGGTACAGGATATGGGATTTGCAAAGGAATATTTTCAGAAGAAGGAAGAGAAAGCGGAGCTGTGGTAAGTGGAGAAATAGCAGATACAGAGAGTAAGATCTCCCGGAAGTTATATTCCGGGAGATTTTTGCATGGGACAGTTATATTCGTAGATGGACTTTTGCCTGCAGATATGGTAATTTAGGGATAAGTTTAGAATAGATATAGCCATTTATAAAATGGTACAGCGTAAAATAGAGAAAATATAGTACAGGAAGTTGGAAGACTGACGATGTGAGGCAGACAGATGAACAAGATCGAGGAATATTATAATAAATTCAATGAGGAAAAACGATTAAATTCAAGACATGGGCAGATCGAGTACCGCATCACGATGAAATATATTCATAAATATCTGGATGTGCGGATGCAAGAGTTACAGGTTATGAACCGGGAAGATATCAGGATTCTTGATATCGGTGCAGGAACCGGACGTTACAGCGTGGCACTCTGTGAGGAAGGCTACGATGTGACGGCAGTGGAGCTGGTGAAGCATAATTTAGGTATATTGAAGCAGAAAAACAGCAACGTGCATGCGATGCAGGGAAATGCGCTGCATCTGAAAAAGCTAGAAGACAATACCTACGATCTGACGCTTCTCTTCGGACCGATGTATCATCTGATGACGAAGGAGGAGAAGATTCAGGCACTCTCCGAAGCGAAGCGTGTGACGAAGCCGGGCGGAATTATATTGGTCGCCTATGTAATGAACGAGTATGCCGTGGTCGTATATGGTATTCAGGAGAACCATCTGGAGGAAAGTGTGAAGAATGGAACATTGGATGCGTCATATCATACGGTACCTGCGGAGGATAGTCTGTATGCATTTGAACGGATTGAGGACATCGACAGCTACAATGAAGCGGTTGGATTGAAGCGGGAGAAGATTTTGTCACCGGATGGACCGGCAAATTATATCCGCCCATTTGTGAATCAGTTAAGTGAAGAGAGTTACGAGCTTTTCGTGGCATATCAGTTGAAGGTATGTGAGCGGCCGGATCTGATTGGCGCAGGGGCACATACGGTGGATATACTGAGGAAGTAGAGGAGAAGAAAGAATGGAACAAGGAAGCTTGCCGGAGCGCTATCTGTCGCGTTCGGTGATTAAACATATACGAAGATTGAATCCGAAGCTTTCGGTATCGGCAGCAGTCGGAAACGATTATGCAAACCTGCATGGAAATATGAGTGCAGATGGTATCGGCGATACACCGTGGATCGCGTGGGTAAAGGCGATGAATAATTTTGCGTGCTCCGGCGGTCAGATTGAGGGTGCACGCCTTACGATGCTTTTTCCACAGAATGTAAAGGAGTCATGGATCAAAGGTTATATGGCAGATTTTAATTCCTATGCAGAAGCAAAGGGCATACAGATCTTAGGCGGTCATACACAGGTGTCTGAAGTGTTTGCGCGGGCGCAGTTTGTTGTGACAATGCTTGGAACAGCATGCGATTACTGTGCAAATAAAAAGAAGATCAAGCCGGGCTATGATATTGTGATGGTCGGGCAGGCAGGCTTGATGGGCGCGGATATAATCCTAAAGGAAAAGCGGGAAGAACTGCATACGCGGTTCCCGAATTTTTATCTGGATATGGCGTGTGTGGAAGAAAGTATGTATAGTATTACGGATGCAGCTCGCATGATTGTAGATTCTGGCGTGGATATCTGCTATATGCACGATGGCTCGTCCGGCGGTGTCTATGGTGCCCTGTGGCAGATGGGTGTCTGGATGGATAAAGGCTTTGAGGTACAGCATGTGGATATACCAATCCGGCAGGAGACGATTGAAATCTGCGAGTTCTTCAATATCAATCCGTATCTCTTAGATGCAACCGGTTGCCTGTTTGTAGTTGTGGAAGATGGAGAGAAGCTGGTGGAATATCTGGCAGAGCAGGAAATGGAAGCCGCCGTGATCGGTGTTGTGACAGAGAAAAAAGAGAAGATGATCGTGGTAAATGAACTGGAACACCGGTGTCTGTCTCCGGTAAATGGAGATGAGATACATAAGGTGGTGTGAATGTGAACAGGTGAACTTACAAATGAGTAACAAAAGAGGGAAACAACTGAATAAATATGTACCGGACTATGTGCTATTTGATTTGGAGACAACTGGTATTTCTGCAAATTACGATGAAGTAATCGAAATCTCTGCTGTGAAGGTACGTGGCGGTAAAATCGTGGATGAATTCAGCACACTTGTCAATCCGGGAAGAACGATTCCGTATGGAGCAAGCGCGGTCAATCACATCTATGATGAGATGGTGGCAGATGCACCGGAGTTTGAAGAAGTGTTACCATTGTTCCTTGCATTTATCGGAAATGATATTCTGGTTGGACATAATATTGCGGCGTTTGATATGAAGTTTCTGTATCGGGACTTCGAGAAATATATGGGAGTGATACTTCCAAATGATTTCGTGGATACATTGCGCCTTGCAAAGATCGTATTCCCGGATTGGAAGCATCGGAGACTGGGGGATCTTGCGAACTATTATGGCATTTCTACGGTGGGCGCACATCGCGCATTGACAGATTGTAAGATGAACCAGAAGGTATTTGAATTACTTGGAAAAGAATTGTCCGGGGAAGGAACGATGGATGTATGGCAGAATGTCAAGACATGTCCGAAATGTGGAATGATGATGGTAAAACGAAAAGGAAAATTCGGCGAGTTCTGGGGGTGCAAGGGATTCCCGGATTGTCGGTATACGGAGAATATCTAAGGTGCGGATAAGGGGAAACAGCAGGTTGCTTTTATCGTAAGCGGTTGTCTGCTAAGATAACATCATGGAGGTGAACGTGATGGAAACAAAAAATGTGATTTTGGAACTTCGCACAAAGCGGGGATTATCACAGGATGAATTAGCCGAGAAAATCATGGTGACAAGGCAGGCCGTATCGCGCTGGGAGAACGGCGAAACCGTGCCGAATACGGATACATTAAAGCTGCTGTCGAAAGTATTTGATGTATCGATCAATACGCTGCTTGGACAACCGAGAAGACTGATCTGTCAGTGCTGTGGCATGCCGCTCGAGGATGAGATTATCGGGCATGACCGGGATGGGGCAATGAATGAATCGTATTGCAAATGGTGCTATGCAGATGGCATGTACACATACAGTAATATGGATGATCTGATCGATGTTGCAGTCAAGCACATGGTGACGGATGAATTTTCGGAGGAACAGGCGCGCGCTTATATGAAGGATCTGCTTCCGAAGTTAGACTACTGGAAGCGGTACGATGAACTGAGCGATGGCGGACAGTTCGATGAATTCAAACATCAGTTGATAAAAGAGATTAACGATCTTCGCATCGAAGGATTGCCGAAAGTGGAGAAGCTGAATGCACTCGTCGGTCAGTATGTGAATCTGGCATATCCACTACCGAGTGGGGAGACAGTAAAATTCTTAGATGACAAAAAAACCTATCTTGGCAATCAGTTGGAATGTGAGTTTGGTGGAGACCGGTATTTCGGTGTGCTTGCAGGCATGGATTTCATTTTGGTGAGTACCTATGATGCGAGTGGTGAGAATCCGGAACTGGTCGTATATAAGAAACGGTAATGATGAATAGAAGCGTTAGTGAAGAGCCGAGTGATCGGCTCTTTTTTGCATTTCGTCTGAAAAAGATAGAATTACGATTCAATCCGGTGTATAATTTAAAGATAAATAAAATGCAGGAATATGTATGAACATGATACGGGGTAAAAGGCAGATTTCATGCATCCGATATCAGAGAAGCGAATGAAGAATCAGGGAGGGATTACAGATGAAGAAGAAATTACTGACTGTAATGATGGCTGTGATGATGGCATTTTCGTTATCCGGCTGTGGCAATGACGTCATCGTGGATGTCGTGACGAACGATGTAGAAAACGGAAGCAATCAGGCAGATACTTCTAACGCAGGAACAGCGCAGGGAGAGCAGACAGCATCGGCACAAGTGGCAGAGACCAATCCGGCAGGGCTTAAGACGATTCCGTTAGAGGATGTCAAGATCGGTGTGTTGTATATCGGCAGTGCATCAGATACATCGGGATATACGTATGCACACGAGCTTGGAATTCAGGGTATGGTTTCAAATCTCGGACTTAAGGAAGATCAGGTTGTACGCAAGGAATCGATAGACGATGGCGATGATGTGGCAATCAAAAAAGCATTGGATGAATGTATGGATGAAGGCTGCAACATTGTATTTACAACGAGCTGGGGTTACATGGAGGAGACCGCGGCATATGCGGAGAAATATCCGGATGTTTATTTTGCACACGGAACCGGATATATGAGCAATGGAAGCAATTTTACAAACTATTTCGGAAGAATCTATCAGGCGAGATATCTGTCCGGTCTGGTAGCAGGCATGAAGACAAAAAGTAATTTGATCGGGTATGTATCTGCGATGGGCAGCGACAACAGTGAGTGTACCGGTGGTATTGATGCATTTGCGATGGGTGTTGAGGAAGTCAATCCGGATGCGAAGGTGCTGGTGGCAGTGACGAACTCCTGGTTTTCTCCGGAAGACGAGCAGGAGGCTTCCGATGCATTGATTGGCAAGGGCTGCGATGTGCTGGCACAGCATGTAGATACGACAGCTCCCCAGACTGCATCCGAGGAAAACGGAACATGGGCGATCGGATATAATTCTGATATGAGTAAAGAAACACCGGATGCGACGCTGACATCGGTTATCTGGAACTGGAGTGCGTATTACACTTCCTATGTAAACAGTATCGTCAATGCGACATATGACGGTTCGAATTATTATGGTGGTATGGACGAAAGTCTGGTCGGACTGACAGGATTATCTTCTCTGTGTGAGGATGGAACACAGGAGAAAGTAAATGAGATGCAACAGAAGATTTTGTCCGGCGAATTCGGCGTGTTTGACGGAGAAATCCTTACCAACGATGGAACTGTGATCGGAGAAGAGGGCAAGACATTGGACGATGCGACGATTACCGGTAAGATCAACTGGTATTATCACAATGTGGAAGTCGTAGACTGGAAATAGGGGGGATAGCCGTGAAAATATTTCGCAATTTGAAGCTGCAGTACAAGATGCTTATACTGGCTATCATTCCGGTACTCGTCATGGGTATTGTAGCGATTCTCATTAGTAATACCGTTGTTAAAAATAAATTGCTGGATGATGCGAAGCAGAAACTGAAAGCGACATCCAACGCGGTGCTTGCGGCGTATGATCAGAATGCCGGAGATTATTTTGTGAATGCGACCGGGGATGTGTGGAAGGGTGCTTACAACGTATCGCTGTCTACGCCTTTTATCGATGATATTGCTGCAAAAACCGGGATTGCGGTTACATTCTTTTACAACGACACGCGACTTGTGACATCGTTAAAGGATGCGGACGGGAAGCGGATCCTTGGTTCCAAGGCAGGCGATTTCCTGGTGGAAAATGTCCTGCAGGATGGCAATGAGGTGTTTACCAATCGTGTGCTGGTAGATGGTACTTTCTATTTTGGATATTATGTGCCGGTGCACCAGAATAACAGTGATGAGATCATCGGTATGGTTTTCGCCGGAATGCCGGTCAAGGAGATATATGCGAGCCTGAATTTGATTACCATGATTTTTACAGTTGCGATTGTTGTTATACTGGTAATCGCGGTCATCGGATGTCTGCTTGTTTCCAGGGGAATCGCAAAGAGTATCCGGAGCAGTATGGACGTGGTAAAACAGATTTCGGAAGGCAATCTGAATGTTGAGATCGAGCAGAGTATGTTGGATAGAAAAGATGAGGCGGGAGCTTTGTCATGTAATACGCAGACACTTATCGACAACTTATCTGCGATGATTGGCAAGATCAGCAACAATACCATGACCTTGAATGCATCTTCCGAGGAGATGAATGCGGCTGCCGGACAGGCAGGCAATGCGGTTGGAAATATCAACGATGATCTGCACAATATGCTGACCGGAGCTGTCGAGCAGACCGGCAACGCACAGAATATCAAGAACAGCATTCACAATATGAATATCCATCTGGAAAAGACGCTCGGGGAAGTGGATCACCTTTCCGATGAGACAAAAGCGATGCTTGACGCCAGAAATGATGTGGATAAATCGTTGAACCAGCTTGATGCTTCGAACCAGGATGTTATGACTGAAGTTGAGAACATCCAGAAGCAGACGCAGCAGAATAATGAATCTGTGGAAAAGATCATTGCTGCAGTCACTTATATTTCCGACATTGCGGCTCAGACAAATCTCTTATCCCTGAATGCGTCGATTGAAGCAGCCAGAGCAGGGGAAAGCGGCAGAGGTTTTGCTGTAGTAGCGGAAGAAATCGGTAAGCTTGCTAATCAGAGTAACGAAGCATCTACAGAAATATCCGGTCTGGTGAATCTGTTAAGTTATAATTCCAGTCAGACGATGGAGATTATGGACAGTGTACAGGATGCGATGAATGACCAGACGAAGAAATTAGTTGACACTGCCCAAATTTTCAAGCAGTTACAGGAGCATGTATCCCATGTTGCAGATGGTGTGGATATCATTCGTGATGCAACGGTACAGTTAGGCAAAGAGACGGACGAGATCGGAAAAGATATCAAGAACTTAAGTGATATCGCACAGAGAAATGAGGATACGGTTAAGGGAACGATTTCCTTTAGTGATGAGGTGCTTGGCACAGTAAACAGCGTGACCGAGATGTCGACGGAAGTCAGCTCATCCGCCAATGATATGGCAGGCGTGGTTTCACATTTCCGTATGTAGGATTTATATAATAGAAAAAATGAAGAAGCGTTGGTTCAAAATGATGAACCAGCGCTTTTTTGTGTGTTGAGCTGGAATGCAGAAATTGTGCTTGCACAGATTTGTATATGATGGCTGATATTCATTGAGATCATAAGTGAGATGCCGTAATGAGCTGGAAGAAATTTGACTTAGATTTTACATGGTTTCCACAGAAACATGATAGTAGGGTGTTGTATTCCAATTTTATAATAGAGCAGAAATTAGAGGGAGCATCAGGAACAATGTGAATGATCCCAAATGCGACCGACACTCTGCCACCGAGTGGCAATATATTCAAAGTGAGGGAAAGAATATGCCATCTACGTATGCACATTACCGTATGGGGCAGGAAGTGATGGAACAGGTTTCCAGCCCTGCCCGCAACATCATTATGAAACATAAACAGCTCTATGATATAGGTCTGCATGGACCAGATATTCTGTTTTACTATCATCCGTTAGTAACGAATCCAGTCAATGCAATCGGGTATGGGCTGCACGATCATTCTGGAAAATATTTCTTTGCCAAGGCGGCTGAGATCATAGAGATGGTATCGAATAAGGAAGCAGCACTTGCCTATATCTATGGATTCATCTGTCATTTTGCCTTGGATTCCACCTGTCATGGATACATCGACGAGAAGATTGCGCAGAGCGGTGTATCCCATACAGAGATTGAAGTGGAATTTGACCGGAGTCTGATGATTGAAGATGGGAAAGATCCGGTTCGTCAGGATCTGACAAAGCACATCATCCCATCCCTAGAAAATGCAGAAGTGATTGCTCCATTCTTTCAAGGAGCCAGTCCCAAACAGGTAAAGAAAGCGTTGAAAGGAATGATCTGGTACAATCATTTGCTGCTCGCACCTTCCAAATTAAAAAGATCGCTGATTTATACCATACTTCGGCTGTCTGGAAATTATAAAGAAATGCATGGATTGCTGGTGAATTTTAAAGCAAATCCGGCATGTGAGGACAGCACAGTGAAGCTGCATCAGTTGTACGCTGTGGCCAAGAGCCGGGCAGTTACGTTGATTGATGAGTACGTAAAGCATCTGTCGGAGAAAGAGGCGTTGAATGCACTCTATAATTATACATTCAGCGGCAAAGAGAAGGAGGCACAGTAACGTGAAGACGAAAATGTCAAAGGCTGAGAGAAACTGGGTGTTGTACGACGTGGGAAATTCTGCATTTGTATTGCTTGTGTCAACGATCATGCCAATCTATTTTAATTACCTGGCTGGAAATGCAGGACTCTCATCGGTCGATTATCTTGCGTATTGGGGATATGCGACATCGGCGGCAACGATCATTGTAGCATTGCTCGGACCGGTATTTGGAACATTAGCAGACACAAAAGGCTTGAAGAAACCAATCTTTACCGCAACGATGCTGATTGGTGGAATCGGATGTCTGGCACTTGGATTCGCAAGACAGTGGATGGTCTTTCTGCTCATCTATATTATTGCGAAGACTGGATTCTCCGGCAGCCTGATCTTCTATGATTCGATGCTTGGCGATATCACGACCGAAGACCGGATGGATAATGTATCTTCACAGGGCTATGCCTGGGGCTATATTGGAAGCTGTGTGCCGTTTGTCTTATGTCTGGGAATTGTGCTCGGTGCAGGGAAGATTGGAATCAGTATGGAGCTTGCGATGATGATTTCATTTGCAATCGTTGCGGTCTGGTGGATCGGCGCGACAATTCCGCTTCTTAAGATCTATAAGCAGAAACATTATGTGGAACGGCAGCCGAGGGCAATTCGGAACAGCTTCAAGCGCCTCGGTGTCACTCTGAAAAATGTAAGAAACGAGAAGAAAATATTTCTGTTCCTGCTGGCATTTTTCTTTTACATTGATGGTGTCTACACGATCATTGATATGGCAACCGCCTATGGAACTGCGCTCGGATTTGACAGTACGAAACTGCTTCTGGCACTGCTTGTCACACAGATCGTAGCATTTCCTTTTGCAATCATATTCGGCAGATTATCTACCCGCTATAAAACAGAACGACTCATTACGATCTGTATTGCCGCGTATCTAGGCATCGCTGTATTCGCAATCTTCCTGAAGGAGCAGTGGCAGTTTTGGATTCTGGCGATTCTGGTTGGCATGTTCCAGGGCGGAATTCAGGCGTTGTCCAGATCGTATTTCGCCAAGGTCATCCCACCAGAAAAATCGGGCGAATATTTCGGATTGATGGACATATGCGGAAAAGGCGCATCCTTCCTTGGAACAACCGTGATCAGCCTGATCTCACAGGTTACCGGCAAGGTAAATATCGGCGTAGGCGCGATTTCCGTGTTCTTTGTCCTTGGAATGATCGTGTTCCGAATGGCAACCGCGGAGGAGAAGGGAGAAGTAAGGAACGTGGAGATGAGATTGGGGGAAGATGGGGTGTCTTGAGGGGGGAGGGGAAGAGAATATTTTGTAGGGATGGTTACAGGGAGTCGAGAAATCTCACATTATCTAACTTTTTATAATCAATACAAACGTATTGAAACAGTAATGACATAGCATTATAATAAAGAAAATAAATGGAAGTGAGGTGCGGAATATGGCTAGTATAATTCAGGTTAGAGTAGAAGACGAGTTAAAAAGCAAATCAGATGCTTTGTTTAAAGATTTGGGTACAGATACTACAACAGCAATCAGAATGTTTTTAACACAGGCTGTTGCAACAAACGGATTTCCTTTTGAAATAAAAAGGCAAACAAATCCATATGCACCGATGACCGAGAAAGAGATGCTTGCAAAGTTGGAAAAGTCAAGAGAGCAGGGAATGTTCAGGGATGCAGATTGTGTGATTTCTGATATGAGGGCAAAGTATGGATTATAAGATAGTTTTGATGCGGGATGCAGAGGAAGATCTTGATAGATTCATCACATATCTTTTGTTTGAAAAGAAAAGTGAGCAGGCTGCAAGAAATTTATTAAATGACTTTGAAATAACAAAAACAAGTTTGTCCAAAGTTGCCGGGAGTCTGAAATTTTGTGATAATCCCAAATTAAGAGAATTAGGATACCGAAGAATCAATTTTTTAACTCATCGATATTTTATGATATATCGTATTGAAAACAATACAGTTTATGTGGATAATATTTTTCATGAATTGCAAGATTACGAAAATAAAATGAATTAATTAAATGAGTAGGTAGAATGAATAGATTATCAGCAGATAAGATGGTTCAGTATTTCTGGTTTGCTTTTGCTAAGGATAATGCAATTACATTTTCAAAGAAGATGAAAGCAGAAGGGCTGCCTAGATTTAAGGACGTGTTTGAGGAATTCAAAGATAGATTTAATAATGAGTGGTTAAGAAGATAAGGAGGAGGCTATGGAGATTAGTATTAAGGAATGGAATGTGAACTTTGGTTCTGATAAAGATGTAGAAATATGTGCATTTGCAAAGGAGTATATTAAAGGTACTGATATTATTGTTTTTACAGAAGTTGTTGATAATGAAAGTATCAAGGATTTGTTAGATACACTAGATTCAAGCTATAAAAAATATACGTCAGCAATTCGTAATGTTGAATTGTATAATCAGGTAATAATTGCTGTGAAAACAGGTTTAGAAGGATGTTTGAGAACACAACAGGTTATTATTGATGAGGAGAAATGGGATTTAAATTGTTTGCCTGATATATGTCATATAGAAATAACAACTAGCGAAGATGAATTAATAAATGTTATTGGAACTCGTGTGAGAATTGATGGCGGCTCTGATGTAGATTATAAAAACCGCTGCGAACAGTTTAGAAATTTGGTTAAGTATATTGAAGCGTTAGAAAATGTAATTGTGCTTGGGGATTTCAATAATGGAATGATTAAAGCAGATTCAGATAAAGAATATAATGTTGTTAAAGACAAATATGAATTAAGATGGGATTATGGTAAAAAGAAATATGTGAAAAACCCATTGAGGTTTTACAATTTTCATTTAATGAAACACATATTAGGAGAGAAGTATTCTTTGAAGGAAATCATGGGAGAAGAAAGCTCTTGGGGATTATCTTTATATAAAGAAATTCTAACATATGGTCAATTAAAGAATGACCAAATAATTACAAAAAATATTAGCTTAAAAGATGCATATTATGATTGGGGATATGTTCGTGATAATGAATGGTTGTATGAAGATATGCTTTATAAAAATCGTTTTAATAGAGGAAACAAAATAAGTCATGGATATCCAGATCATGCAATACTAAACGCAACAATAGAGTCATGACAAAATTCTTAGTAGTAAACATTTTCCTTTTACTACTAACAGGCAGTAACAACATGCTCAATTCTGCTCTGATTTGCCACAATTTGTAATTTCGGAGCAAATTATGTAAATCCCAGAAACCCCTTGCAAAACAGGGCATTCTGGGGCAAATCAAGGAGAAATAAAACAATGATAAAAATACTTTTCATCTGCCACGGCAGGACTGTGAAAAGCCTTATAAATCAAGGAATAATAGGGCAAAACGGGGCATAGTCTGGTAGTCAGAGCATTTGGGGACTACGGTAATACTACGAATGAGGGAATGCAAATGAGCCGATGTAGAAATGCAGATTTTAACGGTAGTAGCAATCGTTAAATTGTAAGGGCTATCGTTATATAGTGTGCAATCGTTGAATAGTCTAGCAGTATCGTGTAAAATGAATATCTAGTTGGATACGGACATATAATATTAATGCAGCCGCAAGCTGTGATTTGAACTTATATTTGACCTTGACAGGCGGCACATTTGAATGTATACTTTAAGTACAGTAAGAGATTACTGCAAATGTTTGTTGCTACTCGATATGCAACTCAAATAAGGTCGAGTTCAAATGTTTGTCGCTACTCGATATGCGACTTAGAAAAGGTCGAGTTCAAATGTTTTGAGGTTCTGTTCGAGAGGACGGAGCCTCTTTTTGACGGTTGGAGAAGAAATGGAAATAGGACATTTTTATTATATTAATGATCAATACTTTAAGGATTTTCCAGATTCTTATTTGATGCAGAATAAGGAAAAGGTAAATGGACAGTTACATGATAGACCATGTTTTTATGCATTCCAGGATAGTAATACGCAGCTGTTTTGGATGATACCATTTTCATCACAGACTTCTAAATTTAAAGGAATCTATAATAAGAAAATGCAAAAGTATCATAGGTGCGATACAATTGTTTTTGGAGAAGTGCTTGGTCATGAGAAGGCATTTTTGATTCAAAATATGTGTCCGATTACAGAAAAATATATGAAAAATGAGTATCTGGACTCTGTTGCCAACATACCAGTTCGTGTTGATGGTAGATTAGAAAAGGAGTTAAAGGATAAAGCAGGAAAAGTTTTAGCATTGCAGAGAAAGGGAGCGAAGTTGATTTTTCCAGATGTTCTTAGTATAGAACAGGAATTATTAAAATAGATGTAAATATCTATGGGGCATTCGGATATAGCAGTAACACTTAATGTTTACACCCATGTTGGACTTGAGGATGCGGAGAAAGAACTTCAGAAGATGCAGGAATTGGAAAATGCAAGGAAAGAGATGGGGATTTCGGATGAGGATGATAAGTCTTTGAAACAGAATATGTTCAAGGTGGTTTAAAAATAGAATATTGATGGAAACTGGTGGCACTCAGGCTTATAGCTTGGGTGTCTTTTTGACTGGTAAAAATATGCCTTGGCTGATATAATGTAAATTGAAAACAAAGTAAAAACATTTTGTTATACATAGTTGGCTGTTAATGGCATCTGAGATATCGTAGGATGCTTTTATGATTGGAGGATAAGGCATAATGATAAACTTGGGTACATTAAAGGAAATAACTGATTTAAGAAGTGTGTGGCCACATGAGGCTTTGAACTTTACCCCTTGGGTAGCGGAGAATGTTGACCTGCTTGCAGATGCTGTTGGTCTTGATATTACAGTTGATGAGACAGAATCATCTGTTGGAGATTTCAATGTTGATATTTATGCATCTGAAACAGGCACCGACAGAAAGATTATCATTGAAAATCAATTAGAAGACACGGATCATGACCATCTTGGCAAATTGATTACTTATGCATCCGGGAAAGACGCAGACGTGGTTATTTGGGTAGTAAAACACGCACGAGAGGAACACAAGGCAGCAGTTGAGTGGCTTAATAACCATACGGATGACAAGATTGGATTCTTCTTGTGTGAAATAAAGCTGTTCCAGATAGGAGATTCTGATATTGCTCCATCATTTACAGTAGTGGAAAGACCAAATGATTGGACGAAGGAGATTAAGAAGACAACTGCTACAAATCCAACACAGCAGCAGAGACTGGAATATTGGCAGGCGTTCAATGATTATGCCTTTCAGAATGCAGAATTTAACAAAGCATTTAATAAGAGAAAACCAACAACAGACCACTGGATGGATTTTAGTATTGGTTCATCAGCTTGTCATATCGCAGTATCTCAAATCCAAAAAAGAAATGCGATTGATGTTGAATTGTACATAAATGATGATAAGGAACTTTTCAGAAATTTGTTTTTACATAAAGATGAGATTGAATTAGTAATGGGCGTTACTCTTGACTGGAGAGAACTACCTGAAAGAAAAGCAAGCCGTATTATTATTGAAAAAGAAGTGACATTTGATGATCATGCCACATGGCCACAGCAGTTTGATTATATTATGGATATTTGCATGAAGATGAAGAAGGCATTTAAGAAGTACTTATAAGAAGGTGATGTCAATGGATACAGTAGATATGATGATATCTTCAACCATGAGTTATTATAATAATTTGAAGAAGGATCCTAATGGACGTTATCGCTCATGGGAGCATTGCTATTCAAATTTTTATCATGCTAGAGAAAAAGATAATGCAGATGTAGATTACTTAAGTTTACAATTAGCTTTTTACTTGGCGAGTTGGGGAATGTATAGAGGGTCTTCGTTTCTTTTGCAGAAAGACTATAGGATACATGTACCTGTTGTTAAAGAACTGTTGGATAAAAAATATGATTTATTGATGGGAATAAATTGTTCAGAATTGAAGAACGAAGTGAATCAGAAAAAATTCATAGAATTGAACGCATTTATGAGTGAGTATTATGATGGTATTCGCAAGAATGTAAAAGAGAAGGATTTGAAGAATAACTTATCATATACTCTGATTACGAAAATTTTAATGGGAACTATGGGATGTGTTCCGGCATATGATAGATATTTTATTGCGGGCATCAAGAATCAAAAGGTTGCTACAGGAAGTTACAATATTAAGTCTATTTTACAGCTTGTAGATTTTTATGAAAGAAATGAATCTCGTTTAGAACCTGTCAGAGAGAATATGAGAGTGTATGATTTACCATACCCACAGATGAAAATGATTGATATGGGATTCTGGGGAATTGGGTTTGATTTGGATACTAACAAAGAAATAAACGTAGCATATTAGTAATGGCTTATTCTGCACACCCTTTTGTTAAATAATGCACCCCTATCCGTAGTCTGCCCCCTTAACTGACTACGATTTGACTACTACACAAGGCAGTGATTTGCTCCGTTTTGCATTATTTTACAAAAAGTGTAGTTTTAGAGAAGAAAAATACGATGCCCGGAAAAGTCGATAAAACCTTGCAAAATAGGGCAATACAGGGCATTTTAGAACAGGAGAAATTTATGATTAGAGTTTTATTCATCTGCCACGGCAACATCTGTCGCTCCACGATGGCTCAGAGCGTATTCACTCACCTCGTCCGCCAGTCCAATCTCGATTCCTATTTCGAAATCGATTCGGCAGCGACGAGTACAGAGGAGATCGGGAATCCGCCACATCATGGGACAAAGCGAAAATTACAACAGGAGCAGATTCCGATGATTCCACATCGGGCGAGACAGATGACACGCGCGGATTATACATACTATGATTATCTGATCGGTATGGATGGCGCGAATATTCGGAACATGACGCGGATTGCCGGTGGCAGTGATGTGGAAGGGAAGATTTACAAGATGCTGGCGTTTGCGGACTATGAGAAGACGCATAAACTGAGCGAAGCACGTGATGTGGCTGATCCGTGGTATACCGGTGATTTTGACCAGACATTTGAAGATGTTATGGAAGGCTGTCAGGGCTTGCTCGCTTATATAAAGGATAAAGAAAAACTGAATAAGTAAAATAATAGCATTTACGCGTATTTAACATATGCGTGATAACGTATTTAACACCCCCTGTTTATTATGAAGATAAGTAGAAGGGAATTTTCGTTGTCAAATAGAAGTGTATAAAGTATTCATGAAGTATATGATATGTTTGCAACTTAGAAGGACTTGTGTTCTTTGAGAAATAGGAGCAATGCTTGAACACGATGTTCAAGCAAGCTGCCTCTGAGACATGGATGTCGAATAGGCAGTGGTTGCGTATGTGGGTATGAATCGAATAAGAACACATAGTCCTTGTTAGTTGCGATACATTATATACGAATGAATACTTTGTGTACGATATTGGCAACGTAAATTCCCTCCCGTAAATCATAATAAATGGGGGTTTTTACATGAAGAAAACATATGTGATAGATACCAATATCCTGATTCAGGCACCACATGCATTCTTATGCTTTGAAGAGAATGATGTGGTGCTTCCGCTTGTTGTGGTAGAAGAACTCGATGGATTGAAGAAAGCGGAGGGCGAGAAAGGTTCTAATGCAAGAAAAGTCGTGCGTATGCTGGAGCAGTACCGGAATCAGGGAGATCTGTTGCAGGGTGTGACGCTGCCGGATGGAGGAACGCTTCGTATCGAGAAGAATTACAAGGCAGTGGAACTCCCGGAGGATATGCCGGAAGATAAAGCGGATAATCGAATCCTAAAGGTCTGCAAGGGTTTGTCACAGGATTTGGGTGAGAAGTCACAGGTGATTCTGGTTACGAAGGATCTGGTGCTCCGGATCAAGGCGCAGATGCTTGGCGTGCGGGCAGAAGATTTCACGACGGAGCAGATTACGGTGGATGACCGGCAATATACAGGCAGGACAGATGCGTATATCCCGGAGGACAAGGTAAAGGAATTCAAGAAGCATGGAATCCCATGCAAAGAGGTGTATCAGACAGACGCGGGAGGGAATCGCACACAGCCGGAATTTATCGAGCATGAATTTGTGATCTTAACGCCGGATCAGTCGAATAAGAAAACGATTCTTGGTAAGGTGCAAAAAGGTAAGATCTCCCCGCTATCCTATAAGAAATCATACCCGTATGGCATCAAGCCGAGAAATGTCGGGCAGTATTTTATGCAGGAAGCATTGATGGCATCAGCAGATGAAATACCGCTTGTGATCATCAAGGGAATGGCAGGCACGGCGAAGACATTTTACTCGCTGGCGGTTGGGCTAGAAAAGGTGTTCAACAATCCGACCGGAGAATATCGGAGGATCATCGTCTGCCGACCGAATGCGCAGTTTGACGATGAGATTGGATTTCTGCCGGGAAGCGAGCAGGAGAAGATTGCGCCGTTGATGCGACCGGTCATTGACAATTTGGAACAGATTCTTGATTCAGATGAAGAAGAACGGTATGCGGACGAGAAAGCATTGGCGGATAAGATCCAAGAGATCTTCGAGCGCGGAATTATTCAGACGGAGGCGCTGAATTATATTCGTGGGCGTTCGATTGCAAAGACGTATCTGATTATTGATGAGGCGCAGAATATGACTCCGAATCAGGTTCGGGGAATTATCACGCGGGCAGGAAAGGGTACGAAGATCATATTGCTTGGAGATCCATGTCAGATAGACCGGCCATTTCTGGATGAACGGACGAATGGACTGAGCTATGCGGCAAAATACATGCAGGGAAGTCCGTATTGCGCGCAGCTCACATTATCGGCAGAGGAATGTGAACGGTCGGTACTCGCGATGGATGCAGTAAAACGCTTATAGGAAGAAAGGTTTGGAAAAATGGCACAGATATTATACAAAGACATCATCAAGAACAAAGAGATTAACGAATTTATCAAAAAGGGCGATGCTAATTTAGCCACACTTGGCTATACGGAGCATTCCAAGACACATTGTACGCTGGTGGCAGAACGGGCGGCATATCTGCTGGAGAAGTTCGGACATGCTGACGCGGAGATCGAACTTGCGAGGATTGCCGGATATATGCATGATATTGGAAATGCAGTCAATCGTGAACACCATGCCGAGTATGGCGCGCTCCTTGCAAATGACATCCTGCGACGGATGGATATGCCGTTTACAGATCGTGCAACCATCGTTTCAGCCATTGGGCATCACGACGAGTCTACCGGAGGAGCGGTGGATATTGTGTCTGCCGCGATGATTATTGCGGATAAGACGGATGTCCGCAGAAGCCGTGTGCGCTCACGGGATAAGTCAACCTACGATATTCATGATTGGGTGAATTACGCAGTCACGGAAGCGAATCTGAAGATTAACCGGGAGAAACGCCAGATTGCATTGGAACTCAAAATCGACGAGAAGATCTGTACGATGTATGAGTATTTCGATATTTTCCTTGGACGGATGCAGATGTGCCGGCACGGGGCGGAGTTGTTCGGAGCGAAATTTAAGCTGACCGCCAATGGCAGCAAGGTTCTGTAGGGATAAGACACAGAACCACTCTTCGAGACAAAAGAAGCGTCCCCGCTTTCCTTGCATTTATGGTAAAATAGATAGTATCATTTTACTGTAACGGAGGAAGCATATGTCGGGAGAAAAAGGACTTGGCAAGGAAGCGATGGATTCGATCTTTAAGAAGGTCAAGGATGGAAATGAACGCGCCTGGGAACAGCTGATAGAGTCGTGCGATAAATATGTGCATAAGTGTGCATGGAATATGTTGAATAGAATGAATCTGCCGGAAGATAGAAAGGCAGAATGGGAACAGGAGCTGTATGCGGCAGGCATGATGGGTGTTGTGGATGCTGTCAAAGGGTTTGATGTGGACAAAGGCTATACATTTCTTACCTATGCAGGTACATTTATTATAAATGAGATGCGTGCGGAACTGAAAATACTCATGTCCGATGGAAGAACCGGCGGAACAGAGTATTTTGAACTTCTGTCGGAGGAAGATATTGAAGCAATGGATGATCTGACAGATGTACATCATTTTGATGCAGGTGAAAGAACGGTGCAGCTGCTTGATATCTTGAAGCTGCAGACCGATGAGAATCACACGTTATCCTATGAAGAGATAAAAAAATGGCTGAAAATCTACCGGACGATGGTGATGAAAGTACGCGTGGAGAAGACGGAAAGTGATAATACCATGCGGGATCATTTGTACTCCATGATTGAGGCAATGAACTGGAATCGGGACCGGGATAAAGCGAGAATTCGGTATAAAGGGTATGAGGAAGATTTATTGGAGAAGCGCAGAGCCGGGAAATCAGGAAATAATCTGAGAATCACGGATTTTTCCTATGTGCATTTGTTTGACAACCAAATGCTGGATCAGCTGATTCAGACCATTGTATTATCCGATATGCTTACGAAAGAAGATAAGGAACAACTGATCCGGAGAATCCTGACGACAACCAGCAAGTATTATAAGAACCCATATTGGTCTTATGCGATGGATCATCTGACATTTGTTTCGGGAAAGATTGGCGAGAAGGTTGATTACAGCCAGACAAATGTAGCACGTAATCTCCAATTGCTTCAACAGGCGATGAATCAGATGGTTCAGGTAAGCTTTACATTTAACGGATATACTGCCAAGGGAGAATTAAATCAGGGGAAGAAGCGGCATCTGTTAAGTCCGTATCAGATTGTGAAATATCATGACCGGTATTATTGCATAGGATTGAAAATGGATGGCGATCCAAGAATATGGCAGTACCGCGTGGACATGATGGATGATATTCGGATCCGCGTGGACGATGCGGGCAAGCCGGTGCCTGTTGTGATTGCAAAGCATGAGAGCAATCCGCTCCGCGCTGAAAATTGGAATGCCAATCGTTATATGGCGGAGCACCTGTATATGGGATATGACGAACCGCGGAATATGAAAGTAAAAGTCCGGATCAAGGATAACAACTATTCGATCCTGTATGACTGGTTCGGGAAATACTATATTGTGACCAGCGAAGCGTGTGAAGACGGCTATGTAATTGTGCGTGTGAAGACTTCACCGAAGATGATTGTGCCATGGGCAATGCAGTATGCCGATGTGGTGGAAGTGCTCGACGAGGAAGTCCGGAACGAAATTCGCCAAAAATTGGATAAAATGAGAGAAAAATATATAAACCCTCAAAATATTGAATCTAAATAACAACATAATATAAATGAAGCTAGTTGACCGGGACTGTGGATGGAACTCATCTGCAGTCTTTTTTATTTAGAACGGAGGATGAGAATGGAGCATGTAAATTTCACAACAGAGTTGTCTGAGAAGCTTGCAAAAGACATTATCACTTTTTGCAAAGAATGGGGCATGTGGGAGGATGTTCAGATATTCACAGGTGGGAAATGCTACACGGATTTGCCCTTTGAGGATAAAGAGAACTTTGTAGAAACGGAGCCGGATGTATATGTAAGGACGGAAACAGAGCCGGATCGGTATTTAACGGGAGTAACTGTTACTTCTAATCCATGTGCGGATGAATGCGAATATAGCTGTTATGCGAATCCGGAGCATCTTCTGGATATGACATATGAAGGACCATTGTATATGCTTATCCACAATCTGGAATATGAAGTTAATCCGTATAATCTCTCAGACACGGCAAAAGAATATATTTGCAGTCACGATGAAAGAATACAGGATGCCATCGAGGATGAGTGTATAGAAAGAGCTGATGATTATATGGAAAATCATAGCGGGTGGGATCCTGCCGAGTTTGATTCCTATGAAGCGTATCTCGAACTTGAAGATCCCCCGGAATTTAATGCAGAAATTTTCAACCATGAACCAGAGGAGTTTTCTTCCAGAGAGGAATATCATGAATTCCTGCTGAAGGCGGAATGTTGCAAAGATGCTTCCCTTGAGGAATATTTCGGTGAACAGGTGAAACTGGAAAAGTACCAGGAACTTGCCGAAAGCGAGCATTATTACAATGGAGGAACTATTGCGAACCATGTGTTACATGAATTTGGCAAGATATTTGAACGATACGGACTTTGGTATGAACCGGGTTTTAGCTGGTCGCTTACGACATACAGGCAAACCTATGGGAAGAAGCGGAGGGAGGAGTAATTCATGAGTATTTTTGTATGTGGTGATATCCATTCTACACTTGATATTAACAAATTAGATCCATTTATAGACCGGGAGGATCTCGATGAAAATGATTATCTGATTATCTGCGGAGATACCGGTATCTGTGGATTTTCCAGAGAACAGGAACGCGCGACAAGAGAATATCTCCGAGAACTGCCAATGACGATTTTGTTCGTCGACGGCAACCATGAGGGATTCGATGAATTACTTTCTTATCGCGAGGATGAATGGCATGGTGGGAAGGTACATATCATAGAACCGGGAATGATTCATCTGATGCGGGGACAGGTATATGACATAGATGGTAAGACGTTCTTTGCGTTTGGTGGTGCGTATTCTGTTGACCGGGAATACCGGGAATTAGGACGGACATGGTTTGAAGAAGAGCTGCCTTCGGAGGATGAATATGAGGAAGCGAGGAGAAACCTTAGAATATATGATTATAAGGTGGATTATATCGTCACGCATACCGGACCATATGAAGTCGTTTCGGAGCTTGGATATGAATGTCATGAAGAGGGACTTGAACAGTTGCGATTCTTTCAGGAACTTGCGGATACGGTTGATTTTCAGGATTGGTATTTCGGACACCTGCATGAAGATACCGACATTGAGAACTTTCATTGCCGGATAGATGAAGTGACGCAGATTGGGTAAATAATGAATATGGGAGAAAAATGTAGTAAAAACAATGGAGATTACGATGAACCGGTAGGGGGAGTGTGTATTTTCTGTATGATGTATAGATATTTCTTCTGAAAAATGCTATAATCACAATAATTGTAAACTGATTCCGGAGTGATTGTTTGACAATGCTCCGGTTATTTGGTTAGCAAACTATAATATAAATACGGGGGAAACGTATGAAACTAAAATGCACAAATGTGTTGGTTACAATCGCAATGATCTGGAGTGTGCTGGCAATGATTATGAACTGGATTATTTACTTTGGACCGCAGGATAAATATATTCAATCTTTTGGCGTGGATGTAAACACCGAACGAATCTTTGATGTCCGCTGCATTATATGTCCTATCCTGACTGTGGTCTTGTATATTCTTGCATGCGCCATCACATGGAAATCGCAGAAGAAAAGAACCGGATTGGCGATTTCAGTCATTGTTCTTGTGAGCCATATTATTTTAAATGTATTAAATGCTATATGGGTGGTTGCAGTAAACCGGAAATATTCTTTCTTTTATGGGGCGTCAATGTTGGCGAAAGCTTCGATTCTGAATAATATGAGGAATTTTATGGAAAGACCATTTCATATATTGGCTATGATATTTCTGGCAATCACGATTGGAACGTTGTGCGGAAAGGATAATAACGTGCAGCCCCAATCCGGACAATCGTTGTAAGGCATAAGATCATATACAGACATTTCATAAAAGGAGTTTATATAGTATGAAAATCGGAAGTCATGTTGGAATGAGCGGCAAAGAGATGATGCTTGGCTCGGTGAAGGAAGCGCTCTCTTATGACGCAAATACATTTATGTTATATACAGGAGCGCCGCAGAATACGCGCAGAAAGGACGTGTCGGAGCTGCGCGTGGAAGAAGCGTGGGAACTGATGCGGGCAAATGATATCACAGAGTTTGTGGTACATGCGCCGTATATCATCAATCTGGCAAATACAGTGAAGCCGGAGATTTACCAGCTGGCGGTTGATTTCTTAAAGACAGAGATCGAGCGGACCGCGGCAATGGGAAGCAAGACGCTTGTCCTGCATCCGGGTTCCCATGTGAATGCCGGTGCCGATGCAGGCATCGATAGCATTATTAAAGGGTTAAATGAAGTGCTTACCCAAGATACGCCGGTGTATATCGCGCTTGAGACAATGGCAGGAAAGGGCAGCGAGATTGGCAGAAGCTTCGAGGAGCTGGCGTGTATCTATGATGGTGTCATTTACAATGACAAGCTGCGTGTCTGCTTTGATACGTGTCACACGAACGATGCTGGATATGATGTGGCAAATGAGTTCGACAGCGTGATAGAAGAATTCGACAAGATCATCGGCAAGGACCAGATTGCGGTATTCCATATCAACGACAGCAAGAATCCGCGCGGAGCGGCGAAGGATCGCCATGAGAATATCGGACTTGGTTCGATTGGGTTTGATGCGTTGTATAAGATCGTATGGCATAAGGATTTCTTAGAGGTGCCGAAGATTCTGGAGACACCATATGTGAAATCACTTGCAGATGCGAAGAAAGCATTTCCACCATACAAGGAAGAGATTGACATGCTCCGGAGTGGCGCGTATGATGCGGCAAGAATTACAAAGCTTGCGGAGTAAGTTGTCCGAAGAAACTTAGACATATTGCGAAAACACACATGGAGCCGTCAGGCGACATGAAAAACAAAGAATCGAGAGTAGGAAATATGGCAGTCAGAGATGAAATCATAAAGACACTGGAAGAAAACAGAGGCACCTATCTGTCTGGCGAGCAGCTTGCGAAGAAACTATCTGTCAGCCGGGCAGCAGTGTGGAAAGCCATCCGCAAATTGCAGGAGGATGGATTTGCAATCGAGGGCGTGAACAACAAAGGCTACAAGCTGGCGGAGGACACAGATGTGTTGTCCGTACAGGGAACGGCAAAATATCTGGATGTTGAATGTCCGGTGCGGTTGGAAGTGTTCCGCTGTATCAACTCCACGAACCTTGCACTCCGTGAGCGGACGCAGGAGGAAGAAGGCCTGGTGCTTGCTGCGATGGAGCAGACGAACGGACTCGGAAGACTGGGACGGTCGTTTATGTCGCCGGCAAATACAGGAATCTATTTCAGTATCCTGTTGAAGCCACAGATTGCGAATCAGGAAGTGACGCTGCTTACGACAATCGCTGCTGTGGCAGTGTGCGAAGCAATCGAGAAATACACGGACAAGAAACCACAGATCAAGTGGGTCAACGATATCTTTATCGATTCGCACAAGGTATGCGGCATCCTGACACAGGCAGCATTCCAGATGGAAAACTTAGACCCGGAATACGTGATCGTTGGAATCGGAATCAATCTGTATATGCCGACGGAAGGATTCGGTAAGGAACTGGAGAATATTGCCGGTTCTGTCTTGCAGGAGCAAAGCGGTGACATCAAGAATAAGATTCTGGCAGAGACACTGAACCGCTATTTCTATTACTACAAAAACTTTGCGAAGAAAGAATTCGTCGCGGAATACAAGAAGCGCAGCCTGGTTCTTGGAAAAGGTATCCGTGTTGTGACAAAGGATGGTGAGCGCAAGGCAACCGCACTTGATATCGACGACATGTGCCATCTCCTTGTCGAGTACGAGGATGGCACCCGCGAAAACCTTTCAACCGGCGAAATCAGTATCCGGTTGCAGTAATACGTGATAACCAAGGAAAAATTGGATATAATATGTGTGTACGATTCATTGTTACAATTAAATAATTACAAATGAAACAATATGTAGATTCGAGTTGCACAGAATACTTATTATTAAGCAGACCATTGGAACACGCTGGTACTTAATGAGCAGGGCAATAAGAAATAAATAATTGATGTATGATATTCCTGCGAATTTAGTACCACTGCGTGTGGAAGTGAGCGAGAGCGTGTCTGCGAAGAATAAGTATTCTGTGTAACTCGGTCAGTATAGTAGGATTCGTAACTGTTTGATTTGTAAAACAACGAAAGGAGACACATATTATGAAGATACTATTTTACGATGCAGCAGCCTACGACGTGGAATCCTTCGAGAAAGAACTCCTCCATTTTCCGGACATCGAAATCATCTATCACGAAGTTGATATCTCTCCGAAGACTGTATCCCTCGCGCAGGGCTGTGACGCAATCTGTGCATTTGTAAACTCGGATTTAAGTGCGCCGGTGCTGGAGAAACTGACAGAGATAAACATCAAACTAGTGCTGCTTCGCTGTGCCGGGTTTAATAACATAGATTTGAAAAAGGCAAATGAACTTGGCATTACGGTGCTTCGTGTGCCGGGATATTCTCCGGAAGCCGTTGCGGAGCTTGCGATTACACTGGCGCTTGCGGTCAACCGTCACGTGCATAAAAGCTACATCAAGGTGCGGGAGAATAATTTCAGCTTAGTTGGATTAACCGGAGTGAATTTCCATGGGAAGACTGCAGGTATCATCGGAACCGGAAAGATCGGTGCGGCAATGTGCCGGATCTGCCGAGGATTTGGTATGCGCGTGATCGCCTACGATATGTACCCGAATAAAAATCTGGACTTTGTAGAATATATGTCACTCGAAGACGTGCTGAAGCAGAGTGACTTGATTTCCCTGCATTGCCCGCTCACAGACGAGACTTATCACATGATTAACAAGGATACGATTACACAGATGAAGGATGATGTGATCTTAGTCAATACATCCCGTGGCGCGCTTGTTGATTCGGAAGAATTGATTCAGGGCATCCGTCAGGGTAAATTCTTCGGTGTGGGTCTGGATGTATACGAAGAAGAGGGAGACAATGTATTTGAAAACCGGGAAGACGAGCTGTTACAGCATTCTATCACAGCCAGATTACTGTCATTCCCAAATGTTATCATTACGTCTCATCAGGGATTTCTGACGCGGGAGGCACTTGAAGCGATCAGCCGGACAACTTTGCAGAATGCGGTGGATTATGAAAATAGAACTATCCATGAAATCAATCAGGTAAAATAGATTGGAGGATTATAACAATCATAAGTACGGGCAGATGTATGTATCACACATATATCTGCCCATTTTTGCTATTTTTATCAAATAGATGTGGATTTAAAAATGAATCTATGATAAAATGGCTCTTATCTGCTGTTTATAGAGCAACAAAATGAAATCAGACAGCAAATAACGGACAAGATGCATGATACAGAATCCTTTATAAGATAGTATGTGTTGTGAATCGAGTACAAAAAAAGAGAGGGAAAAAGGATGGAAGAAAAGAAACGACACTCATTTGGTGGATCAATCGGATTCGTACTTGCGGCGGCAGGTAGTGCGGTTGGTCTTGGAAATATCTGGCGGTTTCCGTATCTGGCAGCCAAGGATGGAGGCGGATTATTCTTAGTCGTCTATATCATTCTGGCATTGACATTTGGCTACACGCTGCTGACTACGGAGATTGCGATCGGTCGAAAGACGAAACAGAGCCCGCTCACGGCATATACGAAGCTTCGTGATAAATGGGGATTCTTAGGTGTTATTGCGAGTATTATACCGGTTATCATCATGCCGTATTACTGCACAATCGGCGGCTGGGTAGTAAAATATTTCTTCGTATTTTTGACAGGGCATGGAGCCGATGCTGCACAGGATGGATTCTTTACCGGATTCATCACATCACAGTGGGAACCGATTATTACATTTGTGATTTTCCTTGCGGTATCTGCATTTATCGTATTCCGCGGTGTCAATAAGGGAATTGAGTCTACATCGAAGATTATCATGCCGATCCTGCTTGTTATGATTTTGGGAATTGCAATATTCTCATTAACATTAAAAAATACAAATGATGCAGGTGAAGTAGTAACCGGTCTGCAGGGATTTAAGGTATATATTGTTCCTAATTTTGAGGGACTGACAATCGGAAAGTTATTTACGGTTTTGATCGATGCACTCGGACAGTTGTTCTTCAGCTTGTCTGTGGCAATGGGTATCATGATTACATATGGTTCGTATGTGAAGGATGATGCAAATCTTGGAAAATCAATTAATCAGATTGAGATATTTGATACGGTTGTTGCGTTCCTTGCAGGTGCGATGATCATTCCGGCTGTGTATGCATTTATGGGAACAGAGGGTATGTCATCCGGACCTAGTCTGATGTTTGTATCTTTGCCAAAGGTATTTGCTGCAATGGGTGCTGCCGGAAATATAATCGGTACAATCTTTTTTGCAATGGTATTGTTCGCTGCAATTACAAGTGCGGTATCCGTCATGGAGGCAGTTGTATCATGTATTATGGATGCATTCCATACAAGCAGAACAAAGGCCGGCACAATCGAGGGAATCTTCGCACTGATCGTTGGTATCATTGTCTGCCTCGGATACAACAAGCTGTACTTTGAGTTTAAGCTTCCAAACGGCTCAACGGCGCAGATCTTAGATATCATGGATTACATCAGTAACAATCTGCTGATGCCGATCGTAGCACTTGCAACCTGTATTCTCGTCGGATGGGTCATCAAACCGAAGACTGTGGTCGAAGAAGTAGAAAAAAGTGGTTGCAAAATGGGAAGAAAGCGGCTTTACACTGCTATGGTAAAGGTGATCGCTCCAATCTTCCTGATTCTGCTTTTGCTGCAGACACTCGGAATTATGAAACTGTAAACATATAGAAAAAGGAACCCGGTTTGGGTTCCTTTTTTTCGCGGAGATACAATTATAAAGTTTTAATTATATCCAACAGTTCTTTTGGAATACTCATATTCCCCCGTCCGATTCCCATTTGTATATTCGGTTTCACAACCCCATGGAAATCCGAGCCGCCGGAGATTGCCAGCCCGTATTTGGCAGCCAGCGAGCGGAGCTTCTCACTTTCAAAGCGGTTGTTCGAAGAGTGGAATGCCTCAAGTCCTTTTAATCCGAGTGTTTTCAGATATGCTAACAGCTCATCAATCTGTGCATAACCAAGATGATAGAGCAGAGGATGTGCCAGAAATGCTGCTTTGCTATAAGTCGTTAAGATACGCATGGCAGTCTCGCAGGTAACCTGTGGTTTTGGCAGGTAATATTTGCAGCCGATGCCGATGTATTTGCGGAAAGCGGTATCCTTGTCTTTGCAGACACCTTCCTCAACGAGAACTCTTGCGAAATGCGCACGTGTGATGACGCTGTCCGGGTTGCCGTGAAGCAGCTTCTCCATCGTGACAGGGAGACCATCTGCCTGCATCATCGCTACCATTTTCTCGTTTCTTCCCTCGCGTGATTCCTTTAATACGGCAAGCTCTTTTTGAAGCTTTGGGTTTTCATAGTCCATATAGAAGCCGAGAATATGAATCTCACGATTGTTATAGTAGCAGGACAGTTCGATGCCCGGCACTACCTCCAAAGGCTTGTCCTTTGTATAGTCTAAGATTTCTGCCACGCCATCGACCGTGTCGTGATCGGTCAGGGCAATCGCGGAAAGTCCCATCCGCATCGCTTCGTCGGCGACCTCTGTCGGTGTCAGAGAACCGTCGGACGCATTGGAATGTACATGTAAATCGATTCGTTCCATATTGCCAACCTCCTTGTGATAGTGTTTGCTGTATTATTTTATATCATAGCTTGTACCAGCTGTTTTGTTTATGTGATGCAAATCTATATCGGATAAGCCGATTATTTATTCTTCAGAATATTCAGCAGCTCATCCGGTGAGAATGTATATTTCGTGTGACAGAAGTCGCACACAACTTCAATCGGCTTGTTGTCGGCAATCATAGCGCCAAGCTCTTTTCTGCCAAGGCTGATAACTGCCTGCTCGACACGCTCCTTGCTGCAATCACAGACATATGCACATGGCATGGAATCGGTCAGCTCGACATCATAGCCTTCAAACAATTTCCGTACGATAGCTTCCACAGACATGCCCTGCTTGAGAAGTGTGGTGAAAGAAAATCCTTTCAGACGTTTTTCAAGCTCGTCAATCAATGCGTCCTCAGCAAATGGCATCAGCTGGATGATAAATCCACCGGCGTTTGCTACGGATGTATCGTCGTTGAACAGTACGCCCAGAGCCACAGAGCTTGGAATCTGGTCACTTGTTGCAAAATAGTAGGTCAGATCCTCTGCAATCTCGCCGCTTACCAGATGGGTGTCGCCGACATATGGCTCCTTCAGACCGATATCTTTGATGACGCTTAAGACACCGAGGTCTACTGCTTTTGCGACATCATTTGCCGGAAGCATAACCTCCGGTTCGCTGACGTATCCCTTGACATGTCCGTTTGCATCGGCAGTGACAAGCATACCGGAGATCGGCCCCTGGCACTGGATACGGAGTGTTAATTTGTCGGTATCATTTTTACACATGGCACCCATCAGCACGCCTCCGGTCAACAGTCTGCCGAGTGCGTTCGTAACAACCGGGCTGGTATGATGTGTAATTCTTGCTTTTTCCACAGTATCGGTAGAGTTGCAGGCGAAGAAACGAACCTGCTTGTTCGCTGCCATGCCACGAATCATTGTATCTGCCATAAATGTATCCTCCTTAAAATGAGTGCTTGGATTTTGTATATATACTTGCATGTGTTGTTATTTATGATTGATGCAGTGGTATACAAAATTACTGTATATATTGTTTCTTTGAATTCTTGTTTCGTGTTTCTTTCGCGATGATATAAATACGTTCACATTCCTCATCCGCCGGTTTATGTGTAAATGCATCATAGGCCGCAAGCAGGGTAAGACCGGAATCGGTTACCATCTGTTTCATCTGCTTTAGTGTGTACCCTTTTTGTACATGCAATTCCTCATATTTGCGGAACAGGTCATCATCGGCATCGGAATCCGAAGGCTCCTTTACGAACAGACTTAAAGCAAGCTCGTTAATTGCGTCCTCTTCATCATAATAATTATCCCAGATAAAGCTGATATCATCCCGATCCTCGGCAATTGTCGCTTCGGCTACGACATCGCGGTAATAATGCTCGGTATGGAAGTCGAAGATGAAAAGTCCGTCCGGATCAAGGTAGTTATTGACGAGCGAGAATACATGCGTAAGCTCTTCCGGTTCGGTAATATAATTGACGCTGTCGCAGAGACTTACAATGGCTGCAACGGTTCCGTATAGCTCAAACTCACGCATATCCTGACACAGGTAGAGCGATGAAGAATGATTTTGTTCCCGCTTTTCATTTGCAATATCCAGCATGGCAGGGGAGTTGTCGATACCGATCATATCGTATCCGAAATCTGCCATACGCTCGGTTATATTTCCGGTTCCACAGCCAAGCTCTGCCAGAATGCCACTTGAAATATCATATTCCACAAGCAGGCTGTGCAGATAGTCCGCCCATGCGTCATAGGGAATGTTGTCCATGAGCGCATCGTAGACAGCAGCAAAATTTGAATATGCTTCAGCCATAGGTTACCTCCTTATTTTTCGTAAACACTAAAAGTAAATTATAATCTGTCACCACGCGATAGCGTGATGACCTACGCACGCATCAGCGTGCTTCATTATAATTTGTCACCACGCGATAGCGTGATGACCTACGCACGCATCAGCGTGCTTCATTATAGAATAAAAAATAGTGAAAAACAAGGTAAAATCATATATAATAAAATGCGCGATTGAAAGAGCGTATGTGAGGTTTGGAGGATTACAATGAAGGATCAGATACAGACAATAAAATTAAAGAAGGAGAAGCATGCATTTTCGTATTGGCGCATCCCATTTTTTGCGGGCGCGGGCATCTATCTGGAAGTGCTGTTTCATCTGGCGATTTATCAGAAACTGGAGAGCACGAGCATCTATCCGGTTTTGTTTGGTGCCACGTTGGGGCTTTTCTTAGCGGCACTCACTGTATGGCTGCCGCGCATCGGAAATGAGATCATTGCATATGTCGGTCTTACCGTGTTCTGCGTGTATGATATCGTGCAGCTCATCTATTTTCGGATATTTGGAACATTCTTAAGTCTGGTGTCTGTTGGCGGCGCCGGAAACGCGATGGATTTCAAGGTTGTGATGTTTGAGAAGATCCGCCAGAATGTTGGCTGGATTTTGCTGTTTTTATTTCCGGTGATCGCGCTTGTGTTGCTGCGTGTATTTCTGATAAAGTTTGACAAGCCGAAGATGAAAATACGGCTTATAAGTGTGGCAAGTGCGATTTGCCTGTGCGCCATTTCCATCCTTCTGCTGAATGTGCAGGGACGCGCGATGTATTCGCCGTATCAGTTGTTCCACAACCAGTATGTGTTAGAGCTTTCGATGAACAAGCTTGGCGTATGTGTGACGACCGTGCGGGATGCGCAGACGATGCTCACGGGTGGAAAGAAAGATGTGACATTCACTTTGGATGATTCAGATATAGACAATGTGGAAGCACTATCGGATGCTGCATTGGAAAGTGGCGCAACGAGTACAGATGCATCCTCCGTGGCAACCGATACGGATGCGGCACCTGTGTATGTGGAACAGGTTGATCCGACGGTCGATTTTAAGAAGTTATATCAGGCGGCCGAGGATGAGCAGTTGAAGAGTCTGTCCGCGTATTGCGCGCAGCAGACACCGACCATGCAGAACGAATATACGGGCATGTTTGAAGGGTATAATGTTGTATGCATTACCGCGGAGAGTCTGTGCAAATACGGTATCTACGAGAACTGCACACCGACGCTTTATAAGATCATGAATGACGGATTCGTATTTGAAAATTACTACAATCCGATCTGGTATCACAGCACGATTGATGGAGAGTTTGTGGATTGCCTGGGACAGTATCCTTGTTCGTCAGAATGGAGCTTTTATAAGTCGGCAGATACATATCAGCCATATGCACTTGGCAATGCATTGAATGAGAAAGGTTACACAAGCAAAGCATATCATGATTTTGACTTCTATTATTATAACCGGAGTGAGACACATGCGAATATGGGATATGATTTCAAGGCAATTGATTATGGTCTGGATATCCCGAGCTATGTGACATATTCCGATTATGATACGATCGAGGCAGTATACAAGGAGTTTATTGACGAAGAACCGTTTCTGATGTATTTTATGACATTCAGTGGGCATCTTCCATATAATTACGATTACAATGCCATGTGCCTGAAGAACCGTGAGGAAGCAGAAAAATGCACAGAAGGAATGGACTTGCCGGAAGACGCGGTGGCGTATATTGCGGCACAGATGGAGCTTGATAAAGCATTAGAGGATCTGATCAACAAGCTGGATGAAGCCGGAAAGCTGGAGAAGACCGTGTTCATCGTGACACCGGACCATTATCCATATGGACTGACAGACAGCGGCTACGATGCGCTTGCAGGCAAGAATGTATCCGATGATGCATTTGAAAAACATCATTCCTGCCTTGGCATCTGGTCTGCATCGATGGAAGAACCGGTTCATGTCAAGAAGCTCTGTGCGAGCGTGGATGTCCTTCCAACCGTTCTGAATCTGCTTGGCGTGACATATGATTCGCGCATCCTTGCAGGACACGATATCTTATCCGATTCGGAAGAACTTGTCATCTTTGCCGACCATAGCTTCAAGACAGACAAGATCGGCTATAACACGAAGACCGGAGAAGTGACCTACTATGTGGACGAAAAAACAGTTTCACAATCCTACATCGACGATAAGATCAAGGAAGTCGAAACGAAACTTTACATGTCCGATGAAGTCATCAATACCGATTTCTACGGCTACGTGTATGGAAGGAAAACAGCAAACTCCACAACAAGCTCCGACGCATCAACCGAACAACAAAACAAAGAATAACCCTGTAAAACATACGAAAAGGTACAAAAAGATACGATTTAGCGGAATTTTGTTGTGAAAAGCAACAAAGTATGCTAAAGTAAATTGGATTATGTAATTTATCTTGCTATTGCAAAATGCGTATGAAATAAAATATGTATGTATTGCAATTACAATTCATGAACTATGTATATGTTTGGAACTTAGAAGCACTTAATGTTCTGTCAAAAAATTAGAAATGATTGAACACGATGTTCAATCAAGTCGCCACTGAGCCATGGATGGCGAATTGGCGACGGTTTCGTCCGGGTAAGATACATATATCAGAACATTTAGTGCTTCTTAGTTTCAATACATCGCATAGGAATGAATTCTAATTGCAATACATACACAGTGGAATTACATGCATTTTGCAGCAACAAGATAGAATAAGGAGGAAAACAAAATGACAAGAATCGGAATTTACGGATATGGCAACCTTGGCCGCGGCGTAGAAGCAGCCATCAACCAGAACGATGATATGGAATTAGTTGCCGTATTTACAAGAAGAAATCCTGATGAATTGGTTATTAAGAACCAGACAGCCAAGGTGTGCAACGTAAAGGACATGGCAGACTGGAAAGATAAAATCGATGTTATGATTCTGTGTGGCGGAAGCGCAACCGATCTTCCGGAGCAGACACCGGAATGTGCAAAATATTTCAACGTGATCGACAGCTTCGATACACATGCAAGAATCCCGGAGCATTTTGCAAATGTGGACGCAAGTGCAAAAGCAAGCGGACATATCGGAATTATCTCCGTTGGCTGGGACCCGGGCATGTTCTCACTGAACCGCCTGTACGGAAATGCATTGCTTCCAGAGGGAAATGATTATACATTCTGGGGCAAGGGTGTCAGTCAGGGACATTCCGATGCCATCCGTCGTATCGCAGGTGTCAAGGATGCCAAGCAGTATACGATTCCGGTAGAGTCCGCACTTGAGGCAGTTCGTAACGGCGAGAATCCAGAGCTTACAACAAGACAGAAGCATACAAGAGAGTGCTTCGTAGTGCTTGAAGAGGGCGCAGATGCGGCAAAGGTTGAGGAAGAAATCAAGACAATGCCGAACTATTTCGCAGATTACGATACAACGGTTCATTTTATTTCGGAAGATGAGCTGAAGGCAAATCACAGCGGAATTCCACACGGCGGATTTGTACTCCGCAGTGGCGTGACCGGCTGGAACAAGGAGAACAAGCATATCATCGAGTACAGCCTGAAGCTTGATTCAAACCCTGAGTTTACATCCAGTGTACTGATCGCTTATGCAAGAGCGGCTCACCGACTTGCAAATGAGGGAGCAAGCGGCTGCAAGACCGTATTTGATATTGCACCGGCTTACCTTGTGAATAAAACAGGGGAAGAGCTTCGTGCATCCATGCTGTAAGATGCACCAGATACTATGTCGCCAACTGAATATGGGCGGCAGACAATAAGAAAGAAAACGAGGAGAGAAGAGAGAAGATGGAAGAAATCGCAAATTACGTGCCACAGATGTACGCAACATTCTGGGCATTAATTCCGCCGGTCGTGGCAATCGTGCTGGCACTCATCACAAAGGAGGTTTACAGTTCACTCTTTTTAGGAATTGTGATCGGTGGACTGTTCTGGTCCAACTTCAGATTTGAAGCAACCGTAAACCATGTATTCAAAGACGGAATCGTCGGCGTGCTGACCGATTCGTATAACATGGGTATTCTGGTATTTCTTGTAATACTCGGTGTTATGGTCTGTATGATGAACAAAGCCGGTGGTTCGGCAGCGTTCGGACGATGGGCGAGCGCACATATCAAGACGCGGATTGGCGCACAGTTAGCGTCAGTTGCGCTCGGTGTTTTGATATTTATTGATGATTATTTTAACTGTCTGACAGTTGGAAGCGTGATGCGTCCTGTGACAGACAAGCATCAGGTATCGCGTGCGAAGCTTTCGTATATCATTGATGCGACAGCAGCTCCGGTCTGTATCATTGCCCCGATTTCATCATGGGCAGCAGCGGTAGCCGGATTCGTAGAGGGAGAGGACGGATTCTCCATCTTTATCCGTGCAATCCCGTATAACTATTATGCGCTTTTCACGATTATATTTATGATTGTTTTGATCGTTAGAAAGATTGATTATGGTCCGATGCGGACGCATGAAAAGAACGCTTTGAAGGGCGATATCTACACGACACCGGACCGTCCATATGCAAACGCGGAAAATGAAGTCGTTGAGACAAAGGGTAAAGTGATTGACCTTGTATTCCCAATGATCGTTCTGATTACAGCCTGTGTCATCGGCATGATTTACAGTGGTGGATTTTTCTCAGGCGTTGGATTTGTAGAAGCATTTTCGGGCAGTGATGCATCGGTTGGATTGATGTATGGCAGCTTCTTTGCACTTGTGATTACGATTATCTATTATATGTTCCGCCGCGTATTGAAATTCAGCGAATCCATGTCTTGTATTCCGGAAGGATTTAAAGCGATGGTTCCTGCGATTTTAATTCTGACATTTGCCTGGACATTGAAGGCGATGACAGACAGCCTTGGCGCAAAAGAATTTGTGGCAGAGCTCGTGAAGAGTACGCCGGATGCGTTGCTTAGTTTCCTGCCGGCACTTGTATTTATCATTGCATGCTTCCTTGCGTTTGCAACCGGAACATCGTGGGGAACCTTCGGTATGCTGATTCCAATCGTTGTAAATGCATTCGAGGGAACAAACGCAACGATGATGATCATTTCCATCTCTGCATGTATGGCAGGTGCCGTCTGTGGTGACCATTGCTCACCGATTTCGGATACAACAATTATGGCATCCGCAGGTGCACAGTGTAATCACATCAATCATGTAAGCACACAGCTTCCATATGCGATTACAGTTGCACTTGTATCGTTCGTCACTTACATTATTGCCGGATTCTTTGGTAATAGCAAGGGAATTCCGGGAGTAATGAAGAGTCCTGTGATTCCGCTGGTAATCGGTCTGATTTTACTGTATGTTGTGTTGCAGGTGATCAAGGCAGTTGAGAAAAAGAAAGATCCGATTGATGCAGAATAAGAGGCTTGAAATGAAAAAGACAAAAGGAAGTATTATGTTGCTGTTTGCCGCGTTTTTCTGGGGAACGACGTTCGTAGCACAGACAACAGCATCTGATCAGATTGGAACATTTACATTTAACGGAAGCCGCTCCATAGTTGGAGCGGCATTTCTTGCGATTTTGATTCTCGCTCGTACGGGAATGAAGGAGCAGAAAGCAAAGGTAAGTGGAGAACCGGTCGAAAAAGAAAATATAAAACGGACCGTGATCGGTGGTATCCTCTGTGGCTGTGTGCTGTTTTTTGCAACGAATCTGCAGCAGAGTGGTATCGCGGCATATCCGAAAGGTGTGGCCAGCTCCGGCAGATCGGGGTTTCTTACCGCAACGTATGTGGTTATGGTTGCAATCGTATCCGGGCTACTCGGGAAGAAATTACATAAGATCGTATATGTGGCAGTTTTTGTCTGCCTTGGTGGTATGTACATGCTGTGCATGTCAGGCGGTATCGACAATCTGTATTTTGGAGATCTGCTTGGGCTTCTGTGTGCAGTCTGCTTCACCGGACATATCCTGACGGTCGATCATTTTAACGACTGTGACAGTGTGAAGATCTCGTGCATCCAGTTTATTACGAACGGTGTGTTATCCCTGATCTGCATGGCAATCTTCGAACAGCCGGCATGGAGTGATCTTGCCGCCGCATGGTTCCCAATCCTATATGCGGGTATCTTCTCGAGCGGTATCGCGTATACGCTTCAGATCGCAGGACAGAAATATGCAGATCCGGCAGTTGCATCCATCGTGATGAGTCTGGAATCTGTATTTGCAGTGCTCGGTGGATTCGTCGTATTGCATGAGGTGTTAGCACCGCGGGAAATCGTCGGCTGCGTGCTTGTGTTCACCGCAGTGATCTTGGCACAGGTGCCGCAGATGCGAAAGTAGAGGCTATTATTTGATTGTGCTTGCATTTTTATAATAATCTTGTATATTATCTGTATTGAATGAGGTGTATGTTTCCGGACTGCACTGGGGGAGTCACTCTGTGGCTCTCTTTTTTGTTATCAAATAAAAGTGAATAGTCACGCAGTTTCGTGATAATCGGAATCGCAATTGCTTCGAACAACAAAGATCTACTTTAATTCGATATGAACAAATTGCAAATGAACTATTTTCATGTATAATGTAATTAGCAAGCAACGGGGGATAAGTATGAGAAGCATGGTCTCTGTTTCGTTACCACCGTGTTTGAGATATGCCTTGCATATGTTTACTGCGATGGTGTATTTGAGTTCACGGAAGCTTGTTTTCTCGCTCCAGCGCATCCGGTAAAGTTTATTGATTTCTTCCAGAGGAAATTCTTCTTCTGAAAGATTGGTGGCAATACAGATCTAGGTTCCATTATCAAGGCGAATACGTACTATACGGAATTCAATATCGTAATACATGCAGTTTTCATCAAGAAAATCAAAATCGGTAGAAGGCTGAAGTATGGTATAGGTGTTAGGATTCCCCCAGTGTTTCTTTCGTATGGCGTCTGGTAAGTGTTGTTCTTATATGAGTATCGAATTCGCTGTCAGGCAAATTCATCGAGTTCTGTGATGCAGCTGTCGAGTGTGGATTTTAAATTAGATAAGAAAAAATCAGCCATAACGAGCCTCCTTGAAATATGTTTATAATCAAGGCTTGCGCAACATATATTGGCTTACTTGTCAACTGCTTTTTGTAATATTTTTAAAGTTTTTAGGCATAAAAACAGTGGCTTTCTATGACAGAAAACCACTGAAATGATGCGTAACTGAATGGCATTGATTGTTCAAGAAAAAAACTCATTGACATATTTCAATCTATTTAGGAGGATAAACGATCATGTGTACAGCAGCAACTTATAAAACAAAAGATTTTTACTTTGGACGAACCCTCGATTATGAATGCTCTTATGGTGAGCAGATAGTAATTACACCACGTAATTATGCGTTTAATTTTCGCCATGTTGGCGATATGAACAATCATTATGCAATTATTGGAATGGCTCATGTTGCAGAGGATTATCCTTTGTATTATGATGCTATGAATGAAAAAGGAGTGGCAATGGCAGGACTGAATTTTGTCGGAAATGCTGTTTATGCCGAGATTAAGCCAGATGTGGAAAATATTGCACAGTTTGAATTTATTCCGTGGATTTTAAGTCAGTGTTCTTCTTTAGTTGAAGTTCGCGAGCTTCTTGAACGAATTAATATTGTTAATACTCCTTTCAGCGAGCAATTACCATTAGCACAATTACACTGGATCATTTCTGATGAGAATGAGTCAATTACGGTAGAATCTATGGCAGATGGTTTGCATATTTATGACAATCCAGTAGGAGTGCTTACGAATAATCCGCCATTTCCACAGCAGATGTTTCAACTAAATAATTATATGTATTTATCTCCTAAACAGCCCAGAAATACTTTCAGCGAAACTTTGACTCTTGATGCATATAGTAGAGGTATGGGAGGATTAGGTCTTCCGGGAGATCTCTCATCTTCCTCACGTTTTGTACGTGTAGCTTTTACAAAGGTAAATGCAATTTCAGGTGAATCAGAGGAAGAAAGCGTTAGCCAATTCTTCCACATTCTCGGATCTGTGGATCAGCAACGAGGATGTTGCGAAGTAGCGGATGGAAAATATGAAATCACATTGTATACGTCGTGTTGTAATGTTACAAAAGGTATTTATTATTACAATACTTATGAAAACCATCAGATCAGTGCAGTAGATATGCATGTAGAAAATCTGGATAGTGATAAAATGATTTGTTATCCAGTAATTCAAGGAGAACGAATCAACTATCAAAATAAATAATGTTTTGAAATCAGGGATGAGGTAGAAAGGAAAGTTCCATGACAAAAGATGAAGTAAAAAAAATCAGGATGGACAGTCCGGAATCACTACAGTTTTTAAATAATGCTACAAAATTTTATAATTTAATGATGATGTATCGTTGTGCTATTCGAGAGATACAAACTAAACTTGAGGTTTTGGATGATGAATTTTCAGTTGAGAATAATCGAAATCCTATTTCTTTTATAAAAACAAGAATTAAGAAGCCCAATAGTATTTACGATAAACTGCAGAAGATGGGATATGAATTTACAACAGAAAATATACAGACATATCTCAATGATGTAGCAGGCGTTCGAATAGTTTGTGCGTTTATTGACGATATTTATATGATATCAGATTTGATTACCCAACAGGATGATATTAAAGTTATTGAAATAAAAGATTATATAAAAAATCCAAAATCGAATGGTTATCGAAGCTATCATATGATTGTTGAAATACCAGTATTTTTTGCTAAGGGTAAAACACCTATGCGTGTAGAATTACAGATTCGAACCAATGGTATGGATTTCTGGGCAACATTGGAACATCAACTTCGCTATAAAAAAGGAATTGAAGAAATGCCTGGCTATGATGAGATAAGTGAAGAATTACTTCATTCTGCAAGAGCTATCATTGAAGCAGATAATGAAATGCAGAGAATAAAAGACAAAATTGGCATGTTCCACGAAATTTAGGGAGAAAACTGAGCAAGTAGGAAGGTGGAATATATATGAAACAAGATACTTTAGAGGGCAAAGCAAAAACAAAAAATGGGGTAAAACGGCTGTGTTTTTCCATAATCTGCATTCTTCTGGAAGTGATTTTTATTATTGCTATCGTAACACGCTTGAATGAATATGCAGAAATCATAAATTTATTTACAAGGATTTTGAGTGGGATCTTGGTTTTGGGATTGTACGCATCAAATAAGACATCCTCTATGAAAATGCCTTGGGTCATCTTAATTCTAATTTTCCCAATTATGGGTGTAGGCCTGTATTTGTTGATTGGTTTGAATGGTGGCACGCATAAAATGCGTGAGCGATATGCAGAAATTGATAGCAAATTGTTACCAATGCTTCCGGACAGTCAGGAGTGTTTGAGCAGAATAAAAGAAACAATTCCGAAAGCAGGAAATATAGCAAGTTACATACAAAGAAATTCGCAGTATCCAATCTATCAGAATACGGATATTGTGTATTTTGATGAAGCAGTGAAAGGATTAGAGGCACAGCTTAAGGATTTGGAGAAAGCACAGAAGTTTATCTTTATGGAATATCATGCGATAGAAGACGCTGAAGCATGGCATAAGATTCAAGATGTTCTGGAAGAGCGAGTAAAAGCAGGTGTGGAAGTTAGAGTATTCTACGATGATATGGGTTCTATAGGCTTTATTAACACAGATTTTGTGAAAAAGATGGAGGCAATAGGAATTCATTGCCGTGTATTCAATCCGTTTATGCCAGGTTTAAATCTGTTTTTGAACAATCGTGATCATAGAAAAATAACAGTTATTGATGGAAAAGTCGGATTTACAGGTGGATATAATCTAGCAAACGAATATTTTAATTACACACACCCGTATGGACAGTGGAAAGATACAGGTATTCGTTTAGAAGGGGATGCTGTTCAGTCGCTTACGGTGACATTTTTGGAAATGTGGAATGCAGTAAGTGATAAGGATGCTAATGATTCTGATTTTAGTAAATACCTTTTCCACTATGATTATACGGCACAGCAAACTGGGTTTGTTCAACCTTATGCAGACAGCCCTATGGATAATGAGCAAGTAGGAGAAGAAGTTTATATCAGTATGATAAATAAAGCTGAAAAATATTGTTGGTTTATGACTCCATATCTAATCATAACAGATGAAATGACGCATGCGTTATGTCTGGCTGCTAAGCGAGGGGTAGACGTAAGAATTATCACACCTGGTATCCCTGATAAAAAATTCATCTATAATATAACTCGTTCTTTTTATCATGGATTAGTTAAACATGGTGTTCGTGTTTATGAGTGGACTCCTGGTTTCTGTCATGCAAAAATGAGTGTGGCAGATGACTGTATGGCAACTTGTGGAACAATTAATCTGGATTATCGAAGTTTATATCACCATTTTGAAAACGGCTGTTTTATGGCAGATTGTCAGGCAGTTGTGGAAATAAAAAATGATCTGATAAGAACGATGGGAGAATGTCGAGATGTGACAGACCAATATCAAACCGGACGAAGTGCACATTTGCGACTGGGACAATTATTTATGAGATTATTTGCTGGATTGCTATAAGAATCTGATGAAACGACCTTTCAAAAAACAGTTGATTTAGAAGTTAACTGTTTTTGAAAGGTCGTTTTTGCTATATCTAACAGTCTGTTGTACAAAGAAGATTTTGCATGGATGAAAAATAAATTTTGTTGAGGTTAAATTGAGATTGACTTTGTATTGTATAAGTATGAAATAAAAAGGAATCAGGTGATGTACAATGATAAAGCATAAAATATGTAAAATCCTTCTTGTTATACTGGCAATTTTTTTATGTGTGGCTTTTTATGAATTGCTCGGAATCTGCGTTGCATATAAAAAGCAGCCGGAAGTGTCCAATACAACCAAAAAAGAAACAAAAAATGGGTTATGGAACGAATGCAGTGAAAATACAGAACGGGCAGTAATCATAGAAAAGAATCCAGAAGCGCTTTTACAAAGAGTGCGTTTGATCAAGAATGCAAAAAAGGAAATTATTCTTTCTACTTTTGCATTTCAATCCGATGAAAGTGGAAAATTGATTTTAGGAGCACTGCATGATGCGGCAGACAGAGGTGTACATATTCGTCTGTTAGTAGATGGAATGGAGAGCTGGATTGATATGGAAGGAAATCCGTATTTCTATGCATTATCTTCCCATGAGAATGTTGAAATTAAACTGTATAATAAGGCCAATCCGTTGAAACCGTGGGAAATGATGGGTAGAATGCATGATAAATATTTGATTGCAGATGGAAAGAGATATATTCTTGGGGGAAGAAATACACACAATTATTTCCTGGGTGATTTTCCGGGACATAAGAACTATGACAGAGACGTGTTAGTGGTTTGCGATGAACCTGAGAAAGAAAATTCAGTTAACCAGTTGTTAGAGTATTTTGAAACCATATGGAATCAGGAAGACAGTGGTTATTTTCATAACAATAAAAAACTGGCAAATAGAAAATCTGTAAAGAACGCAGTTTTAGAGCTGCAGAACAGCTATCAGAAATATTTTGAAGAGAATAAGGAAAGAATCTGCGAGACCGATTATACGAACGAAACTTTTGAGACAGAAAAGATTACATTAGTGTCAAATCCTATTCACACAGGTTCCAAAGAACCAGTAGTGTGGTATCAGTTGGGAGAATTGATGAAAAATGCAAAAAATCGTGTAAAGATCCACACGCCATATATTATCTGTAATGATATGATGTATAATACATGGGAGGAGATTGCAGAGAACGTTTCAGATTTTTCTATCATGACAAATTCAGTTGCGAATAATGGGAATCCATTTGGGTCTGCTGATTATGCGAAAAACAGAAATAGAATCTTAAGTACAGGAATTAATATCTGGGAATATGAAGGCGGTTATTCATACCACGGAAAAAGTATTCTGATTGACGATGATCTGTCTGTAATCGGTTCCTTTAATATGGACATGAGAAGTGCATATCTGGATACGGAACTGATGCTTGTAATACGAAGTAAAGATATTAATAAACAGTTGGAAGAGGGCATGATGGAATATGAAAAAGTGTCCCGCCAGATATTAGAAGGGGGAACTTATAATGATCCATATCATGTAGAGCCAATCGAATTAACAAAGAAACGTCAGGGAAAAATATTTTTGGTACAGCATCTGCTTGGATGGGCAAGGTATCTGTTTTAATAAGGAGGAAGGAAAACGTGTTTCAAATATTGATTGTAGAAGATGATAAAGAATTAAGCCAGCTATTCCAAAAAGTGCTTGAGAAGAATGGATATCAAGTCAAAAGTGCATCGGATGGAGCACAGGCATTAGAAGTATTGGATAAGGAATATATTGATCTGATCATTTCTGATATTATGATGCCGGTTATGGATGGCTATGAACTGGTGTCAGAACTTCGTTCAGCAGGATATCAGATACCAGTGCTTATGATCACTGCGAAAGGTTCCTTTGATGATATGCGTCAGGGATTTTTTTCGGGAAGTGATGATTATATGGTAAAACCGGTAAATGTGAATGAAATGGTTTTAAGAGTCGGAGCACTGCTTCGCCGTGCACAGATATTGAATGAACACAAAATTGTGATCGGTTCAACAGAGTTTGATTATGATGCAATGACGGTTACAACTGATAAGGAAAGTCTTGTTTTACCTAAAAAACAATTCCTGCTTTTATATAAGCTTGCAGCTTCGCCAGGCAGAACATTTACAAAACAACAGTTGATGGATGAAGTATGGGGATACGAGACGGAGGCAGACCCACATACAATAGAGGTACATATAGGAAGACTCAGAGAGCGTTTTAAAGATAACCCGGATTTTGAAATCGTAACAATGCGTGGAATTGGATACAAGGTGGTGAAAAAATAATGGAACAAAAGAAAAAAAAAGGATTGCGGATCCGATCCTGTCTGACTGGTGCAATCTGGCTGGCACTTGTATTTTCAACAGTCATATCTGCTTTATTATTTGCTTTTTTGAATCATTTTTTTAATCTGCCGGGCAGCATACCTGTGCTTGGCTGGCTTTTGATTTTCAATACATTGATTGCAGGGCTGATTACTTCCTTTATCAATGCAAAGTTACTGGAACCAATTACCAGACTTAGTAAAGCAATGAAGGAAGTTTCTCAGGGAGATTTTGAACAGCATTTGGGAACGAACAGCCGTATAGCAGAAGTTGGAGAATCTTATCATAGTTTTAACGTTATGACAAAAGAACTTCGTGCAACAGAGATGCTGCAGATGGATTTTGTATCTAATGTTTCTCATGAGTTTAAGACCCCGATTAATGCCATTGAAGGATATACAATGCTGCTTCAGGGAGAAGAACTGTCTCCGGATCAAGAGGAATATGTAGAAAAAATCTTATTTAACACCCAAAGACTTTCCGGATTGGTTGGTAATATTTTGCTGTTATCCAAGTTGGAGAATCAGAATATACCAATGAAAAAAACAGAATATCGTCTGGATGAACAGATCCGCCAGGCATTTCTTTCATTGGAAACAAAATGGACAGAAAAAGAAATTGGTTTTCAGGTAGAATTGGAGGAAGTTAAATATACTGGGAATGAAGGACTTTTTATGCATATCTGGATAAATCTTTTGGATAATGCGATTAAGTTCAGCCCTTCAAAGGGGACAATTACGATGTTTCTGAAACAAGAACAGGATTCTGTTAAGTTCGTTCTGGAAGATGAAGGACCAGGAATAGAGGATGATGTAAAATCCAGAATATTTGACAAGTTCTATCAGGTAGATGGATCTCATAAAGCAGAAGGAAATGGCCTGGGTCTTGCACTTGTAAAACGGATTGTAGATAGTGCCGGAGGAACAATCAAAGCAGAAAACCGTGAATATGGTGGATGCAGATTTGTTATAGAGCTGCCAAAGCAGAAAGATGAGATTATATAGTTTTAAGATAAATTAGAAGATAGGAGGATTTATATGACATTTTATCAGGAGTTGCAGTTAAATCAGGCAGGTTCTAAAAACCTGTTGAAAAAGAGTGAAACACTAAAAGAAAAATTATATCATATGTGGGTATATCTGGTGAAGATAGCTGTTACAATGGCATTTTGTTTTTTCTTTGTTAGTATTTTCAGCATCCTATTTGGAAATGAGAACAGCATTGTAGGTGTAGTAGTCTTATTATGTCTCATGGTGTTTAGAAATGCGGATCTGGGGATCCACACCGGACAATCTACGATGCTTTTGGCTTTGTTCTTTGTAATTATGACTGTATGTCCGCATTTAGCAAATCAGTTTTCACCGGTATTGGGAATGCTGTTAAATATTGCGGCACTGGCTGTGTTGATTCTGTTCGGATGCCATAATCCATTCATGTTTAATCAATCTACATTGGTTCTTGGGTATCTGCTGCTATATGGTTATGATGTTACGGGAAAAAGCTATCAGATGCGATTAGTCGGAATGGCTTTAGGTGCAGCACTTACCTGCTTCGTATTTTATCGAAATCATAAAAACAGAACTTATAAAAGAAATCTGAAAGATCTGATACATGAATTTGATATCACTTCTTCCAGAACAAAATGGCAGATATGTCAGATTTTATGCGTACCGATTGTCCTTTGCATTGCAGAACTTTGTAATATGCCACGTGCAATGTGGGCTGGTATTGCGGCCATGTCCGTGATTTTGCCGTTTATGGAAGATATGCACTACAGAGTCCGTAAAAGGATTGTTGGAAATATTGTAGGTGTTATATGTTTTACAGTATTATATTTTCTGCTTCCTTCGTCAATCTATGCATATATAGGAATTCTTGGTGGAATCGGTGTAGGATTTTCAGCACAATATGGCTGGCAGGCAGTATTTAACACATTTGGTGCTTTAGCCATTGCTACAGAGACTTATGGACTACAGGGAGCGGTTAGTCTTAGAGTGATTCAAAATGTTTTTGGTGTTGTGTTTGCTTTAGCATTTTGTGTTATATTTTATTGGTTTATGTCTAAAAAAAAGGAAAGTGAGGTGACCGTACATGCAGAGTGAAGTGAATCAGGAAGAAAATTTGAATAGAATTATTACGGTTCCTAATCTTCTTTCTTTTTTTCGGCTTTGTCTGATTCCGGTAATTATATGGAGTTATTGTGTAAAGAAAAATCCTCTGTTAGCTGGTGAAATCTTATTGCTGTCTGGTCTTACGGATCTTGCTGATGGATATATCGCAAGAAGATTCCATAGGATTAGTAATTTAGGAAAAATTCTTGATCCGGTGGCCGATAAGCTGACACAGGCAGCGATGTTAATCTGTCTGTTTACTCGTTTTCCGCATGTGCTTCTTTTAATCGTAATAATGGCAGGTAAGGAGCTGTATATGGTAGTCAGTGGATGTCTTGTGATACGAAAGACAGGAAAAGTACATGGTGCAGACTGGCATGGAAAGATAGTAACCTTTTTATTATATGGAACTGCAGCGGTGCATATTATATGGTTCCACATTACACCGATGGTATCAGATCTGTTGATTGGTTTGTGCGCTATAATGATGGTCATATCGGTCGCTCTGTATATTATCCAGAATATCAGGACTCTTAAGGGAGAGATTGTATAAGCAATTTTATATTGCAATGACTAGAAAAATATTTAGGAGAAGATAGATATAAACAGTAAGTCAAACACACAAACTATGGAGTCTTTAGTCGGTTTAATAAAATTTTTGATAGAAAATAAATCATTCAATGTCATTTAGAATTTACAATTAGGCCACGTTATAGTATAGTATATGCTGAATGCGTGGCTTCTTTAGTTACGAAAGAAGCGCGGTATGTTCACACAACAGCTGAACAAAAAACAAAGGAGATAACATAAAATGAAACTAGGAATCGTCGGACTTCCGAATGTCGGAAAGTCCACATTATTTAATTCTTTGACAAAGGCGGGCGCGGAAAGCGCGAACTATCCGTTCTGTACGATTGATCCGAATGTCGGTGTCGTACCGGTACCGGACAAGCGTCTTGACAAGCTGACTGAGATGTATCATTCAGCGAAGACAACACCGGCCGTGATTGAGTTCGTTGATATTGCAGGACTTGTAAAGGGTGCATCTAAGGGAGAAGGACTTGGAAACCAGTTCTTATCTAACATTCGTGAGACAGATGCGATTGTGCATGTTGTACGTTGCTTTGAAGATCCAAATGTCATTCATGTCGATGGTTCGGTTGATCCGATCCGCGATATCGAGACAATCAATTATGAGCTGATCTTCGCAGATATCGAGGTACTTGATCGTCGAATCGCGAAGGGACAGCGTGGTGCAGCCAATAACAAGGAACTTGCAAAGGAAGTTGATCTGCAGAAGCGGATCAAGGAGCATCTGGAATCAGGCAAGCTTGCAATCTCCTTTGAGACAGACGATGAGGACGAGATCAAGTGGATGAAGGAATATAACCTGTTGACAGGCAAGCCGGTAATCTATGCTGCAAACGTATCCGAGGATGATCTGGCAGATGACGGAGCGGGTAATCCATATGTGCAGAAGGTGCGTGAATATGCGAAGGAATTCGGCAGTGAAGTATTTGCTGTATGTGCACAGATCGAGCAGGAAATCTCGGAGTTAGATGATGACGAGAAGCAGATGTTCTTAGAGGAACTTGGTGTATCAGAGTCCGGTCTGGATAAGCTCATCAAGGCAAGCTATTCTCTGCTTGGACTCATCAGTTACCTGACAAGCGGTCCGGATGAGACACGTGCATGGACAATCACGAAGGGCACGAAGGCACCACAGGCAGCAGGTAAGATTCATACGGATTTTGAACGTGGATTCATCAAGGCTGAGGTTGTTGCTTACGATGATCTGATGGAGAGTGGCACAATGCTTGCAGCGAAGGAAAAAGGTCTTGTACGTCAGGAAGGAAAGGAATATGTCGTGCAGGATGGCGATGTGATCTTATTCAAGTTTAATGTATAGAAACTATCGTTTCTAAAAAACTTATCAATAAATTCTATAGACGAAAATAAAAAGGAAAAACTATGTATGATATTAGGTTCCCAAATCTTGGGATTGTACTAAAAAATCTCAAAGACGGATTTACGATCTTTGGATTTGAAATCAAATTTTATGGTGTGATTATAGCCCTTGGATTTGTGCTGGCGTTCCTTGTGATCGGCAAGGAAGCAAAAAGGACCGGACAGAGCGAAGACACATATCTGGACTTCATGCTCTGGCTGATTATCCCGGCAATCTTAGGTGCGCGGCTCTATTATATTATATTCAGCTGGGATTCGTATTTCCAGAAGGGCAAAGACTTCGGTAAAACGCTGTTTGATCTGATCGATATTCGGAGTGGCGGACTTGCAATCTACGGAGGTGTGATTGCGGGTGTGATTGTTGCAATTGTATTTGCGAAGAAACGGAATATGAAGTTTTCTGTACTTGCGGATACCGTTACGATGGGACTTCTGATTGGACAGATCATGGGACGCTGGGGTAATTTCTTCAATCGGGAAGCGTTTGGTGATTACACGAATTCACTTTTTGCGATGGCAATTCCAACCGATTACTACGTTGGAAAAGGCACATTGACCGGTATGGTGAATTCCGGCATCATCACATCGGAGATGGCAAATCATATGCAGGTCTACGATGGCATGCAGTGGATTACCGTGCATCCGACGTTTCTGTATGAATCAGTTTGGAATCTGATTCTGCTGATTGTCATCATCATTTACCGGAAACACAAGAAGTTCGATGGAGAAATCTTCCTCATGTATCTGTGGGGTTATGGAATGGGACGTGTATGGATTGAGGGACTTCGTTCGGACTCCCTGATGCTTCCGTTTATAAACATGAAAGTGTCCCAGCTGCTTGCAGCTATCTGTGTGCTTGTCTGCTCGGTAATCATTGTGAAAAAACGTCTCGAAGTAGTGAAAGCACCGGTTAAAACACTGGATTCCGAAGAAAAAGATAAACAATAACAAATGTGAAAATTGTAAGAATTAGACAAGGGAAATGCAAATTGGTATTGCATTTCCCTTTTTTTTGCTGTACAATGAAACCCAAGTGGAAGCTGAGTGGCAGTGAAATGGATGTCAAGTGGTGCTCGGTGGATGTTGTTCCCAGGAAGGGAAGAACGTTGCATGCAATACGAAAGGTGAAGTTATATGTCAATGGGTATGATAGGAGAATCGAATCATGGCCTCGATGCAAAGGGCAGATTGATTATTCCCATAAGATTCCGTCAGGAACTTGGGGATAAATTCGTGCTGTGCAACGGTATGGATCATAACATTGACGTATATCCGGAAGCAGAGTGGACAAAATTCGCAGAGAAGCTTGCTGCATTGCCAAAGAGTAATTTCCAGGCAAGACGTCTTCGTGATTTCTACGAAGGATCTGCGGTTGTCTGTGAGATGGATAGTCAGTATCGTATTGTGATTCCACAAAAATTACGTGAATACGCGGGCATTGATCGGGAAGTTGTCATGATTGGCCATACGGACACTGTGGCAATCTGGGATAAGGCAGCCTGGGATAAGATCAACAGCCCAGAAGAAATTGATCTGAAAGAAATCGCCGAGATTGGTGAATTGTTCAACATCTAAGGGAGGATACGATGGAATTTAAACATAAATCGGTACTTTTAGATGAGACAATTGACAGTCTGAATATAAAACCGGATGGTATCTATGTGGATGGAACCCTCGGTGGGGGTGGACATTCTCTGGAGATTTGCAAGCGGCTGTCAGACAAAGGCAGACTGATCGGGATAGATCAGGATCTGGATGCGATTGCTGCTGCGACTGAACGGTTGAAGGATTACAAGGATCGGGTTACGATCGTTCATTCCAATTATCAGGATATCGATGCAGTATTAAAAAACTGTTCCGTGAGCGGTGTTGACGGAATTGTTCTGGATCTCGGTGTTTCGTCCTATCAGCTTGATAATGCGGAGCGCGGTTTTACATATCGGGAAGATACACCACTCGATATGCGGATGAACCAGGAAAGCACGATGACTGCGAAGGATATTGTGAATGAGTATTCCGAGATGGAACTCTATCATGTAATCCGCGATTATGGAGAAGATAACTTCGCAAAGAATATTGCGAAGCATATCGTAAAAGCAAGACAGGAACAGGTGATTGAAACAACCGGACAGCTCAATGAGATTATCAAAGCTGCAATTCCGGCAAAGGTACGACAGGGGCAGGGACACCCATCGAAGAAAACATTTCAGGCAATTCGGATTGAACTGAATCACGAACTGGATGTGCTGGAGAATTCACTGGATACTATGATTTCGTGGTTAAATCCGGGTGGAAGACTCAGCGTGATTACGTTTCATTCCCTTGAGGACAGAATAGTAAAGACAATATTTAAAAGAAATATGAATCCTTGTACATGCCCACCGGAATTCCCGGTTTGTGTATGTGGCAAGAAACCGACGGGTAAGGTGATTACCCGTAAACCGATTGTTCCGAGTGAACAGGAGCTTATGGAGAACAGTCGGGCAAAAAGCTCCAAACTGCGTGTGTTTGAAAAGGAGAGATAGATATGGCACAGCAAACAAGAAGACAAGTTTATTATACAGATGGTACAGCGGCAAGGCAGATGTATACTTCACCGGCACGTCGTGTGTATGAGCCGGAAAGACCGGCGCCAAGCCGTAGAGTTTCTCCGCAGCAGCGTCCACAGGAACGTCAGAAGGTAAAGCGTAGAGTCACTGCACAGACAAAGAAAACATTGGCTTTCTCAGCGGGCTATATGATGTTTATGGTATGTATGGTAGGTCTGGTTGTAGGGTCTTGTGTACTTATGCTTTATATGAATACAAAGATCAGTACACAGCAGAATAATATCAGTGCATTGGAGTCAGAACTGGAGAAAATTCAGGATGATAACGCAGCACATAAACTTCGTTTGAATAATATGTATACATTGGATGATATATATAATGTAGCAACCAATGAGCTTGGCATGGTCTATGCAAAGAAGGGACAGATTATCTACTATGACAGTGCCGATGAAGATTATGTAAAACAATATCAGAATGTTCCAGGTTCGAATTAGGATGTAAATCAAAGGTCGAGCAGTTTCACTGCTCGATTTTTGCGGTTGAGGTAGAGATATGACAAAGAGACCACAAAATAGAAAAACAAATAGGGCAAGAAAGAAAAGAAAAGTATTTACAAACCGGATGCGTGGAAGGCTGAAGTTTGTATTTTGCTGTGTTATGATTGGATTTGGCATATTGGGTGGAAAAATCATATGGATCAATGCCAACAAAGGAAGCAAATACAAACAGCAGGTTCTGACACAGCAGGGGTATACCAGCAAGGTAATTCCATACAAGCGTGGAGACATCGTGGATGCAAATGGAACAGTGCTTGCAACAGATAAAAAAGTATATGACCTGATTCTGGAACCAAAGAACATTGTGGAATTTGATGATAAAAAAGAGGCGACGGTTTCTGCACTCAAAGAGTTTTTTGGATTTACAGATGAAGAGATTGCAGGATTTCTTGCAAACGAGAATTCATACTATGTAGTAGCAAAAAAAGGTGTTGAATACGAAGAAGTTCAGAAATTTAAAGAATACCGTGCGACAGATGCTGGGAAGAATGTAAGAGGAATCTACTACGAAGAACGGTATGTGCGTGTATATCCAAACAATGAACTAGCGTGCCATCTGCTTGGTTTCACAGTCAGTGGTAACGTCGGCATGTACGGTGTAGAAGAGTATTACAACAGTGAGTTAAATGGAATTAACGGACGTGAGTATTCATATCTGAATGAAGATTATGGTGTTACCAACACGATCGAAGCACCGACAAATGGAAACACACTGGTAACAAGCATTGATGCCAATATTCAGAAAATAGTAGAAGAAAAAGTAAAGGCAAAGCTCGAGGAAGAGGATGCCAAGAATATATCGGTATTGGTAATGAATCCGAAAAACTGTCAGATTATGGCACTGTACAACTCTCATACATTTGACCCAAATGAGGCGTATGATTTGGATGCGACACAGTACCAGTTTGATACAGAAGAGGAACTTGAGGAATCTGGATATTCCAGCTTTGAAGATTTCAAAGAAAATGGTACGGATGAAGAACATGTCAATGCGCTGTATAAAGTATGGAGAAACTTCCCGGTTTCGGATGTATTTGAACCTGGTTCGACGTATAAGACATTTACGATCTCTGGTGCCCTGGAAGAAGGTGCCATCAGTGCATCGGATGAATTCTTCTGTGATGGTGGTGAGCAGGTAGAAGATTATTATATCAAATGTCATTCCTATAATTCCGGTGGACATGGCATGGTAGATCTGTCAGGTGCGCTTGAGAAATCCTGCAATGATGCTTTGATGCAGATTGCAGATAGAGAAGGTGTTGCCATGTTTGATAAGTATCAGGTATTGTTTGGATTCGGTCAGTCAACCAATGTGGATCTTCCGGGCGAGCCGAGTGATGCGTCCCTGAGTACATTGGTATATCACGCGGATAATATGCATGCGGTTGAACTTGCAACTTCATCATTTGGACAGGGTGTGACAACATCCATGATGCAGATTGCAACAGCGTTTTGTTCTGCTATCAATGGTGGATATTATTATGAGCCGAGCGTGGTACAGCGGATTGAAGATGAAAATGGAAATATCGTGCGGAATCTGGACCCGGTATTGGTACGCCGGACGATCTCCGAAGATGTATCAGCACAGATGCGTCAGTTCCTGAAAAGTGTAGTAACAGAAGGTACAGGTCAGAAAGCGGCAGTAGAAGGCTACGAAGTCGGTGGTAAGACAGGTACAGCCGAGAAGCTTCCACGAGGAAATGGGAAGTATATCCTCTCCTTTATCGGATTTGCACCGGTTGATGATCCACAGGTTGTTATCTATGTGGTTGCAGATGAGCCGGAATTACAGTCAGGTAGTGGAGAGGCAGCGCATTTGTTCTCGGATATTGCAGCTGCAATTTTCCCGTATTTGAATATTTACAAGACGGATGAGACATACAATATTGATGAGGCAACAGCAGAAGATGAGCCTGCAACCCCAATCTATGAGGGCAATGCACCGACAAATGATGTAGCTGGCGGAAATGATAATCCATATGTGGAAGAGTCTCAGGGAGAAGCAACAACGGAAGCAACTACAGAGGCTTCTACGGAATCAACTGAGACGACAACCGAGACGACAACAGAAGCACCTGCACAATGATCTGGCATTGTTAAAGATAGAAAAAAGGTATAGATTCTGACGCCTATGAATACATTTTTATAAAATGAAAATTGGGCAAAGACGCGTATGCAGCTTATTTTTACGAGTTCCCATCGCAAACGATTATTGGTCGTAGAGATTGCATTTTTCACATTATTGACTATAATAACGGTGAAGCTTGTCTGCATTATGACAGTGCAGGCGGAGGATTATGGATATCGGGCGCGGGCGGTGCAGGAGCGCGAGCGAAGCATCAAGGCAAAACGCGGGAATATCTATGATCGAAATGGTGTAATACTTGCCGGGAATCAAGCGGTATGTTCCATATCGGTAATTTATAATCAGATCGAAGATCCTGAAACGGTAATACAGATCTTAAGTGAAAAGCTGGATCTGCCGGAAGAAGATGTTCGAAAACGTGTGGAAAAACGATCCGTGCGTGAAAAAATCAAAAGCAATGTGGACAAGGAACTGGCGGATGAAATCCGGGAGATGAATCTGGCAGGGGTGATGATCGATGAGGATTACAAACGGTATTATCCATATAGTACACTGGCTTCTCATGTGTTGGGATTTACCGGAAGCGACAATCAGGGGATTGTCGGGTTGGAAGTATCCTATGATGATCTGCTGATGGGCGAAGCGGGCAGTATCAATACTGTAACGAATGCCCGGGGCATTGAAGTAGAAAATATGGCGGAGAGAAGAGTGGAAGGCACAGCCGGAGAAAATCTTGTCACGTCCATAGATATAAATATCCAGCAATATATTACGCAGAAAGCGATGGAAGTGCTGGAGAAAAAACAGGCAAAACGCGTGTGTATTATTGTGATGAATCCGCAAAACGGAGAGATCTATGCACTCGCAGATGTGCCGGAATATAACTTGAATGAGCCGTTTACATTGAATTATGAAACGGACGAAGAGGTAACGCAGGATATGCGGAACCAGATGTGGAGAAACTATTGTATCAGCGATACGTATGAACCGGGTTCAACTTTTAAGATCGTGACTGCAACAACTGCTTTTGAGAAGGGAGTACTGCAGGTCGATGACCAGTTTTACTGCCCGGGCTATCATATCGTGGAGGATCGAAGAATCAAGTGTCACAAAGTAGCCGGACATGGTGCAGAAACCTTCCGGGATGGAATCATGAATTCCTGCAATCCGGTCTTTATGCAGGTAGGAGAACGTATCGGTGTTGAGGGTTTCTATCAGGGATTACAGGCGCTTGGATTGTTTGAAAAGACCGGAGTGGATCTGCCGGGTGAAGCAAATTCTATCTTTCATAAGAAGGAAAATGTTGGCCCGGTCGAGCTTGCAACGATGTCATTTGGTCAAACGTTTCAGATTACACCATTGCAGTTGATGCGGGCAGCATCCGCGGTTGTAAATGGAGGAAATCTTGTCACACCTCATTTTGGTGTGTATACGACAGATGAAAATAATAACATAACCGAGGTCTTGAAATATGAGACGAAAACAGGGGCAGTCAGTGAGACAACAAGTGAAACAATGAAAGATCTGCTTGAAGCAGTTGTTGCGGAAGGCACCGGACACCGTGCATATATCGCCGGATACTCGATTGGTGGCAAGACAGCAACCAGTGAGAAATTTCCGAGAAGTGAGAAGCGATATATATCTTCCTTCCTTGGCTTTTCACCTGCTGACGATCCTCAGGTTATGACTTTGATATTGATTGACGAACCGCAGGGTATCTACTATGGTGGAACGATTGCGGCACCGGTCGTAGGTGAGATATACGACAACATTCTGCCATATCTCGGCATTTACAAGGACGAGAACGCAGAGGAGGAGACAACGCAGACATTCAGCATCGACGATGCTGTGTTTTAAATATTACAATACAAGCGATGGCTTGATAAAGGAGAGAAGTTATGAAGTACGACATAATTGTTCCAGCATTGATAGCATTTGGTGTGAGTGTGATCTTAAGTCCGATCATTATTCCATTCTTGAAGAAATTAAAATTCGGACAGTTTGTGCGTGACGATGGACCGGAATCGCATCTGAAAAAGTCGGGAACTCCGACTATGGGTGGTTTGATCATCCTGTTCAGTATCGTGATCACGTCGCTCTTTTACATCAAGGATCATAAGGAGATTGTGCCGATTCTTTTTGCAACCCTGGGATTCGGATTGGTTGGTTTTCTGGATGATTTTATCAAAGTTGTTATGAAGCGGTCGCTTGGACTTCGTGCATGGCAGAAGATGCTGGGACAGTTTCTCGTAACTGGAGTTTTTGCTTATTATATTCATGCATATACCGATCTTGGCACAACGATGATTATTCCGTTTACACATAAGGTCGTTGATCTTGGATGGGTTTACTATCCATTGATGTTCTTTGTTATGCTTGGTACAGCGAACGGAGCGAACTTCACAGATGGTCTGGATGGTCTGGCATCATCTGTTACCGTATTGATCGCAACCTTTTTTGCAATTGCAGCTATCGCAGCAGGCTCTGGTGTAACACCGATTGCCTGTGCAGTTGTTGGTAGTCTGCTTGGATTTTTGGTATACAATGTCTACCCGGCGCGTGTGTTCATGGGAGATACCGGATCACTTGCGTTAGGCGGATTTGTCGCGTCGACAGCATATATGCTGCAGATGCCGCTCATTATATTGATTGTTGCGTTTATTTATCTGGCAGAAGTGCTTTCTGTTATCATTCAGGTTGTAAGCTTCAAGACAACCGGAAAGCGTGTATTTAAGATGGCACCGATCCATCATCATTTTGAACTTTGCGGATGGCCGGAGACAAAGGTTGTAGCAATCTTCTCGATTGTGACAACGATTTTATGTCTGATCGGTATTCTGGCAATTTAGGAATGTTAGACGTTAGATAGAGAAAAGAGGGAAAACGATGTTCGATAAGAAAGTATTAGTTGCAGGAGCAGGAAAAAGTGGAATCTGTGCAAGTGAGCAGCTTCTTCGAAATGGAGAGCAGGTTGTACTGTTTGATGAGAACCCGAAGGGAACACTCACAGAAACAGTAATCCTTGAAAAACTTGGGTTTGATAAGAAACCGGAGGCTTTGACAATCTGGCTTGGCGCATTGACTGACGAATTGCTTGCAGATATTTCCTGTATGGTTATAAGTCCGGGCATCCCGGTTGATGCACCATTTGCACTCAAAGTAAAAGAGGCAGGAATTCCGGTATGGAGTGAGATCGAGCTTGCATATACTTACGAGAAGGGTACAGTGGCAGCTATTACAGGTACAAACGGAAAGACAACAACGACAACACTCGTTGGCGAGATCATGAAAGCTTATAACGAGAAAACATTTGTCGTAGGAAATATCGGAATCCCATACACAAGTCTGTCTGACAAAAGCAGTGCGGATTCGGTTACGGTCGCCGAGATCAGCAGCTTCCAGTTAGAGACGATTCATACATTCCGCCCACATGTGAGCGCAATACTGAATATTACACCGGATCATTTGAACCGGCATTATACATTTGAAAATTATGCAAACTGTAAGCTCGATATCACGAAGAACCAGACAAAAGAGGATTACGCTGTGATGAATTACGATGATCCTGAGACGGTGAAGCGTATCGACAAAGTTCCGGCAACGGTAATCTTGTTCAGCCATAAAAAGGAATTAGAGTCCGGCGTGATTGTCAAGGACGGTGCAGTTGTAATCCGGGAAGATGGCAAGGAGATCTATGTGATGCCGCTTTCCGAGTTCCGGCTTCTGGGTGATCACAATGTGGAAAATCTTCTTGCGGCAGTTGCTATTTCCTATTATATGGGTGCGGATATCACAACAATCCGTAAGACCTGTGGTGCATTTAAGGGTGTAGCACATCGAATCGAATATGTGCGTACGGTAAATGATGTAAATTATTACAATGATTCAAAGGGAACAAATCCGGATGCGGCAATCAAGGCAATCCAGTCGATGGTTCGTCCGACTTATCTGATCGGTGGTGGTTATGATAAGAAGTCCACTTATGACGAGTGGATTGAAAGTTTTGACGGTAAAGTGAAATGTCTGCTTCTGATCGGACAGACGGCACAGGATATTGCGGACTGTGCAAGAAAGCATGGATTTGAGAGTATTGTCATGATGGATGATTTGAAACAGGTTGTGGAATATTGTCATGCACATGCTGAACCGGGGGATGCGGTACTTCTTTCACCGGCATGCGCAAGCTGGGGGATGTTTGATAATTACGAACAGCGCGGAGATATGTTCAAGGAATATGTAAATGCGCTTTCATAAGATCGTGCAATGGAATAAAAGGCAGGAGAGTCTTGGCTATGGCATATGGCAGAAGAAAATTGAAAAAGAATAAAATATTCGCGACAGGCGGATATATCGACTATCAGACAATTTTCCTGATTGTTGTGCTGCTGGCATTCGGTGTCATGATGGTGTACAGTGCGAGCGCGTATCGTGCGACACTTTCCGGACTTTCCAGCGGATATTTTGCGATGCGTCAGGGCGCGATTGGATTGGCGGGCATCATTGTAATGATGCTGATATCCTGTTTAAATTATCAGTTTTATAAAAAGCCGATGATGCAGCGGCTGATCGTAACAGCGATGATCGTCTGTGCGGGTATTGCTCTGGTGCTTGGTGTATCTTCACATGGCTCCCAGCGTTGGATTGAAGTTGCGGGCGTCCAGTTACAGCCATCCGAGATTGTAAAACTGTTGATTATTCTGTATCTGCCAAGTGCATGTGTGAAGCATCCGAATTACCTGAAATCTTATCAGGGAATTCTGAGATTGATCGCACCATGTATCATCAGTGCAGGCCTGATTGCAAAAGAGAATTTAAGTACGGCGGTTGTCTGTGTGGCAATCATGCTGGTAATTATATTTGTGGCATGTCCGGATTACAAGATTCTGGTTATGCCGGTTGTGGCATTGGCAGCTGCCGGTGTACTTCTTATCACAACGGTCGGTTATCGTGGGGATCGAATTGATGCATGGATGCATCCGGAAACGAGCGATTCCGGATACCAGACAATGCAGTCTTTGTATGCAATTGGTTCCGGAGGACTGTTTGGGAAAGGTCTAGGGCAGAGTATTCAGAAACTTGGTTTCCTGCCGGAGTCACACAATGATATGATTTTCGCTATTATCTGTGAGGAGCTTGGTTTGTTTGGGGCACTTTGTGTCATTGCGTTATTTGTAATGCTGATCGTACAGCTTCGATACATTGCAAACCATGCCAGAGACCGGTATGGCGCACTTGTTGTAACGGGTGTTATGACGCATATCGCTGTGCAGATGATTATTAACATAGGTGTTGTTACGAATGTAATCCCGAATACCGGTGTTCCGCTTCCGTTTATCAGTTATGGTGGTACATCACTGGCGTTCCTGATGGTTGAGATGGGATTTGTTCTGAGTGTATCAAGACAGATGCTTCCATATGAAGCACCGACCCGGGAGGAAATACAGATGCAGCGGCAGAGATAAGTACATAGCTGCAGAAGGAGAATCGTTTTGAAGAAACATTGGATTATATTATTCATACTTGTGTTGATAGCAGGAACACTTCTGTATCTGTCTACCTGGACCGTGGACAAGGTACAGGTGGAGGGCTGTGAAGTTGTAAATACACAGTCGGTCAGTGATGCGATGAAGGCAGAAGCTCCGCTTGACAATACATTGTTGTTATACATGAAGAATAAATTGAATAAGATCGGGGATATTCAGTTTGTAAGTAAAATGGATCTCGAGATTACAGATAAAAACACGGTTACCGTGACAGTGTACGAAAAATCCATAGCCGGCTGCGTATTATACAAAGGCGACTATGTGTATTTTGATAAAGATGGTATAGTATTGGACGCATCAAAAAAACGGGTTGGCAGTGTACCGCTCATCAAAGGTCTTAGCTTTACAGAGTGGAATATAGGGAAGAAACTGCCGAGCGATGATGATAAGAAATTCCAGACAATACTGACTATCACGCAGTTGGTGGAAAAATACGGCTTAGAGATTGACGGTATCAAGTTCACCGCTGAAAATGAAATTGTTCTCCAACATGGAGGCATCACAATCGAACTGGGAGAGGGGGAATATCTGGCGGTTCAGATGATGAATCTGGGCAACATACTGAAAAATCTGGAAGGTATGTCCGGAACATTGTATATGAAAGACTTTGATTCCGAAAATGCAACTGCGAGCTTTAGCAAAAAATAAGTAAATTTTACGTAAACCTATTGATTATTTCAACAAAAACCTATATTATATAGGATAATAATGCGCAAAAAGAATAAAGGAGGAAAAGACCTTGCTTGAAATAAAATCGAATGACGAGAAAACCCCTGCAAGAATCCTTGTGATTGGTGTAGGTGGAGCTGGTAACAATGCAGTAAACAGAATGATTGATGAGAATGTGGAAGGTGTTGAGCTGATTGCAATCAACACAGACAAGCAGATCCTGTCACAGAATCGTGCAACAACAAAGATTCAGATTGGTGAGAAGCTGACAAAAGGACTCGGTGCAGGTGCAAAGCCTGAGATCGGAGCCAATGCAGTGGAGGAGAACAGAGAAGAGATTACCGATATCATGAAGGATGCCAATATGGTATTCGTTACATGCGGTATGGGTGGTGGTACCGGTACAGGTGCTGCTCCGGTTGTTGCAGAGATCGCAAGAAATCTTGGAATCCTGACAGTCGGTGTTGTAACAAAGCCATTCTCTTTCGAGGGTAAGCCTCGTATGAACAATGCCATCAATGGTATTGCAAAGTTAAAAGAAAACGTTGATACATTGATCGTTATTCCAAATGACAAGCTGTTACAGATCTGCGATAAGCGTACAAGTATTCCGGAAGCTTTGAAGAAAGCAGACGAGGTATTACAGCAGGGTGTACAGGGCGTAACGGATCTGATCAACAAGCCGGGTCTTATCAACCTTGACTTTGCAGATATTCAGACTGTTATGCGTGACAAGGGTGTCGCTCATATCGGTATCGGTCGTGCAAGTGGTGATAACAAGGCTGTAGATGCAATCAAGTCTGCTATGGACAGCCCATTGCTGGAGACAACAGTCAGTGGCGCAAGCGATATTATTGTAAACTTCTCAGGAAATATCGGTATCGTAGAAGCATACGATGCAATCACATACCTGACAGAGGTTGCCGGTGATGGCGCAAATATTATATTTGGTACTGTAGATAATGATGTGATGGGTGAAGATGTATGTATCACAATCATCGCAACAGGTATTGAGGACAATGCGGCAACACAGCCGGTTATGCAGAATCCTGCAAAGCCTTCTGCTGTAAAGCCGACGGTTGCACCGGTTGGTAAGACTCCTACATATGCGAGTCAGCCAATCACAAGTGTGAAGCCTATGGGAACGGCAACAAAGCCATCCTTTATGTCAACTCCATCAGTAAAGCCGACAGTAAGTGCTGATATTTCAAGTGCAGCAAAGCCGGCTCCTGCAAAGAGAGAGACAGCGGGCGGTGGGATTAAAATTCCGGATTTCCTCAAGCGTGGATAGTTAACAGGAACAAGAGGGACTGTTGTATAGACAACAGTCCTTTTTCTTATAGTGTCGGGGAGGATATATGGGAGACAGAGACGAGAGAACGGTATTGTTTGACGAATCAATGCTGCAGCAATACCAGAAAAATACAACAGATAAAAGCTCACTTGTAATAGTGGATGGAAATGGAATCAAAGAGTATGATCTTACGAAGTTTCAGGATGGTTCTTATACATTTGGAAGAAGCGAGAACAACAGTATTCGTTTAAATTCCGGCATTGTGTCCGGAAATCATGGAGACATCTATCTGCAGCAGGGCAGATTCTATGTGCGGGATAATCATAGCTCAAATGGTTCCTATATTGCATATGGTACGCAGTTCATACAGATGACACCGGAACAGTATTATGGTGGAGATGGCAGGGATATGATCATCCGCCTCGGAACGAATCACTCAATGGATGGGATTGATCCGGTTTTATTTCTGTACAATGGCAGACAGAAAGATGGACGTTGGAAGACGTATTCTCTGCATGATGGTGATAACAGTATTGGCCGTGCCGCAGATTGTGATATCCGTATAAAGAACGTTGCGGTTTCCAGATATCATGCAGGTATTCGTAAGGTTCAAAATCAATATTATGTATTTGATAACGGCTCAACAAATGGTGTATTTGTGAATGGCAGCCGGATTGTAAAGCCTTACTGTCTGTCTAATAAAGATATCTTTACAATATTGAATACCACATTTATTTATGATGGGGATGTTCTGTATTATAAGGTGAATCCGGAAGGTATTGCGCTGGAAATTCATGACCTGAACAAGGATGTTCCGGCAAAGGGCGGTAAAAAGACGATACTTGATAAGGTCAGTCTGAGTATACAGCCGAATGAATTTGTCGCAATTATCGGTGGATCCGGTGCCGGAAAGACAACACTTATGACGGCAATGAGTGGATTTGATTCGAAGGTCACCGGACAGGTATATTGCAATGGAACGAATTTGCGGGAGAATTTCCAGACACTCAAAAATATCATAGGATTTGTGCCACAGCAGGATATCATTTATGAGAATATCACGCTGAAGAAGATGCTTTACTATACAGCGAAGATGAAGATGCCGCAGGATACAAGCAATGCAGAAATCGATGAACGGATTGAAGAAGTGCTTGGGATGGTGGAGCTGTCTGAACACAAGGATACTTATATCCGCCGTTTGTCCGGAGGTCAGAAAAAACGTGCGAGTATTGCAGTAGAACTTCTGGCAAACCCGGGACTTTTCTTCCTGGACGAGCCAACATCCGGACTTGATCCGGGAACAGAAGAACATTTGATGCGGACGCTTTCCAAGCTTTCCAAGGAACAGGAGAAGACAATCGTTATGGTTACCCATACGATCAATAATCTTGACCTGTGTGATAAAGTCATCATTATGGGATATGGTGGAAGACTTTGCTATTGTGGCAGTCCGGCGGGAATTAAAGATTTCTTCCGGACGGATGATCTGGTAAAGGTCTATGATATTATTACGGCAGATCCAAAGGGCTGGGAAACAAAATTCAGAATGTCTGGTATCAATCCGGTGAATGTACATGCTTCGCAGGAAGGTGGAGAGCCAATCAAACCGAGAAAGGTGAATGGATTTGCACAGCTTGGAATTCTGACTCGCCGATATACAACCCTGATCATGAATGATATGCAGAGACTGGCACTTATTTTTGGACAGCCGCTCATTATCGGATTGCTTTTGACTTTGGTTGCGGGTACCGGCATCTATGAGAAATTCACAGAGACACAGTCGATTCTTTTCACTTTGATGAGTGGAGGTATCTGGATGGGGCTTCTGAATACAATTCAGGAGGTCAATAAAGAACGTGTTATTCTGAAACGAGAGTATATGGGAAATCTGAAACTGCCGATATATATGCTTTCCAAGTATATTGTGCAGGGCGTGATCTCTCTGATTCAGGCTGTGATACTGGTTGTAACATTTGTACTGGTAAAGGGAACACCAAGCTGCAAGGGTGTAATTATATCTAATGCGACAGTAGAGATGATTGTGCTTATTTTCCTCACAATCTATGCATCGGCAGGCATGGGTTTGCTGCTTTCGTCGATTACGAAGAGTGCAGACCGTGCGATGGCGATTGCTCCATTTGTGCTTATCATCCAGCTTATATTCTCGGGTATATTGTTTGAATTGACAGGTGCAACGGACAAGATTTCCTACGTGACATTCTCACGCTGGGCGATGGAATCCATTGGAAGCACTTGCAATCTGAACGAATTAGAGCCACCCGGACAGGAAGAGAGTGACAGCGTGGAAGAACAGTTTGACGATCTTGTAGCTACCTGTAATGATGCGATTGCAGAGATGCAGGAAGCTTATGATGCACAGATCAATGAATTACAGGATGCGGTTGAGACATATTCCGCATTAGCGAATAATCCGCAGACATTCGAAGAGTATACATCAGAGCCACAGACAATCGAGGCAGAATATGAAGCTGCTGAGACAGAAGAAAACAAGATGTATGTTCGCTCGAAGGCAAGAACTGCCCGTGCATGGCTGATTCTGTATGGTTCAACATTTCTGTGCGCAGGAATCAGTGTGTTAGTGTTACGAAAATTGAAAGATGAACAGAGATAACAGAATAGAATAAGATAAGGGGGATTTGTTTCCCTGTAAAGTGTAAAAAGAGTTGGTTGTTTCATTCATATTCTAAAGCAGACCGTTGAAGCACGTCGGTACTTAATGAGCGCGAAGCACGAATTTAGTACCGCTACGTGCTGAACCGAGCGGGAGCACGTCTGCGTAGAATTGAATGGACAACCAACTCTTTGTATTTTATAGAAGGGAAGTAGAATTCCCCATGACGTTTATGACTTTACGCATATTTTGCTGTGTCGCAAGTTCGAATAGATGCGACAGGGAGTCGTCCGAATCACTGTCAGAGCTTAAGCTTGTGCTGCCGAGGACGGAGATGATATCAACCATGTTCGCATAGTGACTGGTGAGTAACTGGTATTCTGCATAGGATAATACCTTTTGCAGGCTGTCAGTGTCCGTTGTATCTACATTCTGCAAGGATGACAGAATCGTAGAAATCGGATTCCCATAGGAGGAAAGCAGACTGCCTGCACTGAAATCGGAAGCGGATGTTCCGTTTAATGCAGAAAGTCCGCTCTGTAAATATGTATTTGAATATGTGCTTTGATTTGCCGTAAGTGTGGAAATGGCAGAGATGATCTCTTTAATCTCTGCGACGATTTCCGCATTTTTTTTCGCTGTTTCTGCGGAAACCGTGGTTTCGTTAGTTGTATTGAAATTTCCGCCTGTTGCCGTTTGGGTATTGAAAGCGGTATTTGCGGAAGGAGTTACGGTGACTGTGTTTGCCGGAACTGATACACCGGTCTGCATCAGACTCGTCACCTTAGCAACATAGTTCTGTGTTTCTGTATATGGTGGTATGCCGCCATATTTTTTTACATTGCCACATCCGGCATTATAGCCTGCAATCGCAAGCGACTGGTTTCCTTGAAACATATTCAGAAGATCCTTTAAGACGGCTGCGCCTCCCATGATATTCTGGTAGGCATCGTAAGGATCAGATACCCCATATGCGCTTGCTGTGCTTGGCATGAGCTGCATGATTCCCATTGCACCCGAAGAGGAGGTAATGTTTGATTGAAAACCGGACTCTGTATAGGCAATTGCTTTTAAGAGACGTTCAGACACGCCATATTTATCTGCGGCTTCTTTGAAAATGGAATCAAGGTTTGTTGTGATGGATGCCTGATTCAATTTATCCGTCTCTGTGCGAAGCATACCATCAAATTTCGTTGTTGTTTCCGATACTGCCTGGGTACGATTCGGAACTGCAACGGCACTGCTGTCGTTCACATAACCAACACCTTCGATAAATACCATGATTCCTTCCTCCCTTCGTGTCCTTTATAGATACTTCAAAAGTAACTTAGTTCCTAAGAATTGTCAAGGCGAAAATCGACAAAAATGTAGGGGAAATGCAGAGAAAATAGGGATTCCAAAACCGGATATTGTATTTATGCGACAATTGGGGTAAAATGCCTATATACTTAGTCAATTCGGGGGACGAAGAAATGAGATACATTGCAACTGGACAGGAAGTGTTCAGAATTGATGAATTTACAACCAATGTAATAGGAATTCCACAGCTCGTACTGATGGAGCGTGCGGCACTCCGGATCGCGGAGCATGTCAAGGAACGGTTCCCGGCAGGTGCGCATGTCCTGATCGTAGTTGAGAGCGGAAATAATGGTGGAGATGGAATCGCAGCCGGAAGAATCCTCATGATGGAAGGATATGATGTCGAGATCTACTGGGTAGACGGATTGAAGTCAGCCAGTACCGGTTTTGATGCACAGTATGCGATTGCCAAGAAGCTGAATATGAAGTTTGTGGATGAGCTTGTGAATGCCGGATATGATGTGATTATCGACGGCATCTTCGGTGTAGGTCTGTCACGTGCCGTGATGGGTAAGCAGGCAGAAGTGATCAAGGCATTAAATGATATGGATGGTTATAAGTTAGCCATTGATGTACCATCTGGAATCGATGCGACAACCGGGTTCCTGCTCGGTACGGCGTTTCATGCGGATGCGACTGTGACATTTGGCCTGATGAAGCTCGGACTTCTCATGGGTATGGGATATGAGTACGCAGGAGAAGTATCTGTGGTGGATATCGGGTTCCCGAAGCAGGCGATTGATTTTGTAGAGCCGCGGTTATACACCTATGATGCAAAGGATGCAGAAGAACTGCTTCCACATAGAAAAAGGGATTCCCACAAAGGAACCTACGGTAAGGTCGGAATCATCGCGGGCAGCAAGAATATGGCAGGTGCGGCACTGTTTTCCGCAGAGGCTGCTTACCGTATGGGCTGTGGACTGGTGCGCGTGTGCACCGTAGAGGAAAATCGCGAGATTATCCAGTCGAGACTTCCGGAGGCATTGCTTACGACATACAGAGAAGATGATATCGACACGATGCGCAGTGCGATGAAGATGGTCATGGGCTGGGCAGATGTGCTTGTGTTAGGTCCGGGACTTGGAACCGGGGAGGCGGCACAGTATCTGGTTGACAAGGTACTTCGAAGCTTCGATGGTACAGTTGTTTTAGATGCCGATGGTATCAATGTGTTATCCGAGCATATGGATTTGTTTGAGACGATGCATTCGAAGCTGATCCTGACACCTCATCTGATGGAGATGTCAAGACTTACGAATCAGTCAGTGACAGATATCAAGGCGAACAAATACGATCTTGCAAGAGAGTTTGCCAAGCGCCATAATGTGGTCGTTGCATTAAAAGATGCGCGTACGGTGGTGTCCGATGGTGGGCTTCAGGCATATATTAATATAACAGGTACGAACGGCATGGCAACAGGCGGATCCGGTGATGTGTTAACCGGAATAATCGCAGGTCTTCTGGCACAGGGAATGGATCGGTTTGAAGCGACAAAACTTGGTGTCTGCATGCATGGGATGGCAGGGCAGGCTGCCGCAGAAGAAAAGGGACAGTACAGCATGATTGCCGGAGATATTGTACGAAGCATCGAGCAGATTTTAGCGAAGGAAGCAGCAGAGTAAAATAAAGGCTGGAAGAATACACAGTTTGATAATATAGTTTTAAATGGTTGCATACACAGAAGAATTGTTGGAAATACTTGTAATAGTTTGAACAACAATAGGAGTGTGATGGCATTGATTATCAGACGTGGAGATATTTATTATGCAGACCTGCGCCCGGTCGTAGGATCTGAACAGGGTGGTGTCCGCCCGGTACTTATTATTCAAAATGAAGCGGGAAACAAATACAGTTCCACTGTGATTATTGCGGCAATCACGTCGCAGATGCACAAGGCAAAGCTTCCAACGCATGTAGAACTTGATTCCAGGTATTGCGATATTGCCAAGGATTCTGTTATACTGTTAGAACAGGTGCGCACGATTGACAAACAGAGACTGAAAGAAAAAGTCTGTCATCTGGACAATACGATTATTCGCCGCGTGAATGAGGCGTTGCGTATCAGCTTAGAATTATAAAAGGAGAAACAATAACTATGTCACAGAGTGGCCCCAGTGGTTTTCGGAAGTTTTTTTCGAAGAAGGTGGACGAAGACAAAGTAGAAGAAGAGATTCTTTCCATGGTTGAGGAAGGACATGAACAAGGCTTGATCGAAGAAGGCGAGATGGAGCTTATTAACAATATCTTTGAATTCGGAGATAAAGAAGCGAAGGATATCATGACACCGCGGCAGAAGATTGTTGCCGTAGAGAACACCCAGACGGTGGAGCAGGCGTTGCAGCTTGCAGTCGAAAATAGTTTTTCAAGATATCCGGTTTATGAGGAGGATTTGGATAATATCATCGGACTTGTACATATCAAAGATCTGATCGCGGTGTATATGAAAGATCCAAAATCACCGATTGCGGGAATTGTTGATAAGGCAATTGTCACACATCCGACGAAGGATGTGTCAGAGCTTTTACAGCGGATGCAACGTGAGAAGATTCATATGGCAGTCGTGGTGGACGAATACGGTCAGACTGAGGGTATTGTCACGATGGAGGACATCTTAGAAGAGATTGTCGGAAATATATTGGATGAACACGATGAGGAACAGCCGGAGGAGATTCAGAAAAAGTCCGAGGACGAATATCTGGTCGATGGCGGAGCAACGTTAGAAGATCTGGAGGATCTGCTTGGAATCGAATTTCCCGATGAGGATTTCGAGACGGTAAATGGATTTTTGCTCTATGAGCATGGACGGTTGCCGGAAGAGGGTGAATCCTTTAAGATAGAATATCAGGGATATGAATTTATCCCGGTAAAAATAGAAGATAACAGGATTATCACTGTTAAAATTACGAAACTAAAGGAAGAGGAGTAACAAACAATGTCAGGACATTCAAAATTTGCGAACATTAAGCACAAGAAAGAGAAAAACGACGCTGCAAAAGGAAAAGTATTTACGATTATTGGTCGTGAGATCGCAGTTGCCGTAAAGGAAGGTGGACCGGATCCGGCGAACAATAGCAAGTTGCGTGATGTCATTGCAAAGGCAAAAGCAAATAATATGCCAAACGACACGATCGATCGCGGTATCAAGAAGGCAGCCGGTGATGCAAATTCCGTAAACTATGTAACGATTACATATGAAGGCTATGGTCCAAGCGGAACTGCAATTATCGTAAATGCGCTTACAGATAACAAGAACCGTACAGCATCCAATGTAAGAAATGCATTCACAAAGGGTGGCGGAAATGTCGGAACCACAGGTTGTGTATCTTATATGTTTGATGAGAAGGGACAGATTATCATCGCGAAAGAGGACTGCGATATGGACGCAGATGATCTGATGATGATCGCACTTGATGCAGGTGCAGAAGACTTCAATGAGGAAGAAGACAGCTTTGAGATTTTAACTTCTCCGGAAGAGTTCACTGCTGTACGTGAAGCCCTTGAGAAAGAGAATATCCCGATGGCTGAGGCAGACGTTACAATGATTCCGCAGAACTACGTAGAGCTTACATCTGAGGATGACATCAAGAAGATGAACCGCATCCTTGATATGCTTGAAATGGATGACGACGTCCAGGACGTGTACCACAACTGGGATGAGTAAAAAGAGTAGCAATTTTTATACAACAAAAGAACGAAAAAACAACGTGTTTTCAACGTTTTTTAACATCTTTTCATCAACTTTTTAACAACTTTTTTAATCAAAATTGAGTGAAAAAATCGCTCAGTGATGATAAACAAAAGGAAAAAAGATAGATTGAATGATGGATGTACAAATGAGATGCCTCTTTCTAATTTGGTTTATATAATTCACAAATTAGAAGGAGGTTTTTTTATATGATTTTACAGGATGTTTTGAAGGAGTTTTTATTTGATTGCCGCTTGCGGAAGTTGAGCGATCGGACATTAAAAGGATATCGGAATAATAATCTGGCTTTGTTCCGGTATCTGAAATCGGAGTATCAAGTGACAATGTTGGAGGATGTTTTGTATCAGATGATTCAGAGTTATATTGAATTGTTGATGAATAAGGGATTGAAGGAAACATACATCAATGGATTGATAAAATGTTTCCGTGCTTTTTTCAGTTATTGTGTAGATGAAACATATATACCTAAAAATCCTATGGATAAAGTAAAGTTTCAAAAGCAGCCAATCACATTGATACATACATTCTCAGACAGAGAAGTGGGAGATATGGTGACGTATTATTCTGGAAGTCGATATTTGGATGTACGGAATAAATTGATTATGATATTGCTTTTTGACACCGGTATTCGTAATTCAGAACTGTGTGGATTGAAAATGAGCGATATTCAAGGAACACATATCAATATTATTGGAAAAGGTAATAAACAACGCTTTGTGCCGATCACACCAATGATTAACAAATATCTGATAAAATATCTTAGAGTGCGGGAACAGTATATAAAAGATAAATTTCGATATGAAACGGAATATTTGCTGCTTTCCCAGAAGGGCAGGAAATTAACTATTGAAACAATAGAAAGATTAGTATTGGATGCGGGAACCGGCGTAGGGGTTCATAACGGTGTCAGAATCAGTCCGCATACATGTAGACATTTTTATGCACAGGCACAGCTTAGAAACGGATGTGATCTATATACGTTATCGAAGCTGCTGGGGCATAGCAATATCAATATAACAAAGATTTATCTACAATCAATGGATGATGAAAATTTCCTCAATATGGCGATTCGTACAAGTCCGTTAGAAAATTTATGATAATTATTTTGAGTGCTTATTATTTTAATAGGCACTCTTTTTTATTTATATATACATGTGCCATTATAATGACTTGTTTTAGAATGCAGGATGATATTATAAATACATAAGGAACAGAGATACAGAAAAGGAGGTAACAAAAGAAAAAAACAAAATGCAAATAATAAATCAGTACCATTAAAGTGACTGATAAAGAAGAACCAAGTGATATGATAAACATGTAAACAAAAAGAAAATCAATTTTGAAAAGGAGATTTAATTATGGAAAAGATGAATGGTATTAAGGTTATTAACAAGAATCGTGTGATTGAGATTACAAAGAAGTTTGAGAAGGCAGCAAGCTACTATGGAACAGAAGAGTATGTGGCTTTGCAGGAGATTAGAAGAGACTATCCAAAGTATCGGATTACGGTTAAGAAAACGGCTAAGAAAACCAAGGATACTTGTAAGGGGTTGACATATAAGTATATGGAGTTGTACATCAAAAACCATGATGATGAGGGTTCTATCATGGAAATGTATCGCAATAGACGCGAAAGAGGTGATGAGGTGGATGAGAAACCATATACATATGCTCAGATGAAAAAATGGTTCTTGGAAACTTATCCGAAAATGGCAGAGTTTTCTAAAAACAAAAGCAATGTATTTGAGAATACAACAAATAATGTAGCAGCTTAAATATAAAAATAAAAGAAAGAGGTGTTTAGTATGTGTAAGGGTAAGAAGAGTGGTTTAAGAATTGATATGGTTCATGGAGAGATTGTTATGAATGCTTCGTTTGCAAAGCAGGCTGAGATTTTCGGTACATATGAGTACGAGTGTTTGCAGGAAGCGCGAACGGCATATCATGAATACAGTGTGGTTCGTAGACAGATTAAGAAAAATAGCTCACAGCAGAGATATAAGGGGTTGAACTACGATTTTATGAGAGACTATATTTGGACACATGAACCTGTTGAAGAGCGGTTGAAGGTGTTGGATGGATTTGAGGATTTGGTTATTCGCACAAAGTGTCATAGTGCGGCATTCCGATATCCGTATGTCAAGCGTTGGTTCCTCAATCGCTATCCGGAGGTTGCAACGTTGGAATTTAGAACTATCGGACAGGAGAATGCTGCTGCCGCAGCATTCTCGTTAGAATCATCAAGAGAAGGAACAGCAGCATAGGGAAATTAGATCATGCATTTAACATCATATATAGATATGTTATATCATGTTAAGAGTTTGATTCAAAAAAGGAGGTTTTATGTTAGAATTAAAAAGCTATACCATAAATGAATTAGCAAATGAACTGAATAAAAATGCTTCTAGGCAATCATTGAAAAAATGTTTAGATCGGTATGAGGTGGCATATGAGATTGAAGGGCGCGGAAGCGCATGTATATTCAAAATTCAATCAATCAAAAACTCATTCAAAGTATTTTGTATCACAGAATTGAATATCCCTGCAACAAGTGATTTTGATAGAATGTTGTATTTTTATCATTGTTTCTTGGGGGATGATGAATTTCCGAATTTGACAAATGAGGAAATGCAAGATTATTTAGATAAGAATTATGAGCGGGTTTCAAGACAAACTATTCGACATTGGATTGGATATTTAGAAGAAGCTGGATGGTATCATGCCTCTTGTGATTTCATTTATTACTTTTCAAAAGAGGGTACACATTTTAGAACCACAAAAGAAAAATATTGTGAAGCGTGGAGATTATATTTTTATTATACATACCAAGGCGAAGAGTGCGGAAAGGCGATGGGAATTGTGTATCAAAAATATAATGGTGTTCCAAGAAAAAAAGCAATTATGCAACAAAATATTTTTTATACAGAAAAACTTGAAGCATTTATGGATGTTATATGTGCGGAAGTTGAGAAGAAAATAAAAACAACAGAAAATTTATAATCAGACATTTAACACGATATAAGATAATAATTATATGGTGTTAAGTGTCTGATTTATTTATATCAGAGGAAGGAAGAAATTGCATAATATCCTCCACGTTGCAATGTAATATTTCACAGAACATATCAATCGTATGTGTGCTAACACTTTCATTTCTTTTTAGTCTTGTGATCTGTGCAGGACTTATCCCATATTTTTTTATAAGAGCATATTGAGAAACGCCCTTTTCTTTCATGGTTTCCCATAATCGATCATAACGAATCATTTTATCACCACCTATTACTTGAATATTAACCGCATATGGTGTATATTAGTATTTACCAATATCGGTTAATGCAAAAGAATATGAGGAGGGAAAACATGAAGAAGAGAATTTTGTGTTTATTGATTGGAGTAACAATGTTGTTTTCTGTTGGTTGTGGAAAGAAGGAGGAAGAAATAGATCCTATTGCACAAGATACAATAGATAAAATTGAAACATTGGGCGACATTACTTTAGATGATGAGGATATGATTGTGAAACTTGAAAAAACATATTCTGAAATGACAGAAAAACAAAAGAATCAAGTGAAAAATTATATTGATCTGAAAAATGCGCGGGAAGAGTTGGATGAGTTAAAAGAGCAAGAAGAAGCCGAAAAGGAAGCAGAAAAAGATGCATCTTTTGAAGCTATAAGACCGTATTATCCTAATGTAAGCAAGATGATAAAGAAATTAAAAAGTCAATTATCAAATCCGTCATCATTAGATATTAAAACTATTGTATATATTACACATGAGAATACTACGGAAGCAGATATGATTGTAGTTGCATATGTCGCTCAGAACAGCTTTGGAGCAGAAATAGATGAGCTTGCAAGATATATGGTTGCGAGTGATTCTATATCTTTTGATGAGAAATATGATGATTTTGAAATTCAAATTGTCACAGGAGATAATGAAAAATATGGTTATACTTCGACAGATGGTGTGATGTATAAACAAACGGATGGTTCTGCTATAATGTTTATGATTGATTTGGACGATTACCAAGAGCAGGGAAATTCTTTGAAATAAAAAAATGTGACAATGTACCGACTATCAAATGCTAGATTATTGATCTGGCTTTTGATAGTCGGTTTTTTGTTAAATAAGAGTATAATCTAGCTTTACGCATAAAATGCCTCCAAAAACGTAAAATATAAATATAAAAATGATTTATTTTACCAAACGTAAAGAAAATGCTTGAATTATAATTTACACTATGATATATTATAGAAAAGGAAACAAAGGAGCGTGTAAAGAGTATGAATGTTGCGTATGTTAGAGTAAGTACAGTTGAACAGAATGAGAGCCGCCAAGTAGAGGCTTTGGAAAAGTATAAGATAGATAAATGGTTTACTGAGAAGGTAAGTGGAAAAGACACCAATAGACCACAGTTGCAGGCAATGATGGATTTTGTGCGGGAAGGTGATACCGTATATATACATGAATTTAGCAGACTTGCGAGAAGCACAAAGGATTTGCTTGAAATTGTAGAAGCTATGAATAACAAAGGCGTGCAGCTTGTAAGTAATAAAGAAAATTTAGATACAAGCACACCAACCGGAAAATTGATGTTGACTATGATTGGTGCGATTGCAGAGTTTGAAAGACAGCAGATTTTGGAGAGACAGAGAGAGGGTATTGCGATCGCTAAGCGTGAGGGGAAATATAAAGGCAGACAGGTAAAGGCGATTGATGAAGATAAGTTTTCATCATATTATAAAGAATATCAGACACGTAAAATAAATAAGAAACAGTTTGCAGAGGCTTTGAATGTAAGCCGACCTACATTGGATAAGTTACTGAGAGATAGAGGGGTATAGATGTAAAGGGCGGCGTTGCCGCCTTGCTTTTTATAGGAAAGTTGGGTAGAAAAAATGAATTTGAATGATATCGGCTATTATATATTTATGGAAAAGCAGGAATAGGTGCGAAAACAAGAAAAATCTAATGTAATACAAGAGCGCTATTTGGAGGACACACAGACCACCAAAGACGAAAATACAGAGAAACAATAGAAAAATCCTATAATATACCCTCCGTAGGTAAATAGGTATATAAAGGCTGCTGCCGCATGATAGATCAAAAAACTATTATGCGGCTTTTGTTATTTCGTGAATACATTAGATTTTTATAGAAAACAGAGGGGAGACAGAAAAATGGATAAAAAATTATATAATAGACAATTAAGACAACAGGTTCGCATGGTAGTAGCATTGAATGATGATTATAATTACAAAATGCTTGCATCTGAAATAGATATAACGCAAGCTGCTTTTTATAATTGGCTTGCAGATTATTATGATTTTGGATGGAGCAGAGCGAGAAAATTATATAATCTAACGATTGATTTATTAGATTAAGATGCCGGATTTATTATAAAAAATCATAAATATTAGGGCAAATTCATATAAATAAAAATTTGCATTTTTCACATTCCTTTGAGAGGAGTGTGTGAAATGGAAAAAATAAATGATAGCTTTTGTTCTTACTATTATTTTGATCGAGAGAAAAATATGATCTATAACAGCAGGACAAACAAATATCTTAAATTTGATAATAATACACGAAGCATCAAATTAAAAACAATAGATAACAAATATAAAAGAATCAATTTGAAACTGATTTATCAGTTATTATACAATGAGAACTATTGTATTGATAATGTGAAGAATTTAGAACATGAAGAATGGAGAGAAATTGAAGGAACGAAAAAGGCATATTATGTTAGTAATAAAGGCAGAGTAAAAAGCATGTTGGGATATGAAGCAATAATATTAAAACCTTTGAATTTGAATGGTTATTTAAGAGTTGATTTAATGATAGAAGGGCATAAGCAATCAAAGCTGATAAGTAGGTTGGTTGCTTATGCTTTTTTAGATAGACCAACACCAATGCAGACAAATTTACATCACAAGGATAGAAACAAGAAAAATAATTCGGTGGAAAATTTGTTGTGGTGTACACCACAGGAACATAAAAAAATACATATGCAGTTAGAACAAGAGAACATGAGAAGGGAGAATAACGAAGAATGAATGTAAGCAGACATGTAAATAACCTGAGAAGAGCGGCGGGTGTAGCGGTTAGTGGTACAAATGGAAGGTATGAGGTTATCACAAACACGGATGAATTAACAAAGGCATTTTTGCAAAGTAAATCTGATCTTGCTTATTCTTTGAAGAAAGAACGGACGCGAGATCGTTACGTGGCAAATAGAGCAGGTTTAGAAAAAGCAATAGCAGATGTAGTAAATCGAGAATTACAAGGTGCGGCATCGGATTTGTCACAGTATACGGCAGCAGAACTTGTAGACAATATCAATGAGGCTTTCGGAGCGACAAGCGGAAACCGCAATAAAACAAATTCGTTTGAGACAGCCATAGGCAGAACATTTGGAAAAGCAATAATTGAATTACCATTAAATCTGTTAGATGATATTCTCAATGATGAATGATAAACGTTTGAGATTTGCTATTGTGAGTGCTAGAATGGCTTTGTATGGAGGTGTGTTATGAAAGAAACAAGTGGGAGAAGATCAAACCAAAAGATGAAGCCATATCTGGTGTATCAATATTTGCTTAAAGAATCTGATGAGAACAATGTTGTAACAGCACAGGAAATAGTTGCTTATTTGCAGGAAAAGGGCATTGATGCTGAAAGACGGTCTATTTATCGAGATATAGATGAGATTAACAAGGCTTTATATATGATTGAATATGAGGCAGATTTGGACGAGGCAGAAGAGGCGTTTGAAACAGATGAGTATGACACAGAAAAAGCAATTATATATGATAAACATAAAAAGGGATTTTATGTACGGCAAAGACATTATGAGGTATCGGATATACGTTTGATTTCAGAGTGCATATATTCATCAAAATACATATCCCAAGAAGAATCAAAAAGGTTAGTGGATATTATGCGGGAGTTTGTGAGTGAGAAGCAGGCAGAGACAATCCGAACCGATGCACTTGTTACATCAAGAGTAAAAACATTAAATAAGTCTACGCTTGGTAATGTATCAACGATTTATGATGCTATGAGTAAAAAAATTGAAGGGGAAAAGCACGTACCGGAAAAAATAAGTTTTCAATATCTGAAATATTCAATCAATGATTTGAATAAGCAGATTGAAAGAAAACATGGAGCGCGGTATTTAGTCAGTCCGTATAAGCTGATTATAAATGATGGAAACTATTATTTGCTTGCTTTTGATGATGATTCACAGGCAACCAGAACTTATCGTGTAGATCGAATGAAGAGCCTAAAACGAACCGGACAGCCGCGCGAAGGGGCAGCGCAGTTTGCGGAAATTGATCTAAACAGTTACACCCAAAGAGTGTTTTCTATGTTCCAAGGAGAAGATGAACGTGTGAGACTTCGATTTACCAACTATCTGTTAGATACGGCGGTGGAACGATTTGGAAGAAGCGAAAAGGTTGTGTACACAAAAGCAGATGATACACATTTTATGGTGTTTGCAGATGTAGAGATAAGCGATCAGTTTTTCGGATGGCTTTGTGGGTTTGGAAATAAGGTTGAAATTGTAGCACCAGAACATGTTAGAAATCAGTTTGTTAAATTTATAGATAAGATTCGATCAAATTATGATGAATAGTTGTAGAAAAGTTGTTAAAAAGTTGTAGGAAAGACGTTAGAAAGTTCTAATAAAATTGTATGTATTTCATCACTGAGAAGATTGTTTTGCACGTTCAGTTATGATATACTATCACTCAGATGTGTATTATATAAACTATTCAGTTATGGTGTACGTGAAGCCCTTGAGAAAGAGAATATCCCAATGGCAGAGGCAGAGGTTACAATGATTCCACAGAACTACGTAGAGCTTACATCGGAGGATGACATCAAGAAGATGAACCGCATCCTTGATATGCTTGAAATGGATGACGACGTCCAGGACGTGTACCACAACTGGGATGAGTAAAAAAATGCGGCTTGCCAGCATTTTTTTACGAAGACCTTTCTTACCAGCGTAAGCTGGTAAGAGGGATGAGTAGGTAAAGGAGTAACATGCCACTTTTATTTATATTCTTTATTTGGTATGGAATGTATGGCAGAAACAACCCGAAGATATACAGTAAATTGCACGACAAATTTGGTTTGATCGTCTTTTTGCTATTTATGATCAGTAGTCTGACGAGTTTTAGTTCTGGTTTTGGCGTATTGTTGATGGTTTCGTTAATCATAGCTGTTGTCGGTGCCCCGATTTGGCTTATTGCATGGCTGATTGCAAAATCAGCCAAGGGAAAAGCCAGACAGAAGCAGAATGACTATGATTATTATAAGCAGCATTACAATCAGGCGGCAACCGCGAATACCGGAACCACGGTAACAGGACTTACAAAGGCTGTACCAAAGCGAAGAAAGATTGTTCAAAAATTTAATCAGAAGTATGATTTGTATCTGACCAATGAGGAGATTGACCGGATCGTGGATGCATCGTATATGTCAAACTGCTGGGAACGTGAGATTTTTGACATGGATCAAAAGTACGATACCGTCTCACAGTGGTATCGCGGAGATTCCGCATGGTTAAGGGCATATCTGCATGCATTTCCGGTGCAGAATGTCACTTCAGATTTTGAGAGTCAGAGAAGTATTTGCCTTGACACTTTTTATCAGGTGTTTGCAGAGATCGATCCTGGTAAGTACGAGAGCATCGAGAGTTGTGTCAAAGAGATCAATAATCGGTATATGACGAATTTTGATGATATTACATTCTCAGTTGCACATCGTTTCTTAGCGGACAATGGTTATAAGTTTGAATTACCACATTATGATGTACATGGAGTCAAATCAGATATAGACAGATTAAAAGACAAATACGATCAGGAGACTGCCAGTAGTGGAAGTCAGACTGGATATGAAAAAATGCGCCGGCGTTAAGCTCAATGGCATTAAGTTAAGGAAATCTCACATCACAGAAATGTGGTGTGGGATTTTTTTGCAATAAACTATTGACAAATCAGTCATAAAATGCGGCCGCTTTAGCTACTGAGAATTTTGAGAGGTAGCTAAAGCGGCTCTTGTAATTAGAAAACATCTATTTACAAGGAGGAAATCGCATGAATAGGAACCCACAGAAATTAAGGGACTTATTATTGAATCTCATTAATAAGCAGAAGCAGGATTTAACAGGACTTGTTTCTTACCCCGATGTGAATTTTACAAGAAATAGGAAAATTCCATATGAAAATATGATTTTGTCATTGCTAACGATGGAGGGGGCCACTTTAACGAACGAACTATTACGACAGTTTGGTTGCAGTACCACTACCGCAACATCGTCAGCATTTGTTCAGCAGAGAAAGAAAATCCTACCAGCTACACTGGAAAATCTTTTTCAAGAGTTCGCTTCCCAAACAGCCCGAAGCGATAATTATAGGGGATATAAACTTTTAGCTATTGATGGTTCAGATATTCAAATTGCAACTAATCCTAGGGACAAAGCGTCTTTTTTTCAAACAAAAGAAGGTGTAAAACCCTACAATCTCCTTCACCTGAATGCTTTATACAACCTTCTCTCTCACACATATGAAGATGCTATAGTTTATAAAGCTAAAGAAGCCGGAGAAAACAAAGCATTAATTGAAATGGTTGATAGATCTGATTTTACCACAAAGACCATTGTTACTGCGGACAGAGGGTATGAGTCGTATAACAACATGGCACATATACAAGAAAAAGGTTGGTTCTACCTTATACGAGTAAAGGATTTTGGCAAGTACAAAACAGGCATTTTGCACGGCTTAGACTTACCTGACACAGAGGAATTTGATGAGTATATAGATTTAAATTTAACTCGGAAACAGACAAATGAAATGAAGAATTTATTGCAGCAGAAGAATACATATCGATGGATACCACATAGATGTACGTTCGATTATCTGCCGTCAAAAAGTAAAAAATCAGATCCTGCAGTATTGTATCATCTACCATTTAGAATTGTACGTTTTCCAATATCAGATAATTCATATGAAGTTGTAGTAACCAATCTGGACGCAGTAGAATTTCCTTCAGGTGAACTAAAGAAACTATACGGCATGAGGTGGGGAATTGAAACATCTTTTAGAGATTTAAAATATACTATAGGATTACTTCATTTTCATTCGAAAAAGGTGGACTATATACTCCAAGAAATTTTCGCAGGGCTAATAATGTATAACTTTTCTGAATTGATTACCTCGCACGTAGTCATAGAAAAGGGTTCCAGAAAATATGAATATAAAATCAACTTTTCTGTTGCTGTACATATATGCCGTGATTTCCTGTTAAGTATAAATAACCCACCTGATGTTGAACTGCTCATTGCCAGATATGTACTACCCATTCGCCCCGGGCGCTCAAGACCACGAGAAATGAAAGTCAAACAAGCAATAAGCTTCATGTATAGAATAGCATAAAATATCGAAAAATGTATCAATTTTTGACAAGGGTATTGCTCTTGTCTATTTGTCGTACATTTTTTTGATTTATGTATGGAATTTAATCTGTGACAAGAAAATGAAAAGAGAAGTCAGTATCCAAAAAAGATACCAACTTCTCTCATAATTAGCCTTAACTTAATGCCATTGGGCGTTAAGCTGGCGCATTTTTGTATGCATTTATAACATATATGTGATTATTGAATCTGTACGAGACTTGAACAATGTCGGTTTCCCTGCATATCTTCAAAGATGAACATACCATAGTATTCTTCACCGACAAGCAATGCATCCCGTACAGGTGTGAAGCCTTCGGAGATTGGGAAAGAACTGTAGTTGATCATAAGATCTGCCCAGTCTGCCTCGTTGAAGTTCGTCAGATCTTCGTTCGATGTAAAACGGTGGGAGAAATATCCGAATGCTACATTCTGATAATCATCAATGTTGATTTCATATCGCTCCGGGAAGATCTCATTTCCTTCGGTATTGATATAATTGTCGATTGGATAAGCACCGAGAATCTGACCTTCCGGATGTTCGTCTGATACTTCTAATACAAAATACGCATACATGCTGTCGTCTCCTTCAATATCGTCATTGTAGAGGATACTGGAGAGAAGATAGCGGGTATAGGTATCTGTTTTTTCCTGCACGGTGTACATCAGTTCATAATTCTCTTTTGTTGTGTCATTCTGCATATAAGTGATCTGACCATCAAAATCTGCGGTCATTTTTCCGGTTCCGTCATCGGATACTGCGGAGCTTAATGCAACCAGATCATACATACCATCCTGTTCATGATCTTTCTTGGCTATTACAAAATAAGCATTCTGCAATGCAGCAGACTGTTCACTGTTTAAGTCAACAGAGAAGGTAGAATCCTCATTCATGACAGGCACAAGATCCTCTGGATTCCATGTAACCGTAAATGCGTCTGTATCTGTCAGCATACCTGCAAAACGAGATATGAAACTAGTATAATTATCAGCGAAATCGAAGGTCGTGTACATAGGAATCAGGGAAGATACATATTCCTTCGTATAATAAGGGTGGTAGATGGACACACCATTAATCCGTTTTTCATTTGCGCGTGAATATACAATGAGGCTGCCTAATGCATTAGAAAGTGCAGTCGATTCTGCCGGATGCAGTGACTGCATACGCATAGTATAATCCGTGAGATCTACAACATCATAGGATCCTTCCGCATAGGAATAGCTGGCGGCAATTTCCTTTGCACTTGTCCGAATTGCAGAATACCGGGCATAGGTACTCTCATCAAAGTTATCGTTTACGACAGCGAATAAGTCGTTAAGCGCAGTTTCACATGCACCCACCTGACTTAAATCCAGAACAGACAGGCAGACAGGCGTGTACGAGAACGGGAAACTGTTCATGTAATCGGTTGTTTCCTGAATATAAGAATCTACAATTGCCTGTCCGATTTGTGTACCATCCTGTATGGTGTCAATGTCATCCAGAAAGCTGTAATGCCATCCACAGCCTGGCTCCGGTTCCTGCGAGGCAACCATATAGTTTGCGTAGGAACTTAACGCGTGCGCTGTTTCAATGTTTGCCATCAGGCAGGCATCAAAACCAATGAGATTCAGCTTATTTTCATCGTGGAAAGGAGAGTCCGTAAAAGCCTGCTGCAGCTCATCCAATGTCAGACTGTCACTGGTTGTCTCATCGTAGCCGTATCCGAAGAATGCGCCGCCGCCGTGATTCCATAAGATTAGATCATATTGCTCTGCCGGATAGTTTGAATATCCATAATTTAAGAATTCGGTCAGATTTGCAGGATCTCCCATATTGGAAGCGTCCTTGGAAGTAAGCTCTTTCAGATTTCCGTTCTCAATCTTGAAAATAGTGTTGGCATTTTCCGGAATGCTGCTGTTATGCCAGTCTCTGCATCCGCCGGTATAGAGTAGTACATTCATGGCGGATTCATCAAAACCGGAATCTAACATTTCGTCAATGTCTGTGGAAGCTGCCAGATGATCACTCTCAAGATCCGAGCCAACCATGTAGATCATAACAGTTTTGGAACCGGATGATACAGGTTGTTGTTCGGTTGTTACAGATTCAGTGGTAGGAAATGAAGTTTGTTGCTCCGTTGTTACAGCGGCGGTTGTCTGTGTCAGATCCTTGACCGGACGTTTGGTGGTGATGAGGGCAATTCCAACTGCGAGAACTACCACACATCCGCTGATACCGGCAATCAGAGGCCATCTTTTCTTTTTAACGGTCTTTGGTGGTGCTGCAGGCGGTACATTTCCCTGCATATTCTGATATGGATTTGGTTGTCCGCTGTATTGCGGAGGATTATATGGTGTTGGCTGTCCGTACCCATACGACATTGGCTGCCCACCATATCCCGATTCGTTGTTATATGGAATCTGCTGCCCGCTTGCCGGCTGGCTGCTCTGCGACGCCTGCCAGCCACATATCGGGCAGACACCATTCTCGTTTAATGCGTGTCCGCACTCATTACAAAACATATTGAACCTCCCGAAAGTTAATAAATTAACTATATCATACAACCTGTGATTCGTGTGAAAAAAATTTCCATTTTTACCACATTATGCTAAAATAAAATGAAATAAAACAAACTGTGCAGATGGTGCAATGGGAGGATATATGGAAGTTACAGAAGTACGGGAAATAACACAGAAGATCATAACAGAAGCATCCGGAGTTGTGATTGGCAGTGAATCAGTGATAGAGAAAATGCTTGCCGCATTTTTAGCAGGAGGTCATGTATTACTGGAAGACCGTCCGGGAAGCGGTAAGACAACACTTGCAAAGACTTTGGCACGTCTTTTGGATGTGGAACAGAAACGGGTACAGTTCACACCGGATCTGATGCCGAGTGACATTACCGGATTGAATGTATACAGTCAGAAGGATGGAGAGTTTCATCTTGTAAAAGGCCCGGTTTTTACCAATATCTTACTGGCGGATGAGATAAACCGCGCGACTCCGAGAACACAGTCGAGTCTGCTAGAGGCAATGGAGGAAAAACAGGTGACGATAGATGGACAGACGATGCCGCTTGCAGAACCTTTCCTTGTGATAGCAACTGAGAACCCGATAGAGACAACCGGAACCTATCCGCTTCCGGAAGCGCAGGTGGATCGATTTATGATGAAACTGTCTATGGGAGAACTGGATGAGAAAGCAAAGCTTCGGGTGATGGAGACGTTTTTGGATGGAAGTATGCTGCAGGAATTACAGCCGGTCTGCACATCGGAACAGATTCTTGCTATGCGCGAAATGATAAAGACTGTGACGGTCAATCAATGTGTACGGGAGTATATAGTAGAGATTATCAGTAAAACAGGCAAAAATCAAAGTATCATGGCAGGGGTAAGTACGCGTGCTATGCTGGCCCTTGTGCGTGTTTTGCAGGCATTTGCAGCTATGCAGGGAAGAACCTATGTGATACCGGATGATGTCAAGGCGCTTGCTCCATGTGTTTTGGCACACCGTCTTTTGACATATGGAAATGCAAAAGACAATGTGGAAAAATTACAGGAAATTATCAGTATGGTGGAAGTACCGGTGGAGGATTGGAAGCAGTGAGTCTGATTGTAGCACTTGTGATTGCGAGTCTTGTATATATATTGCAGAAACATTTGTATGCGGTATGGTGGAATCGGAATCTGGATGTGACAATTTCATTTGCGGACCCGTATGTGCGGGAAGGGGAAAAAAGTGCATTGAAGGAAGTAATCTATAATGGGAAAATTCTTCCATTGCCGGTGTTCCATGTCAAGTTCTCGGCAGATCGTTCATTTCAGTTTGAAGATACAGAGAATACGGTTGTGACGGATAGTTATTACAGAAACGATGTGTTTTCTGTGCTTGGTTATCGAAAGATCACAAGAACGCTGCCGTTTCAGACATCAAAGCGTGGATTGTACGGGATTCCGAATTTGAATGTAATCGCACGTGATTTTTTCATGACAACGAATTTTGCGTACAGTAAAAGTGGCAATGCATGGATATATGTGCTTCCGGAACGGGTTTATACGCCGGAACTGTCGATGTTTTGCACGCATCTTCTTGGGGAACTTGAAACCCGTAGAAACCGTATGGAAGATCCCTACACATTTCGTGGAATCCGGGAGTATGCGTATGGCGATACGATAGGGAAGGTCAACTGGAAAGCGACAGCAAGAACGGCACAGCTTATGGTTAATATGTATGGATATACATCGGAACAGCGTGTGCGGATTCTGCTTAATCTGGAGACGAATATGATGGGAAAAACGGAGAATCTTCAGGAGATGAGTATCCGTATGGCGGGAACTGTGGCTGAGTATTTTTTGAAAAATAAAGTTTCTGTTGAGATCCTGTCGAACGGTATCGACCAGACAACGGGCGATTGTGAACGTGTGGAAGCAGGGATGTCTATGGAACATGGAGTTACGATAGATAAATATCTGGCTCGAATTATGGGAAATGCAGGAATAGATCGTTTTATGAACATTGTAAATGATGAGCTTTCGCATATGGAGGAGACAGTGACTTATGTGGTTATCTCGCCATACTATAAGGATGATCTGCTTGTAAAGCTGGATTATATGCAGAAAAATCATATGGCAGTGCAGATGCTGGTGCCTTACTATGATATTCAGGATAAAGAAAACTGGAGAAATTACATGCATGGGGTGGAGGTGAAGTGGAATGAAGTATAAACTGCTGCAGATAACAACGCTGCTTCATCTTCTCTATGAATGGACTTGCTGTAGTCTGGCATTTGCATTTGTGGAAGTGGTATTTACAAAGCAGGCACCGCACTTTTACCTGATTCCGGTTACGGGAGTTTGGTTCGTGATATCGTATATTCTGCGAGCAAAAGCGGGAAATTACCTGGTGTTGCTTGTGGGGCATTTACTGATGCGGCTTCCGATTTATCTGCTGCCGATCTCAAGAGAACTGCAATGGGTATATTTTATCATTCCGTGTTATCTTTTCTTTGCATCTATATCAGGCGTACGAAAAAAGACAAATGAGAGTGGGTATAGCGGGGAAAATGAATTACCGTGGCATTCATTTTTATTTTGCCTGGCTGCGTATCTGGTCGGCGGGCATCTGGAGCAGCCGGGATTGCAGATCTATGCATATATTACAACGCTTGTTTTGCTGCTGCTGTATCTGGCAATTGTATACACAGACGGAATGGAGCATTATCTGGACGCTGCGGGCCATGTATCAAAGATGCCGCTGCGGCAGATACTGTCCGTGAATACGATTATGGTCGGCGCTATTATCATAGTTTTAATACTTGGGTTAGGCCTTGGAGAATTGCTGGGATTTCAGAAGCTGGTTGCTTTGGTATGGGATGCGATGCTTGCGGTCATACGGATCGTAGCGATGATATTTGGTGCAATTTTTGAGTTTATTGGACGCTGGTTTAAGAACGGAGATCCGGGTGCAAGTGATTATGATGAGAATGCAGATGGAAATATGCCGGAGCGTATGCATTCAATCGGTCAGATGCTGATGCCGGTATTATATGTGTGCCTGATTGCGATTGGAATATATCTGTTATATAAAATTCTCGCAAGACTGGTTCGTTTTCTTATGACGAAACGTGTGATATCGTCGGATCAGATAGAATTGGTGCCGGCACAAAAAACAGACGAGGAGAAAAAACAGCGTAAAAAGAAGGACCGTCTTATCATGTCGCGCGATTGGCGGGCAAGAAAATATTATAAGGATTATATTGAGAGGTATCGTTATGACATTACGCTGAAACAGACGGAGACAAGCCGTGAAATTCAGGATGAATTGCAAAGGAAAGATCTGACGGATGTAACAGAACTTACGGCTTGTTATGAAGAAATACGGTATGGAAATTCGGACGTAGACCGTGCAATGCTTCAGAAGATACGCCGGTTGGCAGGAAAGTAGGAAAAGACGGATTTTAGCATATTGTGGTACAAAATGGATTGAATAATCAGAGTGCTTATGCTAAAATTAAAATAACTTTGTTACGAGACTTTTAGGGTCGGATATGGGAGGACAAAAAACATGAAGAAAGTGGCTTATATTGCATCGGAGTGTGTACCGTTTATCAAGACTGGAGGGCTTGCAGACGTTGTTGGTACACTGCCGAGAATTTTTGATAAAAAGGAGTATGACGTGCGTGTCATCATTCCGAATTACATGTGTCTGCCGGCAAAATTCAAGGAGAAGATGCGTTATCTGACACATTTTCATATGGATATTGGCTGGAAGCAGCAGTATGTCGGGGTTATGTATCTGGAATATGAAGGGGTTCCGGTATACTTTATTGACAATGAGTATTATTTCAATGGATTCAACATTTACAGTGATGATATGAAATGGGATATTGAAAAGTTCTGCTATTTCAGCAAGGCAGCACTTTCTATCCTGCCAAGTATCGGATTCCAGCCGGATATTGTACATTGCCATGACTGGCAGGCTGGACTGGTTCCGGTATACTTGAAGACATTATTTGCAGATAATCCATTTTACAGTGGCATGAAGTCAATTATGACGATCCACAATCTGCAGTTCCAGGGAAGATGGGATATCAAGACAGTCCAGGAGTATTCCGGACTTCCGGATTATCTGTTTACACCGGACAAGCTAGAGATCGATAAGGATGCAAGTATGCTGAAAGGTGGTCTTGTTTATGCAGATAAGATCACAACGGTATCGAATACTTACGCACAGGAGATTCAGACGGCTTACTATGGTGAGGGATTAGATGGCTTGCTCCGCGCGAGAAACCAGAGCCTGTGGGGTATCGTAAACGGTATCGACTACAAGGATTATGATCCGGCTACGGATAAGAAAATCTACAAGAATTATACATTGAAGAACTTCCGCAAGAACAAGGTGGCAAATAAGCTTGCATTGCAGAAGGAACTCGGACTTCCGGAAGATAAGAACGCTTACATGATTGGTATTATTTCCAGACTGACAGACCAGAAGGGCTTAGATCTGGTTGACCGTGTCATGAACGACATCTGTACCGATGGTACACAGTTTGTCGTGCTTGGTACCGGCGAGCGCCGCTATGAAGATATGTTCCGTTATTATCAGGGCATCCATCCGGCAAAGGTATCTGCAAATATTTATTACTCAGATGAACTGTCACACAAGATGTATGCAGCGTGTGATGCGATGTTAGTACCATCCCGTTTTGAACCGTGTGGACTGACACAGCTTATGGCACTTCGTTATGGTACATTGCCAATCGTAAGAGAGACGGGCGGACTTAAAGATACGGTTATTCCATACAATGAATTTGAGGGAAGCGGAACCGGATTTTCGTTCGCAAACTATAATGCACATGAGTTACTGAACACGATCAACTACTCAAAGCAGGTATTCTTCGACAAGAAGGATGCATGGGAGAGTATGCAGGAATGCGCAATGCAGCAGAACTATAGCTGGTCTAATTCTGCAGAGATCTATCAGAGATTGTATGAGCAGGTGTAGGAAGAATTATATAATGGAGCACACATGTGATGGAGTGAGTTACATGTGACGAAAGACGGTGTGAAGTTGTACGTATCGGAAGATTCTGCTCTGATGCCACAGGTTGTGAGAACCTCATGCAGCCATAAAGATGTGTTCCTTGTTGACCTTGACAGACTATTTGGCAATTCCGGATGTATCATCATGGCTTCAGGGCAGGGAAAGATATATATGGAGAACGTGTTATGATAAAACATCAGGGGCAGCTGATCTCTTTATCTGAAATATGTTGGATCAGCGCCGAACCAGGTCTGTATATCGTTCTCCTCTGTAGCATCTACTATCCATGCAACACCAAATACATATGTACTTACCTTTGTATTTCCAGTTATCACATACTGAACTCCATCACGCCCATGTTCTGTGCTGTATATTTAATTGTTTTTCCATCTATGCATATTTCTATATCTCCCAGTGGCGTGGTCATTCAATTCTCCCATATCTAACATTTAAGGTATCTATTTTCTGCTACTTTAATTACTAGCGAATCGTATCTTCGCCTTTTAATTGTTTTTTATTTGCATACATGGCTGCATCTGCAATAGAACATATATGTTCAAAATCCTCGTCTGCATCCGGCGTGGCAAAACCAATGGCGCAGCAATAAAGAGTCTTAGAAAGCTCCCTCCGTATATGATCGATTAGAACAGGGACATCATCTTTTGAAACCCGTGAACATAAGATCATAAACTCATCACCACCGGTTCGATACAGGTGGCATCCCCTCGGCAGTATATTTTGAATGCACGCTACAATCGTACACAAAGCCGTATCCCCGGCCGCATGGCCATTCTCGTCATTGAGCCTCTTCAGATCATTTAAATCAATGGAAATTACCGCTGTCAGACATTTGCTCTCCATCAAATGATCCGCATCCAGATAAAAATACCGACGGTTGAGCGCACGCGTAAGTGGATCCCGCTTGAACTGCTGTGTCGTCAAATACATATAATAAAATGCAATACTCACAGCTCCCGTGGTATTGATGAGTCCGTCATAATGGAAAAACGCCTCCAGAATGACAGCTATCGTGTTCGTCACCGCAATGAAAATTGCGATCAGCGATTCGTATGTATGCTCCGTCTTATATAACTTATTAGTCAGGATAACCAACAGAATTAAATAAAAACCGGAGGCAGCAAATGCCGAATATCCAAGTGGCCCCCGCACAAATTCATTCTTATCCGAGTAGGAAAAACAAACACCTGAAAATAACGCAGTGGAAGCGATCAACGTATTCAGAATTCCCGGAAGCGCAATAAATTTCTTAAACTTTTGCGACACTCTGTTACCACAGGAAAGAATGATCACAAAGCATATATTGATTGGTCTAAGCGCATACCCAATAATAGATACTGCCACACGCAGCATTGTCGGATACGGAAGTGTCGCACACCAGTATTCTATACTGTCAACGATAACCAGACACAGTACTGAGCTTATCGCAATGGAAAACAACCGAATTACCTTTCTCTGAAATACAGGATTTACATTGACAAAAATCAACATAAAAAAGGATATTAAGATCGTCGAAAAATTCAACTGTAAAAAATAATGAAACATAAACTCCTCCCCCCTATTCTATCTGTAAATATATAAATTACACATTATTATAACACAGAAAAGGGAGAATGTCTTTATAGGGACGTTCCTTTTGTCACAAAAAGTGTCCCTCTGTCTTCGTTGTGGAACACTGAACGTGATACAATTTAAGCATATTTTCCCTAGAGGTGTTCAAAGGGGGGGCATTTGAACACTCCTAGGAAAATGGCATTTACAGGCACAAAAGAAGGCAGGCAGTCTCGTTATAAGACCACCTGCCTGTTTATTACTTGTCCTTGGACTTTCGTGCTTTCTCTGCGAAGGCTGCCTCGTCAATAATCTCTTCCGGTTCAATCCCGGCTTTTAACTTCTCAATCTCATCTACCGTAAGTCCAGACATCAGGGCCACTTCATCTACCGAAATATCTACCTTCAACATACGTGTCGCAAGGTCATACTTCGCCTTAGTCGTCTTATTCATAAGGTTTAACTCCCTTCAAAAAATATTCTATATGTACAACTCACATATATGAAAAACTTTTGCATTTACGTATTTATTATAGTTTTTCTAAGTATGCTTCATTGATGGCGAGCACCTGTTTCATCGCTTCTTCTCCCGGTGCACCAATCGTATTTCGCTTGCTGACACAGGTCTTCAGGCTGATTGCATCGTAGATATCATCTTCAAATACCGGGCTGATTGCCTTATACTCATCGATTGCCATATCAAGCAGGGACTTGTCATGCTCGATGCAGTAGAGTACAAGCTGACCGACAATACCATGTGCATCACGGAATGGAACGCCGTGATTAACCAGATAATCAGCCGCATCGGTAGCATTCGTAAATCCGTTCATGGCACTTTTCTCCATGACAGGTTTGTTTAATTTCATTGTGGAAATCATACCTGTGAACAAAGCGATACATCCTTTGACGGTATCAATCGCATCGAAGGTAAGTTCCTTGTCCTCCTGCATATCCTTGTTATATGCAAGTGGAATGCCTTTCATCGTTGTGAGAATGGAGATCAGCGCGCCATACACACGTCCGGTTTTACCACGGACAAGCTCGGCGATATCCGGGTTCTTCTTCTGCGGCATGATTGAACTTCCTGTGCTGTAAGCGTCATCTAATTCAACAAACTGGTACTCGTTGGAGTTCCAGATGATGATCTCCTCAGAAAAACGGGACAGATGCATCATAATCGTAGAGAATGCGGAAAGCATCTCAATTACGTAGTCACGGTCGGATACGGAATCCATACTGTTTAAGGTTGGACCGGCAAAATCCAGAAGGCTGGCAGTCAGGTCACGATCTAACGGATAGGTTGTTCCTGCCAGTGCACCTGCACCAAGCGGACAATAGTTCATACGTGCATAGATATCTGTCAGTCTGCTGTAATCACGCTTGAACATCTCCATGTACGCACCAACATGGTGTGCAAAAGTAACAGGCTGTGCTTTCTGCAGATGTGTAAAGCCAGGCATATAGGTATCTACATTTTCCTTCATCAGTGTATGCAGTTCTTTCATGAGTGATACGAGCAGCTTTTTTACTTCGGTGATTTCATCGCGTACATACAGACGCATATCAAGTGCAACCTGATCATTTCTCGAACGTCCAGTGTGCAGCTTCTTGCCGACATCACCAATCCGGTCAATCAGATTCGCTTCAACGAAGCTGTGAATATCTTCATATTTGGAAGAAATCTCCAAAGTTCCATTTTCCACATCGGCAAGGATACCGTTTAATCCATCGATGATCTGGTCGCGTTCCGCATCTGTCAGGATGCCGCTTGCTGCAAGCATTGTCACATGTGCAATGCTGCCACGGATGTCCTGCTTGTAGAACTTCTGATCGAAACTGATCGATGCATTGAAATTATATACTAACTGGTCTGTCTCCTTTGTGAAACGACCGCCCCATAACTGTGCCATAATCTACCTCGCTTTATCTATTTTATTTCACGAATACTATACAACAAATCCCAAGAACCGACAAGACAAACGAGAAAAAAGGTTGCGATTTATACTTAGATAATTTAATATAATATAAATATATTAATATGACCTGTATGTAAAAAAGGAGATAAAGATGAACACAATTCTTGCAAATATAATCGCAACCGGCGACAGTGGTAAACCTTTGCTGGTCGCAATCTGCCTGATCGTATCCATTGTATTGATGGTGGTATTGATTATGGTGGGAAAGAGTGGAAAAAATGAAGAAGATGAAGAAGATGAAGAAGACGATGATAGGAGCAGACGTTAGATGAGAAAACAAAGGGGCAAACAGCATATTATAATCCCTGTTTTGGTTGCTGCGGTGATTCTCATATTCTATTTTTTTAATTTTCGGATTGGGGCATATCTGCATCCGGACGAAACCGCATACAATATGGAAGATCTGACGCAGATGGTGACAGAACAGATCAATGAAGGAAAACAACGCGGGGATTTTTATGTGTCCGGAATCTCAGAAGCGGATATCAACAATATCAATGAAAATGTCTGCAGCATGAATGGCATGGTGGATCAGTATATGGTGACTGAGAAAAGCAGAGATGGAATGCGGATTCAGTTTCGGTATGAGATATCGGACAATTATTATGTGTGGCAGAAATATGTAAATCATGCAGAGATACCATCCGATCATGCACTTGCATATAAACTGTATGATAAAGTAGTTGAGGTTTTGGATTTGATTATAAAACCGGACATGACGGATTATGAGAAAGAACTGGCAATCCATGATTATATAGTAGTGCATTGTAAATACGGGTATGTAAATGATTCCAAAGATTATGCATATCGGGCATATGGTGCGCTTGTGCAGAACAACGCAGTCTGTAATGGGTATGCAGAGGCGATGGCATTGCTTATGTCCTGCGTAGGAATTGAGAATAAGATCGTTACCGGAACCGCTGATGATGAACTGCATGCATGGAACCAAGTGTGCCTCGATGGGAACTGGTATCAGGTGGATGCAACCTGGGATGATCCGCTGCCGGATCGCGGTGTGTTTGCCGGACATGAATATTTTAACGTGACGGATGAGATTATGGAAGACCGGCATAATTGGAAGCAGGATGCATTTCCGGAGTGTAACAGTTTTGATTATAATTATTATGAACAAAATAATCTGATCTGCGACAGAGATACATTCCGCACATTGATTGAGGACCGGGCGGCCCGTGACAGCACAGCTACTATAGAGGTGGTTGTGACAGATTATGAATCCGGGTTTGATTATTCTTTCATGCGGAATATCAATGCGGTCCAGTATTTTCAGTATACGGAAGAACCGTATGGTGAGTATGAGTTAGTAACGATATATTTGAATCAGAGGTAGAAGATGGAGATTTTTTCAATCGATGAAAAAACAGAATATTTGAAGGAGCTGTTTGAAAAAGAAAAATATGACAGTTTTTATCTGTATGAGGCACGGGTGAAGACGAAACTGGATTATTATGTAAATGGCAGGTTAAACCGGGAATATTTTGATACGGAAGAACAGGCAGACTTGCCGGAATATGTGGAGTGGAAGGATATAAAGCAGATTGTATATTCCTATATCAAGGGAAAACGGCTGCCGATCGGATTCAAGATCATATTGATGTTTAACCGCGAGAATATCTTACGGCTTTTGGAGATGAATAACCTGCCCGTGAAAACGGAAGATGTAAGTGCGCTTTTCATGAATGTGGTTTATGAGCATGAAGCATTGTCTGTGACAACCGGGACATCCTTGAAGATATTTACGATGGACAAGACATTGGAACATGTGTGGGATGACACAGTTAAGAAATATTATATTTAAAGTAGAATTATTAGCACTCAATAAAATTGAGTGCTAATTTTTCTTGACATTCAAATTTCCAGGTATTATTATCTTATTTATAAAATGTTAATTTGCAAAATAAATCTGTAGGATAGAACAGCAGATTTGTATTAGTGATGCATATTTAGGAGGTAATAAGACATGGAACGACAGGGTAATTTATCAATTAACAGTGACAACATTTTTCCGATTATTAAGAAATGGCTTTATTCCGATCAGGATATCTTCATCCGGGAGCTGATTTCCAATGGTTGTGATGCTATTACAAAATTAAAGAAGCTTGCAGTGATGGGCGAATATGAGGAAGTCGAAGGCGAGGAATACAAAATCGAGGTATATGCGTCTGCCAAGGATAAGACTTTGACATTCGTAGATAATGGTCTTGGTATGACCGAGGAAGAACTTGACAAGTATATTAACCAGATCGCATTTTCCGGTGCGACGGACTTTATCAACAAATATAAGGATAAATCCGGTGACGAGCAGATTATCGGTCATTTCGGACTTGGTTTTTATTCCGCATTTATGGTTGCGGATAAGGTAACGATCGAGACATGCTCTTATAAGAAGGATGCAAAGCCGGTATATTGGGAGTGCGATGGCGGAACGAATTACACGATGAGTGAGAGCGATGACGATATCCGTGGTACAGCCATTACATTGTATCTGAACGAGGATTGCTTAGAGTATGCAAATGAGTATCGTGTGAAGGAAGTCATCCAGAAATATTGTGCATTTATGCCATACAACATCTACTTTATCAATGAGGATAAGGAAGAGGAAGAGGCAGCCAAGAAGGAAGCCGAAAAGAAAGAAAAAGACAAGGTAATCGAGGTCGATACAACACAGGAAGATGAACTTGTCGGCGATGCACCAAAGAAGGATGAGGCAGAAGAAAAAACAGAGGATGCTCCGGAAGAAAAGGAAGAAGAGAGAAAACCGTTAAATGATACGAATCCGCTCTGGATGCGTAATCCGAAGGATTGTACGGATGAGCAGTATATTGATTTTTACCAGCATGTGTTCTTAGACTTCAAGAAGCCGCTCTTCTGGATCCATCTGAATATGGATTATCCGTTTAACCTAAAGGGTATTTTGTACTTCCCGAAGATTAACACACAGTATGACCAGTTAGAGGGCACGATCAAGTTATATAACAATCAGGTATTTATCGCAGATAACATCAAGGAAGTTATTCCGGAGTTTTTGCTTCTGTTGAAGGGTGTGATTGACTGTCCGGATCTTCCGCTTAATGTATCCCGTTCCGCATTGCAGAATGATGGATTTGTCAAGAAGATATCCGATTACATCACAAAGAAGGTTGCTGATAAGCTGACCGGCATGTATAAGAACAACAAGGAAGATTACGAGAAGTATTGGGATGATTTGAGTCCATTCATCAAGTTTGGCTGTCTGAAGGATGAGAAGTTCTGTGATAAGATGACAGACTATATGCTCTTTAAGGATATCAATGGTAAGTACATCACGCTTCCGGAGTATCTTGAAGAGGGCAAGGAGAAATACGAGAACAAAGTATTCTATATCTCTGACGATGTGGCACAGTCCCAGTATATTAACATGTTCAAGGAAGAGGGCATGAATGCGGTTTATCTGACACATAACATTGATAACCCATATATCACACATCTGGAAGGTAAGAATGAGAATGTGAAGTTCCTGCGTATCGATGCAGACCTTGCCGATAACTTTGTCGGTGAGAAGCTTTCTGAGGAGCAGACGAAGGAATATACCGATAAGCTTTCTGAGGCATTCAAGAAAGCAACCGGAAATGATAAGCTTGTAGTCAAGGTTGAGAGCATGAAGAACGAGAATGTATCCTCTGTCCTGACGGTATCCGAGGAGTCCCGTCGTATGATGGAGATGATGCGTGTGTACAACATGGATGGTATGGATCCTGCTATGTTTGGGGCAGGTGAAGCAGAAACGCTTGTCTTGAATGCAAACAACAAGCTTGTAAAATACATCTTGGATAACCCGGAGGGTGAGTACAAGGATATGATCTGTAATCAGCTTTATGATCTGGCTGTCCTTGCAAACAAACCACTCTCAGCCGAGAAGATGACAGCATTTGTAAAGAGAAGCAACGATCTGCTTGGATTGTTGATTTAATCATAATCACATAAGGTGGTCAAAATGCATGTCAGATGTAAATATGCATAGTAGATTCATTCGTAATATAACATATTGTGACTAAGAAGTAATATTCGTGTTCTGGGATATATTTATTACCGTACGCAACCGCTGCCAATTCGCCATCCATGGCTCAGTGGCAGCTTGCGAAAACATCGTGTTTTCGCATTGCTGATATGCACAGAACACGAATTACTTCTAAGTCACAAATGTATCATATTACTTCATGAATCTATATGCTCATTTACATTGACATGCATTTTTGATATTATGTGATTATTGGAATGAAAAGGAGTAAGAAAATGGCATTTGACGGAGTAACCGTATCTGCAATCGTCAGTGAACTGAAGAAGAATCTGACAGGCGGACGTATCTATAAAATATATCAGCCGGAAGTGGATGAACTGTGTCTGGTCGTGAAAAACCGGACAGAACAGGGAAACACAACCAGTCGTCTGGTGATCTCTGCAGATGCCAGTCTGCCCCTTATTTATCTGTCCGGGCAGACAAAGGAGAATCCGACGACAGCTCCGAACTTCTGTATGCTGCTTCGGAAGCATATTGGAAATGCACGGATTTTGTCCGTGACACAGCCGAATTTTGAGAGAATCGTAGAGATGGAGTTAGAGCATCTTGATGAGATGGGAGATTTGTGCCGGAAGAAACTGATCGTTGAGATCATGGGAAAACACAGCAACATCATCTTCACGGATGCAGAGGGTACGATCATTGACAGTATCAAACATATTTCCCATCAGGTAAGTTCGGTGCGGGAAGTGCTGCCCGGAAGGACGTATGTATATCCACCGGCACAGGAAAAGGAAAATCCGCTTGATATAGATATCAATTATTTCATGAATCATGTTCTGCGTAAGCCGGTATCTGTAACGAAAGCCATCTATACATCCCTAACCGGATTATCACCGGTGATCGCAAATGAAATCTGTTATCGGGCCGGTGTCGATGGTGGGATGAGTACGGCGGGGCTTTCCATGCAGGAACAGGAAACGTTATATGGCGCGTTTGATACTATGCGTCAGAGTATAAAAGAAGAACAATTTACACCATGTATCGCATACCAGGGTTATGCACCGAAGGAATTTGCGGCGTGCACATTGACGATGTATGGAGAGGAAGCAGACGACCTTCCGAAGAAGGATATGGATGGTCTGAAAGCATTTCCGTCGATGTCTCCGGTCATTGAAGAATACTATCAGGCAAAAAGCGTAGTGACACGTATCAGGCAGCGGTCGACCGATCTTCGAAAGATCGTCAGTAATGCAATCGAGCGGACCGCAAAGAAATACGATTTGCAGCGGTCGCAGCTAAAGGATACAGAGAAACGGGATAAATATAAGGTCTATGGAGAACTATTGACTGCATATGGATATTCGTGCAAACCTGGCGATAAGGAAATCACCTGTGAGAATTACTATGATGGCAGTATGGTTACGATTCCGCTTGATCCGGAGCAGTCGGCGATGGAGAACGCAAAGCGGTATTTCAACAAATATAATAAGCTGAAACGAACCTATGAGGCTTTGATGGAGCTTACGGTAGAGTCAAAGGAGGAACTGGATTATCTGCTTTCTGTGCAGAATTCTCTGGAGATTGCCAAGACGGAGAATGATCTGCAGGAGATCAAACAGGAACTTATTGAAAGCGGTTATGTGCGTGGCAGATTCGATCGTAACAAGCAGAAGAAACAGGCGAAAGCAAAGCCGCTACATTATATATCCGGCGACGGATATCACATGTATGTCGGAAAGAATAATTTCCAAAATGAAGAACTTACATTTAAGTTTGCAGAAGGAAATGATCTCTGGTTTCATGCGAAGCAGATGCCGGGGTCTCATGTGATCGTCAAGACGAACGGAGAGAGAGAGATTCCCGACCGTACATATGAAGAGGCGGCAAGACTGGCAGCATATTACTCAACCGGAAAGGATGCACCGAAGGTAGAGGTTGACTATACGATGAAGAAAAACCTGAAAAAACCGCCGAAAGCAAAACCGGGATTTGTGATTTATCATACAAATTATTCGATGAGTATGGAGCCGGATATCCATGGAATTGCAGAAGCCTGAATCAAGAAATTAAACATGAAAACACCTTGATTTTTAGGGGTGCCTATACTATAATAGTGTAGATTATCGTTCATAGATAAGAAAGAAACGATAATCTGCATTATTTTTATGTGTGTGTAGGCACAGTGAGAAAATGGAGTCGCTTGGCGGCGGATGTATACAGGAGACTATCGTGATAAAAAGTATGACAGGCTTCGGAAGAGGCGAACAGGTAAATGACGATCGTAAGATCGTGGTAGAGATTAAGGCGGTGAATCACCGGTTCTGTGACATGAACGTGAAACTGCCGAAGAAACTGAATTATTTTGAGACAGATATCAGAGCTTGTCTGAAGGAATATATTCAGCGTGGAAAAGTTGATGTATTTATTACATATGAGGACTATACAAAGTCCAACGTGTGTGTAAAATATAATAAGGAAATTGCAACAGAATATGTGAATTATCTGAACAGTATGGTAGATGATTTTGACCTGCAGTCGGATGTAAAGCCATCCGTGATCGGCAGATTCCCGGAGGTGTTTACATTGGAAGAACAGTCCGTGGATGAAAATGAAATCTGGTCTCATTTAGAGGGAGTTGTACGGGAAGCAGCAGAGAAGTTTGCAGAGTCCCGTATCCGTGAGGGCGAGAACCTGAAGAAGGATCTGCTTGCAAAGCTTTCTGTAATGTCAGATATCGTGGCGTATATCGAAGAAAAATCACCGCAGATTATCGAGGATTACAAGAATCGGCTGATTGAGAAGGTGGATGAGCTCGCCATCAATACCCAGATTGATGATCAGCGTATTGCAGCCGAGGTTACGATGTATGCGGATAAGGTCTGCGTGGATGAAGAAGTTGTGCGTCTGAGAAGTCATATTGACAGTACGATTAAGATTCTGACAGAGGGTGGCGCTGTTGGTAGAAAGCTTGATTTTATCGTACAGGAGATGAATCGCGAAGCAAACACGATTTTATCGAAAGCGAATTCCCTGATTATTGCAGACAAGGGAATTGATTTGAAGACAGAAATCGAAAAGGTTCGTGAACAGATACAGAATATTGAGTAGGAGGAACCAGATAATATGGCAAAGAAAGGTTCTTTGATTGTTATTTCCGGATTCTCCGGCGTGGGTAAAGGTACGGTTGTCAAGAAGATGGTTGCCGAATATGGCTATAGTCTGTCTGTTTCTGCGACAACGCGTGCACCACGGGAGGGAGAAGTTGACGGAAGAGAATATTATTTCAAAACCGTGGATGAATTCCGGAATCTGATTGATTATAATGGGTTTATTGAGTGGGCACAGTATGTAGAAAACTACTATGGTACCCCTAGAAAGTTCGTAGAGGATGAGATGGCGAAAGGACATGATGTGATCTTAGAGATCGAAGTGCAGGGTGCCATGAATGTCCGTGAACAGTATCCGGATGCGATTCTTATATTCATCACAGCACCGAGTGCAAAAGGACTTCGCGAACGTCTTGCGGGGCGTGGCACCGAGAGTGAGGAAGTCATCAATAAGCGTATGCAGCGTGCGGTGGAAGAATCCGAGGATATGCAGCAGTATGACTATATCGTTGTAAATGACGATTTAGATACATGTGTACACAGCGTACACTCGATTATTGTAGGCAGAAAATGTCTGCGTGAAAATAATCTTGAGTTTATGGAAGAAATCAAAAATGAGCTGAAAGCTTTATAGGAAGGGAGATATAGACAATGATACATCCATCTTACACAGAATTAATGGAAGTAATTAACAGCGACGTGGAGCCGGGTGAACAGCCGGTTGTTCAGAGTCGTTATTCCGTAGTTATGGCAACTGCAAAGAGAGCCAGACAGATTATTGACGGTGCAGAGCCGCTCGTAAAATCTGAGAGTGGAAAGCCTCTTTCAACTGCAGTCGCAGAACTGTACAGCGGAAAAGTTAAGATTGTCGGTGATGACGAGTAAGACCCACGAAGGGGTTCAAAGGCTGCAGAACAAAAAGCTGTAGCCTTATTTACTTTTTGTTTGTATTCATTCATGGAGGAAGATTATGAAATTATCAGAAGTATTACAGGGACTTACCTACGAAGTATTGCAAGGAAATGCGGATGTAGAAATCAGAGAAATTCAGAATGATTCGAGAAAAGTAGAAACGGGAGATTTGTTTTTCTGTATCACAGGTGCTGTCTCAGATGGACATAAATATGCGGAAGATGTAGCAAAAAAAGGAGCAAGTGTGCTTGTAGTTGAAAAGCCGGTGCCGGTGCCGGACACTGTGACTGTGATCCGTGTGGAGAGTACCCGGTATGCGATGGGTATGATCAGTTCGGCGTTCTATGGAAATCCTTCTGGAAAACTGAACGTGATAGGATTGACAGGTACAAAGGGAAAGACGACAACAACGTACATGATCCGGGATATGCTGGAACGTTCCGGGATTAAAACCGGATTGATCGGTACGATTGAGATTATAGATGGAAAACAACATATCCATGCGAACAATACAACTCCGGAATCTATGATATTACATAAATATTTGCGGGATATGGTAGATAATGGATGTAAGGCGGTTGTTATGGAAGTTTCTTCCCAGGGACTGATGCTCGATCGTGTAGCGGGCGTGGATTTTGATTACGGTATCTTCACGAACCTGTCAAAAGATCATATCGGACCGAATGAACACGCAAGCTTTGAAGAATACCGGGATTGGAAAGCAAAACTTTTCACATTGTGTAAGGTTGGTATTTTCAACGTGGATGATGCGAATGCTGCCTATATGATGGAACATGCAGCCTGTGAAAAACTGACCTATGGAGAGACTGCAAATGCGGATTACCGGGCAGCGGATGTGAAGCTGTATCAGGAAAAGGGTGTGCTTGGAATCCAGTATGCGTTACATGGAAAACTTGAAGCACAGATGATGGTAGATCTGCCGGGCGAGTTTTCTGTACATAATTCACTCGCAGCCGTTGCTGTAGCAGATCAGATGCATGTGGCAGTAACCGATATACAGACAATATTGAAAGAAGTGAAAGTCCGTGGACGTGTGGAGATGATACCGATTTCCGATGCATTTACACTGATGATTGATTACGCACACAATGCAATGGCACTGGAAAGCCTGCTTACTGCGCTTCGTGCGTATCATCCGAAGCGGCTTGTTACTTTGTTTGGTTGTGGCGGAAACCGTTCAAGAGACCGTCGGTTTGAGATGGGGGAAGTATCTGGCAAGATGGCAGACTTCACAATTATTACGAGCGATAATCCAAGAGATGAAGAGCCGCTTGCAATCATTGCGGATATTGAGACAGGCATGAAGAAAACAGATGGTATATATGTGATGATTGCAGACCGGAAGGAAGCAATCCGGTATGCAATTATGAACGCGCAGGAAGGAGATGTGATCGTTCTTGCAGGAAAGGGACATGAAGATTATCAGGAGATTCATGGCGTAAAGCATCACATGGATGAGCGGGATTTGATCCGCGAGATTTTGGAGGAAGAGGATGTCACAACTATATGCGGATATAATAATCGATATTTCGCATAGCGCAATCGACCGGGTGTTTCAGTACCGGATTGGTGCCGAATGGGAAGAACAGGTGCAGATTGGAAGCCTGGTGACAGTTCCTTTTGGAAAAGGAAATGCGCACCGGCATGGATATGTGGTAGGCATCACGCAGACACCTTCTTATGCTCCGGATAAGATCAAGGAGATCGCAGAGGTGCCCCAGAAGGGAATCCCAATCGAAGGAAAGCTGATTCAGCTTGCTGCATGGATGCGGGAGACCTATGGTACAACGATGAATCAGGCACTGCAGACGGTGATGCCGGTGAAACAGACGGTAAGAAAGACCTCTCAGAAGGTGGAGGAGACGAAACTTTCGGAAGACCAGTGGGAGTTTGTGACACTTAACGAGGAACAACAGGCATTGGTGGATGAATTTACAGAAGATGTTCAGATGAGCATGCGAAAGACATATTTGCTGCATGGCGTGACGGGCAGTGGTAAGACAGAAGTCTATATCCAGTGCATCAAAGAAGTGATTCGGGAAGGAGGACAGGCGATTGTTTTAATCCCTGAGATTTCACTTACGTATCAGACACTGGCTCGGTTTCGGAAACATTTTGGTACGCGCGTGGCATTTGTCAATTCCAGACAGAGCAAAGGCGAGAAATATGAGCAGTTCCGGAAAGCAAAGGATGGCGAGGTTGACGTTGTGATTGGTCCGCGCTCGGCACTTTTTACACCGTTTCAAAACCTGAAGCTGATTGTGATGGACGAAGAACATGATTCTGCATTCAAAAGTGATCAGGCACCTCGCTATCATGCCCGGGATGTGGCAATCAAGAGGGCGGAATTAGAGAATGCAAGTGTAATTCTTGGATCAGCGACACCGAGCGTGGAGAGTTATGCAAGAGCGGAAACGGGACAATACCGATTATGGGAATTAAAAGACCGGCCGGATGGAGTGAAAGCACAGAAAATCGAAGTTGTGGATCTGCGCGAAGAGCTGAGGCTTGGAAACCGGAGCATTATCAGCCGTTGTCTGTATAAGAAGATACAGGAAAGTCTTGCAAGAAAAGAGCAGATGATGCTGTTTATCAACCGGAGAGGGTTCAATAGCTTTGTATCATGCCGGGCATGCGGGGAGGCGATCAAATGCCCGCGGTGTGACGTGGCGTTAACATATCATCAACATACGCTGCAGGCGACCAGACAGCTTGTCTGTCACTATTGTGGATACAGTATGGCGATGCCGCAGGCGTGTCCATCGTGCAAATCAAAGATGATCGCAGGATTTGGAACCGGAACCGAGAAGGTGGAGGAAGAAATCAAAAAGCTTTTTCCACAGATTAAAACATTGCGTATGGATCGGGATACAACGATGCGTAAGGATGCGGGTGCCAGAATCCTAAAACAATTTGCGGAAGGAAAGGCGGATATGCTGATTGGCACGCAGATGATTGTCAAAGGACACGATTACAGCAATGTGACATTGGTTGGCGTGATACTTGCGGATTTGTCACTGTATGCGAACGATTACCGCGCCGGAGAACGTACCTTTGATCTTCTGACACAGGCAGCCGGGCGTGCCGGACGTGGTGAAAAAGAAGGCGAGGTCGTGATACAGACTTACCAGCCGGAGCATTATGCGATAGCAGCCGCCGCCAATCAGGATTATAAAGCATTTTATGATATGGAGATGGCGTACAGACGGATGCTTCGATATCCGCCGGTGTATGATATGTTACAGATTCTGTTAACCGGGGAATCCAAAGGAAAAGTGGAGAGCTACGCCGGAATTTTGTGCCGGAACTTAAAAGAAAAGACGAACGCATTACAATATACACAGACCAGAATTATCGGACCGGGTGAAGCGGCAATTGGGAAGATTAACGATGAATACCGTTATGTGATCTATGTGAAGGCACCGGGGCTTGGTGCAATTACTACATTGCGTGATTATGTTGATACATGCAGCTGTGAATGTGTGACAATCACTGTAGATATGAATCCGATGACAATCTGTTAATTTAAGAGAAATATGGTTTATAAATTATAATATAAATGGAGGGCATTATGGCAACAAGAAAGATACGTTTAGATGGTGATGATGTATTGAGAAAGGTCTGCAAACCGATTGAGAAGATGACACCGCGGTTACAGACTCTGATTGATGATATGTATGAGACGATGTATGAGGCAAATGGCGTAGGACTGGCTGCACCACAGGTCGGCATATTAAAGCGCATCGTTGTAATCGATATCGGAGATGATAATGCCTATACATTAATCAATCCGAAGATTATCGAGGCAGACGGTGAGCAGACGGGAGAGGAAGGCTGCCTGAGTCTGCCGGGACTGCAGGGAACTGTTACAAGACCTAATCATGTGATCTGTGAGGCGTATGATGAGGATATGCAGCTTCGTCAGATCGAGGGTGAGGGATTACTGGCACGTGCCATCTGTCATGAATTAGATCATCTCGATGGAATTCTGTACAAGGATAAGGTTGAAGACGGACTTTATAAGGTAGAGCCGGTTAATCCGGAAGAGTAGCAAAAAACGGATGCACGGCAGGGTAGAACATGGAGGTAGAGCATGAGAATTATATATATGGGAACACCGGAATTTGCAGCCATTGCGCTTGCGGCAATTGTAAAAGAGCATGAGGTTGTTGCGGTTGTGACGCAGCCGGACAAGCCACAGGGAAGAAATCGTAAGCTGGTGCCAACACCGGTTAAGGTGAAGGCACAGGAATATGCGATTCCTGTCTATCAGCCGGAGAAGGTGCGGGAAGCAGAGATGGTAGAGACGCTTCGGTCATACAAGCCGGATGCAATCGTGGTAGCTGCATATGGACAGATATTGCCGGAGAGCATTTTATCGATTCCACCGTATGGCTGTATCAATATTCATGCGTCATTGCTTCCGAAATACCGTGGCGCGGCACCAATCGAGCGTGCAATCATTGATGGTGAGACCGTGACGGGCGTCACAACGATGTATATGGAAAAAGGGCTCGATACCGGAGATATGATTGACAAAGTAGAGGTTGTTATCACGCCGGAAGATACCGGAGCCACGCTGCATGACAAGCTTGCTGTGGCAGGAGCATCCCTGATTTTAGAGACACTCATGAAGCTTGAAAATCATACAGCAACACGGACGAAGCAGGATGATACGCAAAGTTGTTATGCTTCGATGCTCTCCAAGGACATGGGACAGATGGATTTCTCAAAGCCTGCAGAAAAGCTGGAGCGGTTGATCCGCGGACTGAATCCATGGCCGTGTGCATATACACAGATTGATGGTAAGAATGTGAAGATCTACAAAGCAAAGGTGATCACAATGGATGCTGCATATCAGGCGCAGGCACAGGCAAAAGTGGAACAGACACTGGCCTTTGCTCCGGGCGAGATCGTGGAGGTTGCGAAGAAGTATTTCGTGATCGCGTGTGGTACAGATGCATTGCAGATTCAGAACCTGCAGCCGGAGGGCAAAAAGCCGATGGATGCGGCTGCCTATCTGAACGGTAATCCGTTAAAAGCGGGAATGTATGTAAATCAGGATTAAAAAGGAGAACCGGATGGATTCAAGAGACGTGGCGTTGACCGTATTATTGGATATAGAGACAAATCACACATTTTCAAATATAGCACTTGGAAATGCACTTCGCAAAAATCAGTTTACCGATAAAGTAGAACGTGCCTTTTTATCCAGGCTGGTGGAGGGCGTAACAGAGACAAAGCTGCGGCTGGATTATGTAATTGATCAATTTTCAAAGACGAAAGTGCGGAAATGCAAACCTGTGATTGCCTGTCTGTTGCGGATGGGGTGCTATCAGATTCTCTTTATGGATGGTGTTCCGGATTCTGCCGCATGCAATGAGTGTGTGAAGCTTGCGAAAAAACATGGTTTTGCGGGCCTTTCCGGATTTGTAAATGGTGTGCTTCGGACAATCGCACGGGAGAAAGCTGGGATCACATATCCGGATCAGAAAAAAGAACCGGAGAAGTATTTGTCTGTGCTGACATCGACACCGCATGGACTTGTGCAAAAGCTTGTTTCGGAATATGGTGTAGAAAGTACAGAGACAATTTTACAAGCGGCATTTACAGATCGGAAGACGAGCATTCGTTTGAATATACATCAAATCAAAGAAAACGGAGAGACACCGGATTCTTATAAGAAACGACTCGAAGAGGCAGGCATAATGGTTGAACCGGGAGCATATTATGAAGGTGCATGGCTGTTATCCGGATATGATTTCATTCATAAAATTCCGGGGTATAAGCAGGGATATTTCACCGTGCAGGATGAAAGTTCGATGTGTGCCGTTTCGGCAGCAGACATCAAATCAGGGGATCTGGTTATGGATATCTGTGCGGCACCGGGCGGCAAAACGACAGCGGCAGCGGAATCTGCACGGGAAGGGCACGTGCTTTCAATGGATATTGCAGAGGATAAACTGGAGCTGATCGAAGAAAATGTTGAACGGTTAAAACTTACAAATGTTGATATCCGTTGTCAGGATGCGACAGAATATATGCAGGAACAGGAGGAAAACGCGGATGTTGTTATCGCGGATCTGCCTTGTTCCGGACTTGGTATTATGGGACGGAAAAACGATATCAAATACCGGGTGACAGAAGAGCAGATAAAGTCTCTTGTGGAATTACAGCATACGATACTGCAAAACGCCTGCCGTTATGTGAAAGCAGGCGGGACGCTGTTGTATAGCACCTGCACGATTACAAAGGAAGAAAATGTATTACAGGTGGAACGATTTTTGAAAGAACATCCGGAATATACATTGAAAGAACAGCGGCAGTTTCTGCAGGGCATCGATGCCTGTGACGGATTTTATTATTCGGTGCTGCGCAGACAGAGATAAAATTTTGGATATATAAAAGGAGAAGTGTCAGATCAAAATGGACATCAAATCAATGTACCTTGCAGAAATTGAACAATGGATGAAAGCACATGGACAGCCGGCATTTCGGGCAAAACAGGTGTTTCAGTGGATGCATCAGAAGTATGTGGAATCGGTGGAGGATATGTCGAATCTTCCGAAAACACTGCGTGCACAGATGGACGAAGAAGGATTTATCCATATCGAGGCAGAGACAAGTCAGGAATCCAAATCGGACGGTACAATCAAATTCTTATACCGCCTGTCGGATGGACAGATGATCGAAACGGTGTTTATGCGTCACAACTATGGAAATTCGGTATGTATCTCGTCGCAGGCAGGATGCCGGATGGGATGCAGGTTCTGCGCATCAACGATCGGAGGGCTGGTGCGGAATCTGACAGCATCGGAGATGCTCGAACAGATCTACGCAACGAGCCGTATCACCGGGGAACGCATCAGCCATGTGGTCGTGATGGGAACCGGGGAACCACTCGATAATTACGAGAATCTGATCCGCTTTTTACGTCTGCTTATCGATGAGAATGGTTATAACTTAAGTGCCAGAAATATCACTGTATCGAGTTGCGGAATCGTGCCGCGTATCTATGATCTGGCAAAAGAGGATATCCCGATTACATTTGCACTTTCTCTGCATGCACCAACGGATGAAGAACGAAAAGAACTGATGCCCATAGCACATCAGTATACGCTGGCAGAAACATTAGCTGCCTGTCGTGCGTATTTTGATCAGACCGGACGCAGAGTGACGTTTGAATACAGTCTTGTCAAGGGGAAAAATGATACGATAGAACAGGCAGGAAAGCTTGCAAAGCTGCTTGCCGGCATAAACTGCCATGTTAATTTGATTCCCATTAATCCGGTGGAGGAACGGGAATATGAAAGCAGTGACAGTAGTTCGATTGAAAAATTTAAATCCACTCTTGAAAAATATCACATAAATGCTACAATAAGGAAGAGTATGGGTAGCGATATAGACGCTGCTTGTGGTCAGTTACGAAGGAAATATGCGTTTCATCATCAGGAGGATCCCCATGCATTCTAGTGGAAAGACGGATACCGGGATTAAACGTAATAACAATCAGGACAGTATTTTTTTCAGTGACACTCCGGTCGGCCCACTTCCGAATCTTTACATCGTAGCAGATGGAATGGGCGGACATCGCGCGGGGGACAAAGCATCGAGGATGGCGATTGATATTACAGTGGATTTTGTAGAGAAGTCCACAATAGAAAATCCGGTAGCACTGTTAAAACGGGCAATGTTATTTGTAAACAATGAAATATATAAGGCGGCGTGCGCCGATCCCGATTTAAATGGAATGGGAACGACGATGGTAGCGGCGGTTGCACAGGATGGAAAGCTGTATGTGGCGAATGTCGGTGACAGCAGGCTGTATGCGATTGGCGGGGAGATACATCAGATTACGATGGATCATTCCCTGGTAGAGGAACTGATCCGAAAAGGTGAATTGGAACGTAAAAAAGGTCGTAATCATCCGGAGAAGAACATTATCACGAAGGCGATGGGTTCGAGAGATGAGATGATGCCGGACTTTTTTGAGATAGAGATCAACACGGAAGAAAAATATCTGTTATGTTCAGATGGGTTGTCAAACATGGTTGAGGATGACGAAATAAGGGATATTGTTTCCGAGGAAGACGATTTAGACCGGATTGCACAGGAACTTGTAGACCGGGCGAATTACTATGGTGGATCGGATAATATATCCGTGATCATTATATCGGCAGATTGATGACCGAGTAGAGAACGAAGATAGCAGAAAGGGTTGAAATCATGTTAAAACCAGGAATGATATTATGTGATAGATATGAGATTTTGGACGTGGTTGGCGCAGGCGGAATGTCTATTGTCTACAAGGCAAGAGACCACAGACTGAATCGTAACGTAGCAATTAAAGTACTGAAGCCGGAGTTTAGCAACGACAAGAATTTTGTGACAAAATTCCGTATTGAAGCGCAGGCTTCCGCGGGACTGACACATCCGAATATTGTAAATGTATACGATGTTGTCGATGATGAAGGAATCTACTGTATCGTGATGGAGCTTGTAGAGGGCATCACATTAAAGCAGTATATCGAGCAGAATGGCCGTCTCAATATGGAGACAGCAATTGATTTTTCTATTCAGATTGCATCCGGATTGGAAGCGGCACATGAGAATCATATTATCCACCGCGATATTAAACCGCAGAATATTATCGTATCGAAAAACGGAAATATCAAGGTCACGGATTTTGGTATTGCGAAGGCAGCAAGCAGCAACACACTGACATCCGGCGCGATGGGAAGTGTGCATTACATATCCCCGGAGCAGGCACGTGGAGGTTACAGCGATGAGAGAAGCGATATTTATTCTCTCGGTATCACGATGTATGAGATGGTAACCGGAAGAGTTCCGTTTGAAGGGGATAACAACGTATCGGTTGCACTCATGCATATCCAGAATGAGATGATTCCTCCGAGACAGTATTATCCGGATATCTATTCCAGCTTTGAAAAGATTATTCTGAAGGCAACACAGAAAAAGCCGGAGCGCAGATATCTGACCGCGAGTGCATTGATTGCAGATTTGAAGCGGGTACAGAATAACCCGAATATTGATATTGTGGTTGCTCCGACATCGATTACGAACAGCCCGACACAGGAGTGGACGAAGGAAGATGTGCAGGCAATCCGGAACGGCAGCGCCAACCGTGATATGTACAGTCAGCCGTATGATAATCCACCGGTATCGCAGGAGATGGGAGAGATTCGTCCAATCGGCTATAATTCTACTCCGCAGGCGAACAGTGGAAGAATCAATGAACTTCTGCAGGAAGATGAAGATGAATGGGAAGATGAGTATGAACCGGAACCACAGCCAAAACGTGGCAGCTTGAAGAAGGTTCAGGATTATGACGAAGATGAAGATATTGAGGACGATGAGGATCCGGATGATATCGATCCGGGTATCCGTAAGGCAGTGACGATTGCAGGTGTTGCAACAGCTGTTATCATTGCAATCATCATTATAGTTGTGCTGGGTAACGTACTTGGCTGGTTTAAGTTTGGATCTAAGAAGGATAATAAGAATAAGATTACATCGGAAGAAGTACAGTCTGTTGCAATGCTTAGCGTAACCGGTATTTCAGAGGAAGCAGCTTTGAAGATGCTTACAGATGCAGGATTTACGAATGTCAAGACAGAGCATGTAGAGGACGAGAAGACACAGGAAGGTTATGTATTTGAGCAGAGCGTCAAAGAGGGCGAGATGATACCGGTTGATCAGGAAATCATGCTCAAGGTCAGCGCAGGTGCGGAAGAAATTGATGTACCGGATGTCAAAGGGTATGAGGATTCGCAGGCGGTAACATTGTTGACAGAAGCCGGTTTTCAGGTAAGCCATGCTTACGAATACAGTGAAGATGTTGAAAAAGATAAGGTTATCAAGACCGATCCGGAAGGTGGCACAAAGGCTGCCAAAGGGTCAAAGATTATCGTGACAGTCAGCAACGGCTCTGAGAAAAAGGAAGTAGAAGTTCCAAACTTAGGCGGACTGACAGAGGCACAGGCAAGAGATTCGCTGTCAAGCAAGAAGCTTTCTGCCGGAAGTGTGACACATGCAAACAGCGACAGTGTCGCAGCAGGTATGGTTATCAGCCAGAATCCTTCGAGAGGAACAACCGTGACAGAGGGAGACAGTGTTGACTTCGTCATCAGTGATGGACCGGAAGAGAAACAGAAGACATACAAAGCAAGTATTTCAGGTACGATTACCTGCAATGATCCCGCCTTGGATGGTTCTGCAGTTACAGTTCAGGTTATCTTCAACGGTGGTGCTGTTTATGAGCAGACAATCACGGTTAATTCGGGCGGTTCTTATAATGTATCTGCCAATGTACCAAATCTGTCATCCCAGAGTGGCAGTGCAAGTTTTGTGATTCTGGCAGGAGGAACGGATGTGACATCGTCCTTTACGGTACCTTCGCCAACTGTTTCGTTCTCTGAGGAATAAATAAAGTATAGGAAGTCTATGCAGGGAAAGATTATGAAAGGTGTGGGTGGATTTTATTATATCCACCCACATAATACTGTAAATACCATATATGAATGTAAGGCCAAGGGTGCATTCCGCAACCGGAAGATCAAACCGGCGGTCGGTGATAATGTCGAGATTGAGATCATCAGTGAACAGGATAAGACGGGAAATATCGTCGAGATTTTTCCGCGGGAGAATCTGCTGATCCGGCCGGCAGTTGCGAATGTTGATCAGGCAGTGATCGTATTTGCGCTGGCAGATCCAAAGCCGAATTACAATCTGTTAGACCGCTTTCTGATTATGATGGAACAGCAGGGCGTTGACACGCTGATCTGTTTTAACAAGTCGGATCTGGTCAGTGAGCAGGAAGCACAGGAAATCTGTGCTATCTATGCAGGCGCCGGCTACCGGGTGTTCCTGACGGTTGCAAAGGAAAATGTCGGAGTCGATGCATTCCGGGAAGCTATCCGTGGTAAGACAAGTGTCTTTGCAGGACCTTCCGGTGTCGGGAAATCATCGATGTTGAATGCATTGCATCCGCAGGCACAGGTACAGACCGGAGCAGTCAGTGAAAAGATCCGCAGGGGTAAGCATACAACGAGACATTCGGAACTGATCTATATTGAAGAAGACACGTATATCATGGATACGCCGGGATTCAGCTCACTTGCGATTGAAGATATGGAACCGGAAGATTTAAAGGAATATTTCCGGGAGTTTGAAAGCTGTAACGGTCGTTGTAAGTTTCATGGCTGTGTGCATATACATGAGCCGGCGTGCTTAGTGAAAGAAGCATTGCAGGAGGGAACAATCTCGCAGCTTCGCTATGATAATTATATACAGCTATATGAAGAATTAAAAAATAAAAGGAGATGGTAGACATGAATATTCTTTCACCGTCATTGTTATCAATTGATTTTAACCACATTGAACGAAATGCAAAGGTATTGGATGAAGCAGGTGTCAAATGGTTTCACTTAGATGTTATGGATGGAACCTTTGTACGAAATATCTCCTTTGGACCACCGGTTATCAAATGCATCCGGAAGATTACGGAAAGTTTCTTTGATGTACATCTGATGATTAATGAACCAATTCGTTATATCGATGCATTTGCGGATGCGGGAGCAGACATGCTGACCGTACATTATGAGGCATGTAAGAATCTTCAGGAGACGATTGACGCCGTTAAAGAGGCAGGCATGAAGGTTGGAATTGCTGTGAATCCGGAGACACCGGTGCATTGGTTAGAATATTACATCAATCAGGTAGATATGGTACTCATCATGAGTGTCAATCCGGGTTTTGGCGGACAGAAGTTTATGCCAATCGCTCTTACGAAGTTACAGGAAGTAAAGGCACTTGCCGAAGAAAAAAATCCGGAGCTTTTGATTGAAGTTGATGGTGGTATCACGGTTGACAATGTACAGGATGTATTAGATGCAGGTGCCAATGTTGTCGTTGCGGGTTCCGCTGTATTCAAGGGTGACAAGAAAGCAAATATCGCAGCGTTTATGGAGAAGTTGAACGCGTAGAACATAAATGAAAATGAAAAACAAATATTGTCTCATAGTCACGGGTGGCTCTGTAGATCAAGATTTACTCACAGCTGTTTACGAGGGTGCATATGGATATCCGGTTCATCCGTATGTGATCGGTGTAGACAAGGGGCTGGAGATATTACAACAATTGGATATCGAACCGGATTTGATAATCGGAGATTTTGATTCCGCAAATGACGGCATCAGAGCGAAATATGTGACAAGCCCTGATGCCGTTGTGCGTGAGAAGTGTATTGTGTTAAACCCGGAAAAAGATTTTACCGATACACATGTTGCGGTCTTAGAGGCGGCAAAACGTGGATTTGCACGGGCATTACTGCTTGGTGCAACCGGAATCAGACTGGACCATACATTGGGAAATCTGAATCTGCTTTATTTATGTTATCAGGAGGGAATCTATGCAGAAATCTTAGATCTGCATAACCGCATATCCCTGATTGAAAAAGAAAAGATAGTTCGTGCAGAAAACCTGTATGGACCTTACATATCTTTACTGCCCTTTTCGGAGTGTGTGAAGGGCATTACCCTCAAAGGTTTTAAATATAATGCGTATGACCTGTCAATCAGAAAGGGAGAGACGATAGGCATAAGCAACGAATTAAGAGAGGAGGAAGGTCACATAACGATTGGAGATGGGTACCTGTTTCTTATGGAGACCAAAGATTAAATGTCAACATGGGTAATACTTGCATTTGTGATTTACATGATTTTCATGTTGGGAATTGGTGTTATTACAGCGAGGAAAAACAAAAGCTCGGATGATTACTTCTTAGGAGGTAGAAACTTAGGAGGATGGGTGACAGCCCTCTCCGCACAGGCATCCGATATGAGTGGATGGATGCTGATGGGACTTCCCGGCTGTGTCTATGCATTCGGTGCGAATCAGGCATGGATTGCAATCGGACTTCTGATCGGTACGATTTTGAACTGGGTAATCGTAGCAGGACGTCTGCGCCGCTATACAATCAAGGCAGGCAATGCAATGACAATTCCGGAATACTTAAATAACCGGTTTCGCGATAAGCACAGTATTTTGATTACGATCTCTGCGATTGTTATCGTAATTTTCTTTGTAGTATATTCTGCATCCGCATTTGCATCCGGTGGAAAACTGTTCTCATCCATCACAAAGATGGATTATCATCAGGCGTTGATTGTAGGTGCTGTTGTTATTTTGATCTATACGTTCCTTGGAGGCTTTCTTGCTGTTTGTACAACGGATTTTGTACAGGGTATGATGATGCTGGTTGGTGTACTTGCTGTTCCGATTCTGGTTGTCATCGTACTTGGAACCGGAAATATTGTACCGAATCTTGTAAAATCCGGTCTGGATGTCGATGCAAAAGATTATTTGAACATCTTCATGCAGGATGGCAAGCCTATCTCAGGAATCAGTATTGCGTCTCAGCTTGCATGGGGACTCGGTTATTGTGGTATGCCTCATATCCTTGTTCGATTTATGGCAGTCCGCGATGAGAAGGAACTTGCAAAATCCAAGAAGGTTGCTATTGTGTGGGTACTGATTTCGCTTGTACTGGCTTGCGTAATCGGTGTACTTGGCCGTGCATATCTGTATCCGATGGTACTTTCAAATGAGGGTGCCCAGTATGAGAATGTTTATATTGAGATGATTAAGAAGCTTTTCATGACGGATTATACATTGCCGTTTATCGGTGGCCTGCTGTTATGTGGTATCTTAGCAGCAATCATGTCAACGGCAGATTCTCAGCTGCTTGTGTCTTCGTCCGCTGTGGCAAATGATTTGTTCAAGGGTGTATTCTTCAAGAAATTAAAGGATAAGCAGATTCTGATTATTGCGCGTGTAACGGTATTTGTCGTAGCAATCATTGCAATCATGATTGCATGGGATCCAAATTCCTCTATCATGAATCTGGTCAGTGATGCGTGGGCAGGACTTGGTAGTGCTTTCGGACCGGCAATCCTGATGTCACTTTACTGGAAACGAATGAATCTGGCAGGTGCCGCTGCGGGTATGGCGAGTGGTGGATTGACCGTTATTATCTGGGATTATGTCAAGTGCTGTACACTGGATGGCGTTCGTGTGACACCTTCGGTTTATACAGGCGTATATTCTCTGCTTGTTGGATTTGTTATAAGCCTTGTGTTTATCGTGGTTGTATCACTGGTAACACCAAAGGTCAGCGATGAAATTATGCAGGAGTTTGAGGATGTAAAGAACGGAAACGTCGATGCATAAATAAAACAAAAAGAAAATGCCGGATGCGAGCCGGCATTTTCTTTTTGTATTTTTTAAAAGAGAGGATTTATGAAAAAACTATGGTTATAATATAATCTATAATTATGAACAAATTATGACATAAGTTGAAAGTTTGTGTAAATATTAAGCTGAAATGTAAAAATTAACATGCAAAACCGGGAGAAAATGAGCAATGCAGATTAAATTAATTGTGGTAGGCAATGTCAAAGAGGTTTTTTATCAGAAAAAAATAGAGGAATTTCAAAATCGGATACAGAAAAAAACACCCTTTCAACTCATTTGCCTGAAGGATGAAAGTATTCCGAAGCAGGTGTCGGATGGTGTAATCCGGAAAATCAAGGATACAGAAGGAGAGAAGATATTAAGTCAGTTACAGAATACGGATTATGTTGCTGCACTTTGTATTGACGGCAGGAAGATGGATAATTCAAAAATCCAAAAAAGTATAGAAATTGCCGAACAGCGTGGAAAAACAAGTATTGCATTTGTAATCGGTGGTTCTCTCGGGTTATCCGATGCGGTTGTAAAACGAGCAGATGAGAGGATAAGCTTTTCCGATATGACATTCCCGCATCAGCTTATGCGGGTGATGCTTTTAGAGGTGCTTGCAGATACTATTTGTGGTATGTAATATGGTTCAAGATAGTATAGGCACGGTAGAGCTGCTCTGTCAGGACAACTGTGGTGAGATCCGGAGACATCGTAAATCCGGAAAGTGAAAATGATGGAAAATCAGAGCGCCCGGTGGAATCTGCCCCATTATTATCAGATAAAACATCAAAGGATTTTTTTTGGATTATAAACTCGATTCTGGAGATACCGGACAGACCGATCTGCTCGATTTTGGAAGCAAACTCTTCCGAAGAAATCGTGTCTTTTCCCGGCACTACAAGGAAGCAGGCAGATGAAGCAGACAGTGCGAGTCTGGAAAAATCTTTATAATAGATACATTTGACACGACAAAAAGCGGAGAGCCGTTTGACATACTCCGCAACTGCTTTTGCATACTCGATATCTAATTTCTTTTTTTCGATATGTATCAAAATTTCCATGCAAATATTGTAACATAATTCTTTTCATATGTCTTTGAAAATGGTAAAATATATTTAATCGTGCCTATGGATAATTATAAAGATTCGATCGGGATAAAATACAAGATGAATAAATGCTTGAATATATAGAGGATAATTATGACAGAGAAAAAGATTTTGGTATTGGATATTGATGGAACACTGGTGAACTCGAAGAAGGAGATTACTCCGGAGACACTCAAATACTTAAAGATGATACAGGAGCAGGGACATGTTGTTGCACTGGCTTCCGGAAGACCGTTTCCGGGATTAAAACAGTATTCCGATGCGATAGGACTTGCGGAATATGGTGGTTATGCTTTGAGCTTTAATGGTGGAAAGGTGATTTCATGTGCCACGCAGGAAGTAATCTATACAAAGGCAATTCCGAACCGTTATGCAAAGATTCTCTATGAATTTGCGAAAAAACGCCATATTGGAATGGTAACATACAAAGACAATCAAGTGATTACCGGAACAGATACAGATGGATATATGGAATTTGAGGCAAGACTGAATCATATGGAATTGCGGCAGGTGGATGATTTTCTTGGATTTGTTGATTTTGACATGATCAAATGTCTGATGACGGCGGAACCGGAAATGGCTGAACAATATGAGAAGGAACTGTCGGAACTGGTATCTCCGGATCTGAATGTATTCCGTTCGGAACCATATTTTATAGAGATTACGGTAAATGGTGTGGATAAGGCGGAATCAATTGCCAGATTGTTAGAGCATATTGGTATGACACGTGAACAGTGTATCTGCTGCGGGGATGGCTTCAATGATAAAACGATGGTGGAGTATGCAGGTATCGGTGTCGCTATGGGAAATGCGCAGCAGGTTGTAAAGGATGTGGCGGATTACGTGACGGCAACCTGTGACGAAGACGGTGTAGTTGAAGTAATCAAGAAGTTTGTATTATAGATGGGTTATAGAATGAAGGGCAGAAGATGAAGGAATATTTAATATCAACCAAAGCTGATACTTTGGCTGATCTGCGGGAAATAGTAAAACATTCTTATATTGAAGAACTGAGTATTGTCTATGCGTCGGAGTATTTTACGAATCCGGCTGGGGTGCTTGCTGCAATTAAAGAGCAGTTCACAGGAGAAAAAATTGTAGTTCGCAGTTCTTCGAAGAGTGAAGATAATATGGAGACAAGCAATGCCGGACATTTTGAGAGTGTGCTGGATGTAGATGCTTCGAATGATGAGGCGATTGCACAGGCGATTGATAAGGTATATCAGTCTTACGTGGAAGGCACATTCACAGATGAGGCAAAGCAGAAGCTGATGGATGCGCAGGAAGAGGTGCTTGTTCAGAAGCAGACAGAGCACGTGAAGATTTCGGGCGTTGTCTTTACAAGAGACATCATTTATAACCGTCCGTATTACATGGTGACATATGATGATAATGGAAGTACAGATTCTGTGACAAGCGGCGTACGGGGAAAGACGAAATGGATTGCGAAAAATGCGTCCAGAGAGTTTCTGGAGTATGAATTTGTGGATCTGATCACAGCGATCAAGGAGATCGAGGCAATCTATGATTATGTGTCGGCACTGGACATAGAGTTTGCAATTCTGGAAGATGGAACGGTTGTTATTTTCCAGGTGCGTCCGCTTGCGGCTGCGCTGAAGATCATTGCTCCTATGACAGACCGGGAGTTTAAGGATACAAAGGCACTTGCCAAATGCATGTATCTGGATACCTTTCATATTCTTTCAGATATGGCATTCTGGAATCCGGCGGAGATCATCGGAAGTAATCCGAGACCACTTGATTATTCTCTGTACCGAGAGCTTATCACGGCTCATATCTGGTCGGCAGGATTGCAACCGCTCGGGTATCAGCCAGTGCGTGGCGAACTGATGCAGAAGGTAGGAAATAAACCGTATATTTCGGTGAATTATACATTTGATGGGCTGACACCTGCGGGACTGCCGGAGGATCTGTGCTATAAGCTTAACCAGTATTATGAGCAGAAGTTAAGACAGGATAAAACGGCACATGATAAGATTGAATTTGAGATTATCTTTAACACGTATGATTTCATGACGGATACACGTCTGAAAGAGCTTACAGAATATGGATTCAGTGATGCGGAGATATCGCAGCTTCGCAATGCATTGTTTGAGATTGCGAGACAGACATTGGAGCATTATGATGAAATCTGCGAGGAAGATCTGCGTTCTCTTGGGCAGTTGACGGAGCTTCGCCATGAACTTCGTACCCATACACCGCTTGCAGAGACGAATGTCATGAAATTGTACAGCTATATTGATGAACTGCTTGATTCCATCAAGGATCATGGAACACCGCAGTTTACAAGACAGGCACGTTGTGCGTTTATGGCACGCAGCTTTTGCCGGACACTTGTGGAAAAAGGATATTTTTCAAAACAGGAAATGGATGATTTTATGTTGTCTATTCCAACCGTTGCATCTGAGTTTGAACGTGATTTTGATCTGTACAGTCATGGCAAGATGAGCCGGGAGGATTTCAATCATCTGTATGGACATCTGCGTCTTGGCACTTATGATATCCGTTCAGACAGCTACCGGAATATCTATTTTGATGTGGCAACTGCGAATCTGAAGGGCAACAACAAAGTGAAACAGGAAGCGAAGAGTCTGGATGAGAACAAATTGCAGATCGCTTTGGATGAGGCAGGAATTCCTATAACACCGGAGAAGTTTATAGATTTTATCAAGCGGGCAACGCAGAACCGGGAATATTTCAAATTTGAATTCACGAAGTCTCTGTCGCTCATGCTGGATGTGATCGTGAAGCTTGGAGAGGTGATGGCGATTGCAAGAGAGGATATGTCGTATCTGGAGATTCAGGATCTACTGAGCTATCATAGCCGGGATTCTTATATTCAGACGATTGAGACACGGAGACGATTCTACCATGTGAATTCTTATCTTGTATTGCCGGAAGTAATCTTTGATGTCGGGGATATTGATGTGATCGACATTGATGAGGCAAGACCAAACTTTATCACGAACAAAGTGGTGGAAGCTCCGATTGTGAATCTGGATGAAGATCATGATTCTGATATCACAGGTAAGATCGTGGTTCTTACAAAAGCAGATCCGGGGTATGACTGGATATTTGCGAAGGATATCGCCGGCTTTGTGACGAAATACGGAGGTGCTGCTTCCCATATGGCAATCCGTTGTGCGGAGTTTGGTATTCCGGCGGCGATTGGCTGTGGGGAGAAGATCTATCAGCGGATTCACCGGATGCAGGTGATGCAGTTGGATTGTGAGAATGGAAGAATTACAGAAAAGACAAGTCAATAAATTGATTTCATATTAGGCATGGTGTATAATAAAATGATGAGACAAGGAGGAAGTCTACATGGGATTTTTTAAAGATTTCAAGCGTGATTTTGCGCAGGCGGTCAATGAGCTTATGCCGGATAAAGATGAGCTTGGCGCAGAATACGACGATGAAGATATGGTAAATACATTCGATGAAAATGACCAGATGGATGTAGCGCCGGAAGATCTGCTCGAGAATCTGGATGAGATCCGGATTGACAAGCCGGAAGATACGATGCCGGAAGTGTCAGAAAATCTGGAACATTTTTCAAATGTAGAGACAGCAGAAGAATCTGGCGGCAGCGAAGAGACATCGGTGTTTGACACAGTTCCTGAAGCAGAAGTGATAGCAGATGATCTGGAACTGGAACCGGAGCCTTTTTCAGAAGATGAACTGAATCCAAAACCGGATATGGAATATCTGCAGGCAGAAACTGTAACAGAAGAAACAGAAGAGCCGAATGCAGAACCAGAAACGGGAGATGACGAATTAAAGGCACTGGATGCACTTGATGAAGAGAATATGCTGGAGCATACAGACGAAGCACTACTGACAGAGCCGGACACAGAGGAAAAACAGGAGGAACTGTCAAGTTTTCTGACTGCAGACCTTGGAAAAGCGGTCGAGGATACTTTGGCAAAGCAGGCGGAAGAAGAACTTGAAGCGGAGAAAGATCAGATACAGGAGGATATGACCGTGGAGACAACAACAGCAATGCCAGAAGAAAAGACAGATGTGAATACTTTGATAGAAGCAGACACGACGTATATTACGAAGGCGACTGTGATCAATGGCGATTTACAGACCGATGGATGCATTGATCTGATCGGAACAGTCAATGGAGCAGTAAGCTGTGATGGAAAACTGATCGTTGGCGGCTCAATTACAGGTGATGTACAGGTGGGTGAATTATATGCAAATGCAGCCCGTATTGAAGGTGATGTACATGTGGTTGATGCGGCAAAAATCGGAGTAGGAACTGTAGTGGTAGGAAACGTGTTTGCAGGTTCTGCTGTGATCGCAGGCGCAGTGAAAGGCGATATCGATGTGCAGGGACCGGTAATTGTGGATTCCACAGCCGTTATCATGGGAAATATAAAGTCAAAATCTGTACAGATCAACAATGGTGCTGTGATTGAAGGTATGTGTTCCCAGTGCTATTCAGAAATTGATGTTAAAAGCTTTTTTGAATAAAAGATAAGGAGTATCAAACGATGAAGATGGACAGAATTTTATTAAAACTTTCCGGAGAGGCACTTGCCGGAGAAAAGCACACTGGATTTGATGAGGCAGTTGTCCGTGATGTTGCAAAGCAGGTGAAAGCAATCTGTGATAAGCATATTCAGGTAAGTATTGTCATTGGTGGAGGTAATTTCTGGAGGGGAAGAACATCTGACAATATGGATCGTGTGAAAGCGGATCAGATTGGTATGCTTGCAACTGTGATGAACTGTATCTATGCAGCAGATGCCATGCGTGCAGAAGGGTTGAAGACACATATCATGACACCGTTTGCCTGTGGCAGTATGACAGAACTCTTCAATAAGGATAAGGCAATTGAGTATCTGGAAAATGGGGAGGTCGTGTTCTTCGCAGGTGGAACCGGACATCCATATTTTTCAACAGATACAGCAACTGTGCTTATGGCGATTGAGGTTGAAGCAGATGTGATCCTGTCTGCAAAGGCGATTGATGGTGTCTATGACAGTGATCCAAAGACCAATCCCAACGCAAAGAAGTATGATACAATGCCGATATCAGAGATCGTGGATAAAAAGCTTGGTGTGATTGATCTTGCGGCAGCCGTACTTGCTATGGAGAACAAGATGCCGATGATGCTGTTTGGATTGAATGATGAAGGAAGCATCGAGAAGGCAGTAACTGGTGGATTTACAGGAACTACAGTGACAGTGGAATAGTTTGATAATAAATATATTGGAGGAAAAAACATGTTAGCACAGTATGAAGAGAAGATGAAGAAGACGATTGAGAGCCTGCAGAAGGAGTATACAACGATTCGTGCCGGACGTGCAAATCCGCATATTCTGGATCGTATCACAGTATTATATTATGGGGCACCAACACCATTACAGCAGGTTGCAAATATTACAGTTCCAGAGGCAAGAACAATCATGATCTCTCCATGGGAGTCCAGCCTGATCAAGGAAATTGAGAAAGCAATTGTATGTTCAGATCTTGGTATCAATCCAAACAACGATGGTAAGAACATTATCATTAATTTCCCGGAACTGACAGAGGATCGCAGAAAGGAACTTGCGAAGGATGTTAAGAAGAAGGGTGAGAATGCGAAGGTTGCAATCCGTAATATCCGTCGTGATGCAAACGATGCATTGAAGAAAGCAAACAAGGCAGCAGAAATGTCTGATGATGAACTCAAAGGTAATGAAGACAAAGTGCAGAAGATGACAGATAAGTACATCGCACAGGTTGATCAGGCAATCGACGAGAAAACAAAGGAAATTATGACTGTATAAGGCGTATGAAGAAGATAATTGATGGCGAACAATTGGAAATACCGACCCATGTAGCAATCATTATGGATGGAAATGGAAGATGGGCAAAAAAACGTCTGCTTCCACGTAACATGGGACATAAGCAGGGAGCGAAGGTGTTGGAGCAGATCTGCCGGGATGCGGCGGATCTTGGAATCCGGTATCTGACAGTCTATGCTTTTTCAACGGAAAACTGGAAACGTTCCACAGAGGAAGTAACCGGTATCATGAATCTGCTGCGCAGCTACTTGTCAAATTGCGTAGAGCGCGCTTCGAAGGATGGGCTGCGTATCCGTGTGATAGGAGATCGGAGTGCACTTGATGCGGACATCGTGGAGATGCTGGAAAATGCAGAGCGTGAAACAGCGAAGTTTGATAAACTTGATTTCACGATTGCATTAAACTATGGTGGTAGAGATGAGCTTCGCCGTACGATGACGAAGCTTGCAAAGCAGGTACAGGATGGAACACTTGCACCGGAAGATATTACAGAAGATGTGATATCAGATAATCTGGATACGGCAGATCTGCCAGATCCGGATCTGCTGATCCGTACAAGTGGAGAACTGCGGCTTTCGAATTATCTTGTCTGGCAGCTTGCGTATGCAGAATTTTATTTCACGGATACCTTGTGGCCGGATTTTAACAAGGAATCCTTAAAAGAAGCAATCCGGTATTATAATGGCAGAGAGCGAAGATTTGGTGGAGTGAAATAATCTATGTTTAAAACACGTTTTTTGAGCGGTGCAGTTTTAACATTGCTCACAATTGGAATTTTATATTTGGGCGGTTATGTGACAGGCGTGGCAGTTATGCTGCTGAGTCTTGGAGGCGTATTCGAATTGATGCGCGTGTACAAGCAGGAGAAGTCGGCGATGGCAGTGCTTGCCTATGCTATGACGGTAGCATATTACTGTTTCCTGTTTTTCCATTTGGAAAAATACCTTCTTCCGCTTATGATTTTGTACGTGTTACTGGTTCTTGCGGTCTATGTAATTACATATCCAAAATACACAGATAAAGATGCGATGATTGCGTTATTGGCATTTTTCTATGTATCTTTGCTTTTATCGTTCCTGTATCAGGTTCGTATTTTGAAGTATGGTGGAGCATTGGTCGTTATGGTATATATCTGTTCTTGGATTAACGATACATTTGCCTACTGTGTCGGTGTCAAATTCGGTAAACACAAGATGTCACCGAAGCTCAGTCCGAAGAAAAGTGTGGAAGGTCTGCTGGGCGGTATTCTCGGTTCAGCACTGATTGGTGGGTTATATGGTATATTCTTCAATGCGAAGGTATATGAATTACCAAAAGCACCACTTATTTTTGCTGTGGCAGGTGCGATCGGCGCTGGATTCGCGGTCATTGGAGACCTGACAGCGTCAGCAATCAAGAGAAATAATGACATTAAGGATTACGGAAAACTGATCCCGGGACATGGCGGTATCATGGACCGGTTTGACAGTATTATATTTACAGCACCAATCGTATATTATTGTTTTTCTATCATGATTGGTAATCTAGGAGGCGCAATGTGAGAACAATCGCGATAATCGGCTCCACCGGTTCGATCGGTACACAGACATTGGATGTTGTACGTGCGAATGCGGATATTCAGGTAGGAGCTTTGTCAGCAGGAAATAATATAGAATTACTGGAGAAACAGGTGCGGGAATTTAAACCGGCACTCGTCAGTGTACAAAGTGAAGACAGGGCAAACGAATTACGGGTTGCCTTGTCTGATTTTAATTGTAAGATCGTTTATGGCATGGAAGGCCTGATTGCAGTTGCTACATACGAACCAGCAGAACTGGTTGTGACGGCGATTGTGGGTATGATTGGAATCCGACCAACGATTGAAGCAATCAAAGCAGGAAAGGACATTGCACTTGCAAACAAGGAAACACTTGTGACAGCGGGACATCTGATCATGAATCTGGCGGAGGAATATCATGTGCGGATTCTCCCGGTAGACAGTGAGCATTCGGCAATCTTCCAGTGTCTGCACGGAGAGACAGGAAACAAGATTGCAAAGCTTCTGATTACCGCATCTGGCGGTCCGTTCCTTGGAAAGACGAGAGAAGAGTTAAAAGATGTCACGGTAGAGGATGCGCTGAAGCATCCAAACTGGTCGATGGGAAGAAAGATTACGATCGACTCTGCTACACTGGTGAACAAGGGACTCGAAGTGATTGAAGCACGCTGGCTGTTTGACGTGGCACCGGAGGATATTGAGGTTGTAGTGCAGCCACAGAGTATTATTCATTCGATGGTAGAGTTCGAGGATGGTGCAATCAAGGCACAGCTCGGCACGGCGGATATGAGGCTTCCAATCCAGTATGCCTTGTATTATCCGGAACGAAGATATTTATCCGGTGATCGGCTTGATTTTTCAAAAATATGTGGAATACTTACAAGTAAACCGGATCGTGAAACGTTTAAAGGTCTGGATTTCGCATATTCCGCAATTAAGACGGGTGGATCTATGCCTACAGTATTAAATGCAGCAAATGAATGTGCTGTTGCAAAGTTCTTGAACAAGGACATAAAATTTTTACAAATTTATGATATAATCGAAGCTTGTATGGGAGCACATACGGTAATCGCAGAACCAAATCTCGATGAAATTTTGGAGACCGAACGTTGGGTATATGATTACATAAAAAAGAAATTTGATTAAGTATTTGTAAAAGGAGATTGTATGAATATCATTTTGATCATATTAGTGTTTGGCGTGATTGTGTTTTTCCACGAGTTCGGACACTTTATTGTTGCAAAGATGAATAAGATTGCAGTGATGGAATTTTCCATTGGCATGGGACCGGCCATTTTTTCTGTACAGAAAAAGGAAACGAAGTATTCTCTGCGTTTGCTGCCGATTGGCGGATACTGCATGATGATGGGGGAAGATGGTGAGAGCGAGGATGAGAATGCATTCAACAACAAACCGTTGCTGGCACGTATTCTGGTGATCGCGGCTGGACCGATATTTAACTTTATTCTTGCATTTATTTTTTCAATTGTGCTGATTCATTTTACGGGCTGTGATCCTGCAACACTTACTACAGTTGTGGAACATTCTGCAGCAGAAGATGCAGGGATTGTAGTCGGAGACACAGTGACTGCTATCAATGGAAAACATATCTATAATTACCGTGAGATTTTGCTTTACATGATGTCGGAAGATGCATCGAAACCGGTGACACTTTCCATCGAACATGCGGATGGCACGAAAGACTCGGTCGTTGTAACACCAAAGGTTGACAAGGAAGGCAATTATAAGCTCGGCGTAGCCGGAGGCTATATTGCGTCATCTGGTTTTGGCAATGATTTGAAATACGCAGGGCTGGAACTTCGGTACTGGATGAAAGCAACAGTGACAGGACTTCGGATGATCGTGACTGGTGGTGTGAAAAATGGGGATATCATGGGACCGGTTGGCGTCGGAAATGCTATGAACGATGTGATTGAGGAAGCAAAGGATGTCAGCACAACACGGAAAGAGGCAGTGATCAATGTATTGCTGAATCTGATGAACTGGAGCATCCTGTTGAGTGTGAATCTGGGAATTATGAATCTGCTCCCGATTCCGGCACTGGATGGAGGACGATTGCTGTTCTTGTTTATCGAGGGAATCAGACGTAAGAAGATTCCGGCAGACAAGGAAGCGATTGTCAATGCGATCGGGTTTGTACTTTTGATGGTGTTGATGGTAGTTGTGTTCTTCAATGATATTAAGAACGCATTTTTCTAGCCTATACAAGAAACAGTGAAATGATAGTTGACAGGTGATGAAGATATTTTGGACGAAAAGGTGGGGAATGACAGATGAGATATGGAAATAAGAAAACACTTCCACATAGAGATACGACACGTATGGTGAATATCGGAGGCGTTGTGATCGGCGGAGGAAATCCGATTGCAATTCAGTCTATGACGAATACAGAGACATCCGATGTAGCGGCAACAGTGGCCCAGATTCTGGAGTTGGAGAAGGCTGGATGTCAGATCATCCGTTCCACAGCGAACACTGAGGCAGCGGCAAAAGCATTTGACAAGATCAAGGAACAGATTCATATTCCAATCGTGGCAGACATTCATTTTGATTATCGTCTTGCGATTCTTGCAATGGAATATGGTGCAGATAAGATTCGGATCAATCCAGGCAATATCGGTGGAGAAGAGAATTTGAAGAAGGTTGTAAAGGTAGCTAAGGAACGAAATATTCCAATCCGTGTCGGAGTGAATTCTGGATCTCTGGAGAAAAAACTGATTGAAAAATATGGTGGTGTGACAGCCGAAGGAATTGTGGAGTCGGCACTTGATAAGGTGCGTATGATCGAAGAATGTGACTATGATAATATGGTCATTAGTATCAAAAGTTCGGATGTTATGATGTGTGTCCATGCGCATGAACTGATTGCAGAGCAAACCTGTTATCCGTTACATGTAGGCATTACAGAGGCAGGAACGGTGTATCGTGGCAATATTAAGTCAGCAGTTGGATTGGGTATGATTTTAGGTCAGGGTATCGGAGATACAATGCGTGTATCCCTGACAGGTGATCCGGTTGAGGAAATTACATCTGCAAAGATGATTCTTCGTACATTGGGTCTGCGCAAAGATGGAATTGAATTAGTATCCTGTCCGACCTGTGGCAGAACGAAGATTGATCTGATCGGACTTGCGAACGATGTGGAAAAACTGATTTCGGGATACGATCAGCTTTCTATCAAGGTCGCTGTGATGGGATGTGCGGTAAATGGTCCGGGTGAAGCACGGGAAGCAGATCTTGGAATCGCCGGTGGAGATGGTGAAGGATTACTGATGAAGCACGGCGAGATCATCAGGAAAGTACCACAGGATGAATTGCTTTCGGCACTGAAGTACGAGCTGGATCACTGGGAAGAGGAGTAAATCGTGGATAGTAAAACGTTTTGTAATGTATTTCCGGCTTTTAAGGGCGGAACGGATCTTGACACCCTTTTTTCGGAAACAGAAGTAGAAAGCATAAAAACATACGAGGCAAGAAAAGAAATGGTGATCCTGCTTCGAAGCGACCATCTGATTCCCTATCATTTGATCACGCGTATGGAGGCACTGCTGACACAGTATGCATATCATATGGGAAATGCAGGGAAGAAGATTCAGCTTTTTGTACGGTATCAGCTTTCGGAACAGTACGATGTACAGCAAATCGCTGAGAATTACAAGGAAAGTCTGTTGGAAGAACTGCGGGCGAAAAGTCGGATTGCGTTTCGATTGATGAGCCGTGCAGAATGGTTCTACAATGATAATGTAATCAGTCTTGCAGTAGAGCATTCCACAGTCGCAAAAGAGCATGAGATATTGATACGGGAGTTTCTCGTATCTTATTTTCGTGATCATTTTGGGATGGATATTGAAGTAGGTTTCAGCTATTCCTTAGAGCAAAAGACAAAACTGCGTCAGGCAAATGAGTTACGTCTGCAACAGGAACTTCGTACAATCGAAGAAAAAAATGCGGAACTGCGGGCTGCAAAAGAAAAAGCAGATGCTTTGGAAAATGAGAAAAACCAAGAAAATACAGGGAAAACAAAGACAAAAAATACTGAAAAGACAACGAAAACAACCGAGAATAAGGAAGCAAAGGCTGAGACAGCGCAAAAGAAACAGACAACGAACAGTAAATCAGAGATGCCACAGGCAAAAGCCTATGGGGCAGGTGCGCGTAAATTCAGTGGCAAGGGAGACTATGGAAATTATCGTAAGATGCAGGCAAGTGATCCGGATGTATTTTATGGCAGAAACTGTGATGCAGATATCGTAAAGATTGAGGTACTCGAGGAAGGCACCGGAGAATGCTGTATTCATGGTCAGGTGATCAAAATCGAAGAAAAGGAACTTCGAAGCGGAAAGTTTATTATCACAGGTGCGATTACGGATTTCACTGATACAATTATGTTTAAGCTGTTTGTATCGCCGGATGACAAGGATCCTCTGCTCGATGAACTGAAAACTGGAAAATTCTATCTGATCAAGGGTGTGCCAATCTATGACAGCTACAGCAAAGAAGTCACATTCTCTTCGATTGCAGGTATCAAACCGGCAAATGATTTCCGGGAAAAACGAATGGATAACGCGCTTGAGAAGCGTGTGGAGCTGCATTTGCACACTGTCATGAGTGAGATGGATAGTGTAGTAGGAATCGAGAAGGTAATTGCACGTGCAAAAGAATGGGGAATGAAGGCACTTGCAATCACGGATCACGGAGTTGTACAGGCATTCCCAATTGCAAACCACCAGATCAAGAAGGGAGAAGACTTCAAGATCATTTATGGTGTAGAAGGCTACTTCGTGGATGATGTCAAGGGTCTGATCCAGAATGAAAAAGGACAGGATATTGATTCGGAATATGTGGTGTTTGATATAGAAACAACCGGTTTAAACCCTACAAATAACCGAATTATAGAGATAGGTGCTGTGAGAATCAAAGATGGAAAGATTCAGGATACCTTTTCTGAATTTGTGAATCCGGAAGTGCCGATTCCATATTCGATTACGAAGCTTACATCCATTACGGATGCAATGGTACAATCCGCGCCTACAATCGAGGAGATTCTTCCGCGATTCCTGGAGTATATCGGAGATGCGAGCGTTGTTGCACACAATGCAGCTTTTGATACCGGTTTTATACGGGAGAATGCCAAAAGACTGGGACTTACCTTTGACAGTACGATCGTTGACACGATGACACTGGCGCATATTCTGCTTCCAGAACTTGGAAAATATACGCTGGATCGTCTGTGTAAGCAGTTTGGCGTTGTGAATGAACATCACCATAGAGCCTGTGATGATGCTGCTGCAACAGCCGAGATCTTCGTGAAGATGATCAAGATGATCAAGGCGAAGGGAATTACGACGATCAAACAGTTGAATGAAGCGGGAGCTGCTTCGCCGGATGCTATAAGAAAGGCAAAGACATATCACGGAATTATTCTGGCGGCGAATGAGGTTGGACGTGTGAATCTGTACCGGCTGATATCCGAGTCGCATCTGAACTATTTTAACCGTCGTCCGCGTATGCCGAAAAGTCTGATTAACAAATACCGTGAAGGCCTGATTATTGGTTCTGCCTGTGAAGCGGGAGAATTATATCGGGCCGTCCTGTATGGCGAAGGTGAAGATGAGATTACAAGGCTTTGTAATTTCTATGATTATTATGAAATACAGCCGATTGGGAATAACCTGTTTTTATTGGATGATGAGAAAGCACCGGTTAAGACAATAGAAGATCTGCAGGACGTAAATCGTAAAATCTGTAATCTTGGAAAACAGTTTGGAAAGCCGGTTGTGGCAACTTGTGATGTACATTTTTTAGATCCGGAAGATGAACTTTATCGTCGAATCATGATGGCAGGAAAGGGATTTTCGGATGCGGACCGACAGCCACCGCTTTATTTTCGGACGACAGATGAGATGCTGGCAGAATTTCAGTATCTTGGCAGTGACCTCGCAAAAGAAGTTGTTATTACGAATACGAACAAGATCAATGATATGATTGATCGTATCTCGCCGGTTCGCCCGGATAAATGCCCGCCGATTATTGCTAATTCCGATGAGACATTGACGACCATTTGTTATGATAAAGCTCATGAGATCTATGGACCGGATCTGCCGGAGATCGTAGAAGCTAGACTGAAACGGGAATTGCATTCTATCATATCCAATGGATTTGCGGTTATGTATATCATTGCGCAGAAGCTTGTGTGGCGGTCAAACGATGATGGTTATCTGGTAGGTAGCCGTGGCTCGGTAGGATCATCCTTTGTTGCAACGATGGCAGGTATCACAGAAGTAAACCCACTTCCTGCACATTACATATGTCCGAAGTGTTATTTTACGGATTTTGATTCGGATTTTGTGAAACAGTTCGAAGGACAGTCGGGTTGCGATATGCCGGATCGTAAGTGTCCAAAATGTGGAACGCAGATGAAAAAGGAAGGACATGATATTCCGTTTGAGACATTTCTTGGCTTTTATGGTGATAAAGAACCGGATATTGACCTGAATTTCTCGGGTGAATATCAGCCGAAGGCGCATGCATTTACGGAAGAGCTATTTGGCAAGGGAAAAGCGTTCCGCGCCGGAACGATTGGTTCACTTGCGGATAAAACAGCACTTGGGTATGTGTACAAATACTACGAAGAACATGGAGAGACAAAACGCCGTTGTGAGATGGACCGCGTGGCAGTCGGATTGACGGGAGTTAAACGAACAACCGGACAGCATCCGGGTGGTATGATTGTGCTGCCAAAACATGAAGAGATTTATTCATTCACGCCGATTCAGCACCCGGCAAACGATATGACAACAGATATTGTTACAACACATTTTGAGTATCATTCCATCGACCACAACCTGTTAAAGCTTGATATTCTCGGACATGATGATCCGACGATGATAAGACGGCTGGAAGATCTGACCGGTGTGGATGCAAAGACGATTCCGCTGGATGACAAGGATGTTATGTCTTTGTTCCACAATACGGAGGCACTTGGAATCAAACCGGAGGATATCGGTGGTACGAAGCTTGGTACACTTGGTATTCCGGAGTTTGGTACGGATTTTGCCATGCAGATGTTGATTGATGCCGGACCGAAGGCGTTTTCCGATCTGGTGCGTATCGCGGGACTTTCCCATGGTACGGATGTATGGCTCGGAAATGCACAGACGCTGATTGCAGATGGCGTATGCGAGCTTTCCTCCGCGATCTGTACCCGTGATGATATCATGACCTACCTGATTTATCGGGGACTTGAGCCGGGGCTTGCTTTCAATATCATGGAGAAGGTTCGTAAAGGTATTGTAGCAAAGGGTAAATGTGATAAATGGGATGAATGGAAGGAAGAGATGCGTAGACATGATGTGCCGGAATGGTATATGGAATCCTGCGAGAAGATCAAGTACATGTTCCCGAAAGCACATGCGGTTGCTTATGTTATGATGGGCTGGCGCGTGGCATATTATAAGATCAACTATCCGCTTGCCTACTATACAGCATTTTTCAGTATCCGTGCATCTGCGTTTGACTATCAGCAGATGTGTCTTGGCAAAGAAGCACTGGAAGCAAATCTGGCTGAGCTTCGGAAGAAGGATAAGAACACCATGAGCCAGACGGAAAAAGATATGATCCGGGATATGAGACTTGTACAGGAAATGTATGCGCGCGGGATTGAATTTATGCCGATTGATATATACCGTGCGAAGGCAGATCGTTTCCAGATTATAGACGGAAAGATTATGCCAAGCTTTGCATCAATTGCGGGCATGGGACTCAAAGCGGCGCAGCAGTTAGAGGAGGCAGCGAAGGGGGAACCGTTTACATCCAAAGAAGATATCCGTATCCGCGGAAAGGTATCGAAAACGATTCTGGATGTGATGGGAGAACTCGGAATACTGGGGGATCTACCGGAGACAAACCAGTATGATTTCTTTAGCATGCTGAAATAAAAGAGTTGCTATTTTAGGCTATATATATTAAAATAAAGCCAAATGTTTTTAAATGCGATAAAGAAGGACGTGAGAAAGTGAACAATCAAAATACTCAGGACATAGGAATTATCCATGAATCAAATATCGAGGTATCTGACATTTTGGAGCAGGTGTATGAGGCGTTATCCGAGAAAGGATACAATCCTGTCAGCCAGATCGTCGGTTATGTGATGAGTGGGGATCCTACGTACATTACCAGTTATAAAAATGCGAGAAGTCTTATTATGAAAGCAGAGCGGGATGAAATCATAGAGGTACTTCTTGAGAACTATATTGAGACACGACTCAAGTAGGAGATAAGATATGAGAATTCTTGGATTGGATTATGGCTCTAAGACGGTTGGTGTTGCGTTGTCAGATGCGACTTGTCTGATTGCTCAGCCACTTGAGACGATCGAGAGAAAACAGGAGAATAAGCTGAGACAGACCTATGCAAGGATTGAAGCACTTGTGGAAGAACATGAAGTGGACAAGATTGTAGTAGGACTCCCGAAGATGATGAACAATACAGAAGGGCCGAGAGTTCAGGCAACGAAAGAATTTGCGGAGAATCTGGAGCGTAGAACCGGATTGCCGATTCTGTTTATGGATGAGAGACTCACGACGGTGGAAGCGAATCGTATCCTGGAGGAAACCGGAGTCTGTGTCAGTGGAAGAAAAGAACACATTGATAAAATGGCAGCCGCCATTATACTGCAGAGTTATCTGGATCTGGAGGGAAATAAAAAACATGAGTAAAAATGAAGAAGAAATGACAGAAAAACAGCAGATGATTACATTTCAGACAGATGAAGGAGAGCTGGAATTGTATGTGTTGGAGCAGACCAAATTATTTGGTATGAACTATATCCTTTTAACAGATGATGTGGATGGTGAAGATGGCAGCTTCTATGTGTTCAAAGAGGAACCGGACGAAGAAGATGAGGATATGGTGACTTATTCAGAGATTGAAGACGAGAACGAATTGAAAGCAGTAATCAAGGTGTTTGATGAACTGCTTGAGGACATTGATTTGGAGGTTTAGTTTAGAATGAAACAAAAAAATAAGTCGGTAAAGATTATTCCGCTGGGGGGACTGGAACAGATTGGAATGAACATTACCGCGTTCGAGTATGAGGACAGTATTATTGTCGTGGATTGTGGACTTGCGTTTCCGGAGGACGAGATGCTCGGTATCGATCTTGTTATCCCGGATGTCACATACTTAAAGGAAAATGCAGACAAGGTAAAAGGTCTTGTGATTACGCACGGACATGAGGATCATATCGGTGCGATTCCGTATATAGAAAATGAAGTGAATATGCCGATTTATGCAACCAAGCTGACGATGGGGCTGATTGAGCATAAGCTTCGCGAACATGGGAATATTAACAATGTCAGAAGAAAGATTGTGACACATGGACAGATGATTACACTCGGTGCATTTCGGATTGAGTTTATCCGTACAACACATTCGATTGCAGATGCAGCCGCACTTGCAATCTATACACCGGCCGGAATCATTGTACATACCGGCGATTTTAAGGTAGATTATACACCGGTCTTTGGAGAGGCAATTGATCTTCCGCGATTTGGAGAACTTGGAAAGAAAGGTGTACTTGCTTTGATGGCGGATTCTACGAATGTGGAGCGTACCGGATACACACCATCAGAGAAGACGATTGGAAAAGTATTCGATCATTTGTTTGATGATAACAAGAATCATCGAATCATCATTGCGACATTTGCATCCAATGTTGACCGTGTACAGCAGATTATCAATTCTGCATACAAGTATGGCAGAAAAGTCGTAGTCGAGGGACGAAGCATGGTAAATGTTATTCAAACTGCTTCGGAACTGGGATATATTGATATACCGGATAACACGTTGATTGAGATTGATCAGATTAAGAATTATCCGGATGAACAGGTGGTACTGATTACAACCGGAAGTCAGGGTGAGAATATGGCAGCACTTTCCAGAATTGCAGCCAGTATTCATAAACAGATTACGATCAAACCGGGTGATGTGGTTATTTTCTCATCCAGCCCGATTCCCGGAAATGAAAAGGCAATCTTCAAGGTGATCAATGAACTTGAGATGAAAGGCGCACATGTAATCTTTCAGGATACGCATGTTTCCGGACATGCCTGTCAGGAAGAGATAAAACTGATGTATGCACTTACAAAACCGAAATATGCGATTCCGGTGCACGGTGAGTACCGTCATTTGAAGCGTCATGCAGAACTTGCAGTGGAAATGGGAATCCCGAAAGAAAATGTTAAGATTTTGTCTGCCGGTGATGTATTATCCATCGGAGAAGATACATTTGATGTGACAGGAAAGGTACAGGCACAGGGCATTCTGGTTGACGGACTTGGTGTTGGTGATGTCGGGAATATCGTATTGCGTGACCGTCAGCAGTTATCTGAGAACGGACTTCTGATTGTAGTAGTTACTTTGGAAGCCGGAAGCAGCCAGCAGATTGCGGGACCGGATATTGTATCCCGTGGATTTGTATATGTGCGTGAGGCGGAGAATCTGATGGATGAATGCCGGGATGTGGTGCAGGAAGCTCTGGATAATTGCCTGGATCGTGGAATTACGGACTGGGGCAAACTGAAAAATGCAATTCGCGATGCTTTGAGTGACTTCCTGTGGAAGAAGATGAAACGAAGTCCTATGATTCTGCCAATTATCACAGAGGTTTAATATGAGACAGGTTATTAACGAGAGCAAACAATTGAATGAACATATCCGGGCGTCCAAAGAATACCACACATATATCCGAACCAAACAGACGCTGCTGGAGAATGAAGAATTGAGCAGGCATTTACAGGAGTTTCGCACAAAAAATTACGAGCTTCAGAATCGTCAGGGTGTAAATCCTTACGATGACATGATAGAACTGACAAAGGAATATGACGAACTGCTGCACAACTCGGTTGTGAGTGATTTTTTACAGGCAGAACAACAGATTTGTAAGCTGTTGCAGCAGGTGTTTGATTCCATAGCAGAAGGATTGGAGTTTGATTACATCAATGAGTGAGAATGTGAAAAGAACAAATGGAACAGCAAAGAAAAAAGGCGGTAGGCGAAATGCGTCGAAAAAAGAAGACAATCTCCGCAAGGGATTGAAGAATTCTTCCGGGTTTATGTTCGGCCTGTTTGTCAATATACTGATTGTATTTTTGATTGTGAAGCTTTTTACATATGCCTTTAATTTTGCATATGGTGTGTTCGGAAGTGTTGCGTTCCATCCGGGCAGTCAGCAGTACATCGTGGTAGATATTCCGGCGGATGCATCTATTATGGAGATTGGAGAAGCATTGCAGGATGCAGAGATTATAGAAGACAAATATGTTTTCTATGCAAAAGTGAAAGTCAAGGGCTATGGTACCAAGATTACAAGTGGTCAATATCATTTGTCTGCAAGCATGACCTACGATGAGATATTGCAGATTATCTGTAATATCAATACGGTTGAAGATGATGAGGATAGTGAATAACGATGAATGAGTTTGCGAGAATTACTTCTTTTGTGCGTTCGATGGCGAAAGAAGACGCAGGAAAACTGGGTGAATTATATCGGGATGCCATACACCGTGGTGTGCCGGTGATCCGCCCGGAAGCAAGGGAATTATTAAAAACACAGATTCTGATACAAAAGCCGAAGCATGTTCTGGAGATCGGAACAGCCGTCGGCTATTCTTCTATTTATATGACAGGTTATCTGCCCAAAGACGCGCAGATTACAACTTTGGAATTAAGTGAAGCACGTGCGAATGAAGCAAAAGAGAACATACGCCTTTTTGGAAAAGAGAAGCATATACAAGTAATCTGCGGAGATGCGGCAGAGACACTCAAAGAACTGCCGGATGATACATTCGAGTTCGCGTTTGTAGATGCGGCGAAGGCACAGTATATTTATTATCTGCCGGATGTTCTGCGGGTATTGAAAAAAGGCGGCGTGATTGTGTCGGATAATATTCTGCAGGAAGGGGAAGTGTTAGAATCCCATTTTCTGGTAGAAAAACGAAACCGTACGATTCATGATCGTATGCGGGAGTATCTGCATGTAATCACACACGATGAGAGATTGGAGACCGCAATTCTGCCTGTTGGAGACGGCATGGCAATCTCGGTTGTGCGGGAAGCATGAAAGCATATAAAATATCAGAACAGACGGTATATGTATAGTTACACAGAGAAGTGAATGAACATACATATACAATGAAAGAGGATTAAGATGGATAAGTTACAAAAACCGGAATTATTGATACCTGCCGGGAGCCTGGAGGTTCTTAAGACAGCTGTTGATTATGGCGCAGATGCGGTCTATATCGGTGGCAAGAATTATGGACTCCGTGCGAAAGCAGGGAATTTTACAATAGAAGAAATGCATGAGGCTGCAGATTATGTGCACGCGCATGGTGCAAAACTGTATGTGACAGTGAATATATTTGCACATAATGATGATATTGAAGGAATCAGGGCTTATTTCCGGGAACTGAAAGAGGAAGGGCTCGAGGAGAAGATTGATGCATTTATCATATCGGATCCGGGTATCTTCACACTGTCGAAGGAGATTTTGCCCGGAATCGAGATTCATGTCAGCACACAGGCCAATAATACGAATTACCTGATTTATGATTTCTGGAGAAAACAAGGGGCGACACGTGTGGTTGCAGCGCGTGAGCTTTCATTAAAAGAAATCAAAACGATCCGGGAACACATTCCTGCGGATATGGAGATAGAGGCTTTTATGCATGGGGCTATGTGTATCTCTTATTCCGGAAGATGCCTGCTCAGCAGTTATTTTACAGGCAGAGATGCAAATCAGGGCGCATGTACACACCCGTGCCGTTGGAAATATGCTGTCGTGGAAGAAAAGCGTCCGGGTGAATATCTGCCGGTTGAAGAAGATGACAGAGGCACTTATATCTTTAACTCCAAGGATCTGTGTATGATCGAACATATTCCGGATATGATTGATGCCGGTATCAATTCCTTCAAGGTAGAAGGACGGATGAAGACGGCACTGTACGTGGCTGTTGTAACCCGGACTTACCGGGAAGCAATCGATGACTATTTCACATCGAAGGAATTATATGAGAGCAAGATGGAACATTACCGGCAGGAAATTGCAGCATGTACATTCCGTCAGTTTACAACCGGTTTTTATTATGGCAAGCCAAACGAGGAGACGCAGATTTACGACTGCAATACGTATGTCAAAAACCGCGTCTATCTTGGAACTGTCGAAGCGGTTATGGAAGATGGAAGCTTTGTCATCCATCAGAAGAACAAATTCTGTGTGGGAGATGCGATTGAAGTGATGGCGTTTGACGGAGAAAACATCGATGTGGAGGTTCTTGCGATTCGTGATGAACACGGCACAGAGATGGAGTCTGCACCGCATCCAAAACAATTACTTTATGTGAAAGTTTCACATCCGGAAAAAATACAAAAAGGTATGATTATACGCACAAGGCACTGCTAGATTTAAGCAGTGCCTTTTTTACATTATTAAAATGCTACAATTTGTAGCATTTTCCCAAATATCTTTACAAGCTGTTTCTGTTTATGATACAGTTTCTTTGTTGTCAAGAAGCGCTCGTTCATAGCGTAGTTTGGTAACAGTCTATTGATTTTATAATTTTCTATTCGGTTCTATGAATACAAATCATTACCCATTAACGATTTTAATTCACATGACAAATTTTTATTCTATGTTAGAAGAATTCATGTACACATCTATTTTAAGGAGGCAAATCTTATGACCAAAGAAACACAGAGCACATTCTATCTGACTGTAAGTGAACTTGAAGAAGCTATGAAACAACATAATTTATATGCAGACTACACCTTGCTTGACGAATCATGGAAGAAACGTTTTGATGATTACATGACCGGCAGGAAAACGATGCCGCTTACTTACGATCCATTCTTCAAATGCATGTTCCACCCAGACAAACATCCAGACTGGCTGTCACATCTACTCAGCGCAATTCTTGGAGAATCAGTTGTGGTGGAACAAATTCTTCCATCAGAGAATACAGCCGTATCTATTGATTCCTTGTTAATCATGGATATCGTTGTACGGTTAAGTGATGGTTCACTTGCGAATGTGGAAATCCAGAAGATTCCATACATGTTCACAGCCGAGAGGATTTCCTGCTACTCATCCGACCTTCTGATACGTGAATATTCACGTTTGAAGAAGAACAAAAATTTTAAATATTCTGACATGAAGAAAGTTTACACCATTGTTCTGTATGAGAAAACTGAGGGTGATTTTAAGAATCCAATGCTGCATGGTGCGTATATCCATCACGGCAAAATCCGCTTTGACACGAACCTAAAACTGAATCTTCTGCAGGAATATTTTCTGATTGCACTTGATGTATTCAGCCAAAACGGATATACTGATGATAATAATCCAGATGCTTCGGAAACAGAACTTATTGCAACGCATAACAATATTCCGGAGACTGGCTTGGTAACAAATGATTTAAGCATGTATTGTCTGGAAGGCTGGCTTTCCATCCTGACTGCCGAGACAATGGCAGATGTGACACGCGTGATCAGACGATATCCATGGAGTGAAGCAATATTCCGTGAAATGAGTGCATATGTAAACAACCCTGAGGAGGTGATTCTCATGTTTTCAGAAGCGTTAAAAATTGCAGATAAAAATACAGTGAAATATATGATCGAGGAACTGCAGGATAAATTACAGCAGACCGAAGATGAATTGCAGCAAGCAGAAGAAAAACAGAAGCAGGAAGCAGAAAAACGAAAACAGGCAGAAGCTGAATTGCAACATTCAAGGGAAGAAATTGCACAGTTGAAAGCTTTGCTGGCAAAGCAACGATAATTGACAGGGGTACCGATGTAGATGGTACCCCCATTTGCTTTTTTGCCACTGGATTTTGAATATGAGATTATACGCACAAGGCACTGCGAAGCTTAAGCAGTGCCTTTTTTTCAATTCGTGACACATAAGAACGGGAGATGTGGAGACGGTTCGAAATCTCTTTCTGTGTAAGTTCCCGGTTATCACACAGTCCATAGCGCAGAGTGATTACTTCCTGCTCGCGTGCGTCTAAAACTTCGGTGAAAATCTCGTTTATATTCCGCAGACTTTCAGACGTGATTACGTTAGATAATACATTTTCTTCATCCATTCGGATTACATCCATCAGGCTGATCTCGTTTCCTTCCCGGTCGGTTCCGATCGGCTCGTAGAGGGATATCTCCCTGGCTTCCTTGCGTTCCTGCCTTAGCCGCATCAAAAGCTCGTTCTCGATACAACGGCTGGCATACGTCACAAGCTTGGAACCTTTGTCGGTATCATATGTATTGATGGCTTTGATCAGCCCGATCGTACCTATGGATATCAGGTCTTCCGTAGAACGGTTCCCTGTCTGATATTTCTTGACGATATGTGCGACGAGACGCAGATTGTATTCTACAAGGATATTGCGTGCGGAAAGATCGCCCGCTTTTGCTTTTTGCAGATAATACGATTCCTCTTCGGGAGAGAGCGGGTGATGAAACGTCTGCATAGCTGCCCTCGCTATCCCTCTTTGTATATAGTATGACGAATGGTGCAAAATAGTGCTTTTCCAACATGGGAAAAGATGGTAATATGGAACTAAATTGGGAGAGGGTGAGGGAATACATATGTTAAATCTAAAACATGATATAAAGATTAATCTGAAAAATGAGAAAGAAGTGTTCCGGCTGATAAGATTGTTGATATTCACTTTTATATTGTCGGCAGCTTTGCTAGGTATATCCGACTATATATGGAATATGACACTGTATCGGATATCGGTCTGGATGGTGCCGTGGCTGGTCGCAATCCCGGCGATTATCAACTGTGTGGAACGAAAAGTAAATCTGAAAGAATTGCTTGGAAATCATATCCTGTTTCAGGTGCTTGTGGGAACTGCGATTGGAACTGCGATGGCGGTTATATGGGATATCGTGTATTTAATGATCGGAGGTATGAAGCCATTATATTATGATTTTTCAATAGGAATAAATGTGCAAAGGCTTGCCCGTTATATATTTGTGACAGGAATAACAGAAGAATTGATTTACCGGATAGCGATTATGGAACAGTTAGAAAAGGTGTTTGAAAAGAGGAAGGTTTTTGCACCTGTGACAGCAAATTTGTTGTTTGCGTTTTCACATCTGTTTCAACATGGCTGGGATAATGTGATTCTTACGCTGTTCGTTGGCGGAGTATTCACTCTATCGGCGTATAAGTGGAAACGTTGTGGATTTGTAATGCTTGCGGTGATGCATGGCATGTTTGACTTCATGACTCACTTTGTGACGGGATTGATAGTGACATTTACTTAAAAATAATTATATAATTGCAAGTGGTAATAATACCAAAAAATTGCTTTTTTTTTCATCTTTATTATGCTATAATTTATTTACTATATTATATTTATGAGAGGGTATTGCTATGCGGATAACTGGAGGAAGAAAGAAGATTCGTATAGGTGATTTGCTTGTTGAAGCGGGGGCTATTACGGAAGAAGAGCTTCAAGAGGCACTTGCCTATCAGAAGGAAAACGGTGGCCGAATCGGTAATGTCATCATGGAACTTGGTTTTATCAGCCAGGAACTGTTGATTACGGTACTTACGACCCAGATGGGAATTGACTACATCGAACTGAAGGCCTGCAAATTGGATGAAGATCTGTTGAAACAGATTCCGGAAAATCTGGTCAACAAATACAAGGCGATTCCGATTGGATATGACGAGGCAAATCCGAACATCCTGCGTGTGGCGATGGTTGATCCGATGGACTTAAACGCCATCGATGATATCGGTATCGCGATGAATACACAGGTAGAACCGTTGCTTGCGATGGAAGAAGACGTGATGGAAGCCATCGGTAAGTATTATGGAAACGCACAGGCGATGGAAGCAGCGGAACAGTATCGGAAGGAAATGCAGGAGAATGGCATGACCGATGCGGATCAGGATGCAATCAATGAAGATATTGAGAATTCGCCGATTGTACTCTTGGTAAAACAGATTATCGAAGGCGGTGTCAGACAGAGAGCGTCCGATATACATATCGAACCGTTGGAGAGCAGCGTTCGAGTCCGCTATCGTATCGATGGTGCGTTAAAACATGTTATGACATATGATATCGGACTTCTGGCAGGTATCAGTGCCCGTATCAAGATCATCGGCGGTATGGATATCGCAGAGAAACGTAAACCACAGGATGGACGTATCACAATCATGGTAGACCGTAGAGAATATGATGTCCGTGTATCTATCCTGCCGACTGTATACGGTGAGAAGACCGTTATGAGACTTACATCCAAGGATGGCCTGACGAAACCGAAGAGCGCCCTTGGATTTGGACCGAAAGAATTAAAAGTATTTGATGGTATCCTGAGCAACCCGCATGGTATTATCCTTGTAACAGGGCCGACAGGTTCCGGTAAATCAACAACCTTGTATACATCCCTAAGCGAGCTGAACACGGAAGATGTAAATATCATCACAGTTGAAGACCCGGTCGAGGCAAATATTGATGGTATCAATCAGGTACAGGTAAATGTAAAAGCGGAGATGACTTTCGCAGCAGCCCTTCGTTCTATCCTCCGTCAGGATCCGGATATTATTATGATCGGAGAGATTCGAGACGGTGAGACGGCACAGATTGCCGTGCAGGCCGCTATTACCGGTCACCTGGTAGTATCGACACTGCATACGAACTCGGCAGCATCAACGGTTACCCGTATTATCGATATGGGTATTGAACCGTATGTAGCAGGTGATGCTTTAGTAGGTGTGATTGCACAGCGTCTTGTTCGAAGACTTTGCAGCTCCTGTAAGCAGGCAAGACTGGCAGAACCGGATGAGAAGAAGATTCTGGGAGTAAAACCGGAAGATATGGATGATGATGTAATCATCTACGAACCGGTTGGATGCCCGCTTTGCGGTGATACCGGATATGCAGGGCGAATCGGTGTATACGAGATGATGCCGGTATCGAAAGAACTGCAGGCGGTTATCTCGAAGGGGGCGACTGCGGATGTTATCGAGAAGCAGGCACTGGCAGAAGGCATGCTTACCTTGAAGATGGGTGCGGCACAGCATGTATTGAATGGTATTACGTCAATCAGCGAGATGAAGAAGATTACATATGAGACGGGTGACGAGTATTAATAAAAAACTATAATGTAAGAAGAGGGAGACAAAAACATGATAGACATGAAAGAACTTTTGGCATTCGCGGTAGAACAGAATGCATCGGATATCCATATTGCGACAGGGATTCCGCCGAAACTCCGTATCAATGGCCGGCTGACAGAAGTAGAGTTACCGCCGATGACGCCGGCAGATGCGGCAGAGGCGATTGGGTCGACGATGCATGACCGTCACAAACAGATCTTGAAAGAGAGAGGTGAGGTCGACTTCTCCTTCTCATCTCCGGAGACAGGCCGATTCCGTGTGAATGTTTTCATGGACCGTGGCAATATGGCGGCTGCATACAGAAAGGTTGATACGATTATTCCAAGACCGGATCAGCTAGGTATTCCGGAGGCGGTCGTACAGTTATATAAGAAGAAAAGAGGTCTGGTACTCGTAACAGGTCCGACAGGTTCCGGTAAATCAACGACACTTGCTTCTATTATTAATAAAGCAAATGAAAACCTGACAGACCATATCATTACACTGGAGGATCCGATCGAGTATATCCACAAACATAAGAAGTCGGTTGTAAACCAGCGAGAGGTTGGTATGGATACGCTCTCTTATGCGAATGCTCTTCGTGCAGCACTTCGTGAGGATCCGGATATTATTCTGGTAGGAGAGATGCGTGACTTGGAGACAATCTCTACAGCAATCACAGCTGCTGAGACCGGACATCTGGTGTTTTCAACACTGCATACAATCGGTGCTGCATCCACGATCGACCGTATCATCGATGTGTTCCCGACACATCAGCAGCAACAGACACGTATCCAGTTAGCGATGATTCTGGAAGGCGTTATCTCGCAGGCACTGATTCCGACAGCAGACGGAAAAGGACGAGTAGCGGCATTTGAGGTCATGCTTGCCAGCCCGGCGATTCGAAGCCTGATTCGTGAGCAGAAGAACCATCAGATTCAGTCTACGATTCAGACAAGCCGTGCACAGGGCATGATTACATTGGATGATTTTATCTTAGATCTCTACAAGAGTGGTAAGATCACAAGAGATATGGCGCTTGTATACGCACAGGATCAGGTCGCAATGAAGAAACAGATGTAACGTTTGTGCATATTTCACAAAATTAAAATATTTTATTGAACTTTATTGCAAAAAACTATCAAATAGAGTAGTATCAGTATATAAATTGTTCATAAAATGTTCATTTTTTAGAAAAATAAGAGGGTCGGAGGAGTTAAGATGGCACAATACAATTATAAAGCCATGGACAAAAACGGCAAAGCGAAGAAAGGCTCAATCGAGGCAATCAATCCGGAGAAGGCAAAAGAAAAGCTGAAGTCTGAAGGTTTGATTGTACAGGAGATTAAGGAGCAGGGTGTCGCGAAAGCAGGCCGTGGCAAGAAAGTAAAGGACAAGGATCTCGCGGTGTTCTGTAAGCAGTTTGCATCTGTGCTGAATGCCGGTGTTACTATCATCAGTGCATTGGAGATGATGTCGGAGCAGTTGGAGAACAAGACATTGCAGCGTGCGTTACAGGAAGCACAGGCGTATGTACAGAAGGGTGGTACTCTGGCGGATGCGTTCAAGCTGAATCCGAAGGTATTCCCGCCAATCATGATCAACATGACAGCGGCCGGTGAGATGTCCGGTAATCTGGAGATCTGTTTTGAACGTCTGACAACACACTTTGAGACAGCAAATGCCTTACATTCGAAGGTAAAAGGTGCAGTTACATATCCTATTGTAATTTTGATCGTTGTTGTTGCGGTTGTAACAGTATTGCTGGTTGGTGTTATCCCGCAGTTTTCACAGATGTTTGATGACTTGGGTTCAGAACTCCCGGCAGCAACACAGATGCTTGTGAATTTAAGTAATTTCCTGCAGCATAAGGGGTATATTGTAGTTATTGTTGTTGTAGCATTGATCTTTGGATTGAAAGCGTTCGGCAAGACAGAAGCAGGTTCGCTGATGTATGCGAAGATTGGCATGAAGGCACCGCTTTTCGGTAACCTGACAGTGAAGTCTGCTGCAGCTACATTTTCACGTACGATGGCGACACTGATGGCATCCGGTATCAGTTTGATCGATGCAGTAGAACAGGTAGCAAAGATGATCAATAACCGAATCATCCGGGAAGCACTCTTGGATGCAAAGGTTCAGATCTCAAAAGGTGTGCCGCTTTCCAAGCCGCTTCGAGATTGTGGTATCTTCCCTGCGATGCTGCCACAGATGACACGTATCGGTGAGGAAACCGGTAATATCGAAGATATGATGGATAAGGTTGCAGATTATTATGAGATGGAAGTAAACGATGCAACAGATGCATTAACCGCAGCGATGGAACCACTTATCATTGTAATCATGGGTGTTGTAGTTGGTGGTATCGTTATGGCTATCTACAGCCCAATGCTTAGTATGTACGACGCGGTCGACAGCTACTAAGATTCTGGTCGGATACAAACCGTCGGGCGAGGACGTCGGTTTTATCATATAAAAAACTATATAAAGAAAAGGAGAGAAAATTTATGAAGAAAACAAACAACAAAGGTTTCTCACTCGTAGAGTTGATTATCGTTATTGCTATCATGGCTATCCTTGCTGGTGCTATTGCGCCTGCACTGATCAAGTACATTGATAAGTCTAGAAAGTCTAACGACGTTAGCTCTGCAAAGACAATTAAGACAGCAATCGAGACAGCACTTGGTACAGAAAGCGTATATGAGACGTTGACAAACATTGATGACACTAAGGATGTAACGAAGATTACTATTTTGCCGGGAGAATCTACAGCGTCTGACACATCAACAGGTACGTCAGCTGTCAGCATTACAGATTGTACAGCACAGACAGGATCTGCGTCATTAACAGAATGTGCTAAGTCAATTGGTTCTAATATTGGTGAGAAAACACCAAAGACAAAGTACAAAAAGGAAATTAATAATGAAGGAGATCCAAAGGGAGCTGGAACAAAGTTTGCTCCTCAGAGCTTTGTTGCATTTATTACACCAGGTGGAACAGTATATGTATGTGTAGCTCCAGCAAGTGGTACAGGTGCATCTTGTGATCCAGATGGAGGATCTTCAGGTTCTGCATCTTTCACATCATGTGCTCCACTTGCACCAGAAGTATGTAAGGGATATCAGTAAGATATAACTTCAAAATTAAATCTGTATAGTTGGATTCCACTCGATTCGCCGGGTGGAATCTAGCTGTATATTACTATCTATGTGACTGAAAGGAACGAATGACATGAGTATGACAACTTTACATATTATTATTGCAATCCTGTTTGGATTGTATGGTATCGTGATTGGGAGTTTTGTGAACGTTCTGATCTTACGGTTGCCGATTCATGAGAGTGTCACCTTGAAGAGGTCACATTGTATGACATGCGGGCATACCTTATCGTGGTATGAACTCATTCCTTTATTTAGTTATTTATTTTTAGGTGGAAAGTGCAGGCATTGTAAGGCACATATCTCGGTGCAGTATCCGATTGTGGAAGCTGCAAATGGAATTATGTACGTGGCAATCTTCCTCGCAAAAGGTGTCACAGCAGAGACGTTCCTTTATTGCCTGTGTGCTTCTGCCTTGTTAGCACTAAGCGTCATTGATGGACGTACACAGGAGATCCCTTTGGGATTCAATATTTTTATACTAATTTTGGGACTGGTTAGGCTCTTTACCGATCTGGGTAATTGGAGTCAGTATGTAATCGGTTTGTTTGCTGTCAGCGTTTTTTTACTTCTCATTAATCTTGTTACGAAGGGGAGAGGCATAGGACACGGTGACATAAAACTTATGGCAGCAACCGGCTTACTGATGGGCTGGAAACTTATTGTAGTAGCATTTATCGTAGCATGTATCATCGGAACGGTGGTGCATCTGATACGGATGGCTGTTAAGAAAGTTGGCAGGAAGCTGGCTTTTGGCCCATATTTATCTATGGGTATATTTATAGCAATGATATGGGGTGAACAGCTCGTGAGCTGGTACCTATAAGTATATGGACGAAAGTCCTACATAAAATCACTGATTAGCGAGGGAGGCTATAACGAATGGCAAAAAGCAATAAAGTGTTATCCATTGATATCACAAACGAAAGTATTACAATTATTGAGCTGACTGCTTCAGCAAAAAAGCAGACGATGATTCACAATATCATCATTTTTGAAACACCGGAGGATTCCTATGAGGACGGTGTATTGAAGGAGCCGGAGAAGATTGCAGAGGCAATCACACAGCAGCTTGCGGCTCGCGGTATCAACAATAAGAATGCAATCTTTGTTCTTTCATCTACGAAGATCGTGAACAGAGAGGTTATGATACCATTTGTTCCGGAGAAAAAGATCAGAGGAATTATCAATTCAAACTCATCCGAGTATTTCCCTGTAAATATAGAAGATTATATCGTGTCTCATTCTGTACTTGAGACAGTGACAGATGAAGAAAATAACAAACAGCTTCGTGTACTTGCAGTTGCAGCACCGGAGCATATGGTGAAGTCTTATTATGACTTAGGCCAGATGGCTGGATTAAATGTCGTTGCACTTGATTATATCGGAAATGCAATGCTTCAGCTCATCAAGACACAGACAAACCAGAATACAACGACAATGGTTATCCAGCTCGGCAGCGAGAGCACGGTATTGAATATCGTACAGGGTGACAATCTGTTGTTACAGAGAACAGTTCCATATGGTACAAACTCTGTAGTGAATGTCGTGATGGACGATAAGGGCGTCGATGCAACAACCGCTATGACATTGCTTCAGAACGATCGTTTGATCACCGTTGATTTCGATGACAATGAAGTGACCGGTGCATTCCGTTACCTGATTAACAATATCGGACGTGTTATGGACTTTTATGCATCGAAGAATCCGGATAAGCCGATTGAGGATGTGTTCCTGACCGGTGATGGTGCGTTAATCCGCGGTATTGACGGATTATTCAAGGTACAGTTAAATGTCAGCACACGTATCATGGATACACTTTATAATATCAAGTTTGATCCAAGTATTGATTTGAAGGTATACAATCCGGTATATCTTGTAACTCCGATTGGAGCTGCGTTTGATCCAATGGGATTTGCACTTGCAGATGCCGGTACACAGACAACCAAGTCAGAGGGAAGTATCGCTCCTTTTGTAGCACTTGTTGCGATTGCGGCAATTGGTGCAGCCGGTATGGCATTTTACTCTATCAACAAGAAGAATACCGTGACAGAGAAGAAGAATCAGTTAGAGGCAGATATCGCAAGAGTCAGTGATATCGAGCAGATTATCAATGATTATAATGATGCAGAAGCAAAGTACAATGATATTGAGTCTATGTACTATACAACTTATGTATTAAATGAGAATGCAAGACAGTTTATCAGTGAATTAGAGGAGAAGATGCCTTCTGAGATTACAATCAGCAGTTTCTCCACATCTGATTCCGGTGTGACACTTCCATGTACATCTACCAGCTATGATGCAATCGCAGATTTCATTATGCAGTTGAAGACGATTGATTGTGTGGATAATGCATATGTGGCATCTATTTCGAAGTCAGAGGATGAGAGTGGACAGTTAACATATACATTCTCAGTATCTGTAAACTATGTACCGATGATGCAGGATCCGGCAGCAGAAGATACATCTGCTGATGGACAGACAGAAAATGTAGAAGAAGATTCTACAGAAGCAGAGTAAGAGCAAGGGAGGAACGGAGATTATGAAATTAAGCAAGAGTAATATTAAGATATTATTGTTTATCGCAGCTGCTGCCATTCTTGGCCTTACATATCTGTATGTATTTAAGGATAATATGAGCACAGCGGATTCGATTCAGTCAGAGGTAGATACGTTACAGGCAAGATATGATGATCTGATGGCAAAACAGCAGGATCGTGAGATGTATGAGGAAAAGACAAAGGAATTCAATGAGAAGTTCGAAGAGAGACTGGCATACTTCCCTGCAAACTTAGATCAGGAAGTATCAGTTATGTTCGTAAAAGGCCTGACAAAAGATCAGGGCAATCTTCAGTTTGATGTGAATTCTGTAGGACTTGGACAGCCACAGACATTTTACAGCTTAAGCGCGGCTGCGGCTGCGGATGTAGCGTCTGGTGAGACGACAGACACATCGAATGATACAGCGATTGCCGGTGGTTATGAGTGTATGACAGCAGCATTTCCTCTTTCTTATGAAGGATCATATGAAGGCTTGAAGGATTTCATCGATTATATCGCGTCATACAAATATCGTATGAATATCTCATCTTTCAGTATCGCATACAATGCATCTGATGATACATATTCCGGATCTATCGCTCTGAATGCATACTGTATTACAGGCGCTGACAGAGAAGGCGGACTTGTAGATGTCGATGTGAATGTTCCTGAGGGAGTATCTAATATCTTCCTTGGTGGAGAAGGTGCAGCTACTGTAACAACATCCAGCCATGATGGAGATCAGGGTGAGGGTATTGCAAGCAAGCATGATATCCAGATTTCTTTGAACAATGCAAATGCAGACAGCACAGATGGTATCATCGTAAGTGCAGGAAGCAATAAAGTAAGCTCTACAGCAAACAGCGTAGAGAAGGTTGATCTTTCTATCAAGGAAGAAGATGGAAAGAATATGGTAGAAGTAAAGCTTGGTGATGATTCTTATTCATTCGAGCTTACAGATAAGGAACTTGCGATCTATGTAGAGTCTAACGACCGCGTAGACAGTGATGATAAGAATGGTGTGAAGTTAAATGTGACAAACGATACAGATGTTCCTGTATATGTGAAGGTCGCAGGTGATGATTCAGACGCTCCTAGATTTGCCTTAGGCAGCAAGACAGGTACTGTTAAGGTATACTAAGAGAGGGTGAGGTTTATGGCAAAAACAAATAATAAGGGTTTCAGTTTGATTGAAATCGTCATAGCAGTTGCCATATTGTCAATCCTTTTGACTCCGATTATCAGACAGTTTGCCAACACAATGGAGACCAGCCGGAAGGCGAAGGCTCTCCAGGAGGCAAACGAGACAGCATCCTATGAGATAGAGGAGTTCCAGAGTCTGTCGAAGAAAGAACTTGATAAGACATACGATGCGGGCGGGACGGCAGGTGCTACAAGCGTAGTTGAGTATAAGAAGACAGCAAAGCTTGTAGACAAGAATGGACAGCCAATCATGAATGGAACTTCCGAGGCGGAAGTAGATTATACGATTTATCAGTATAATCTGGAAGACAGTAAGATTGGAGCAAAAAATGATGTGTATTCCAATACTGTAATGTTAGATGATCTTTCTCTTCAGATTCGAAGCTTTGGAGGAGAAACGGCACCGAAGCATTACAAGATTGCATATGGATTGACGAAGACAGATCTGTCGGGCAATGAGGCGTTTAATGATTTTGTAATTACAAACGAAGGTGCTGCTGTAGAGTATGATGCAGATAACCATGTAACGAAGATTGTCTGCACAGACAAGAATAATGATAGTGCAAAAACAGATGTTGCATATATCCAGAACCCGAACACGGTAAATTTGGGAAATATGCATGATCTGGATAAGACTAAGATGGCTTTGATTCTTGGCAGTACATCCAGCTATGATTCAGAAGCATATGCGACTTTGTTCTCGAAGGCGATGGATCATCTGAAGACACTTGACCGTGATTCCTGGGAACAGGCGTTGTTGAATGTCGATAGTGAGTCTATCTTATCGCAGGATGCCTTGACATCGAAGCGTATGATTAAGATTTATGCGGATCAGCCGGATGCATCGAAGAACGATTATGTTGTGAAAGTAGATGTATATTACATCTACAAGTACAGCCTGACTGTAACTCCGAAGGATGAAAATGGAAATCCACTCCCATCAATTACGAAGGCGTATACGGATATGATTACATATACGATATATAGCCAGAAGTTCACGAATATGGAGAAGGCACCGGAGATTTACTTTGAGTATCAGCCATATTGTCTGAGTGGAGATACGAATGAAAGTAATATCGACGAAGTGACTTATCAGGCAGATGATTATATCATGTTTGATAATTATGTCGATGAGTGTAAGCTGTATCTGTACAAGCCGTATAAAGATCAGATGAATTCAGATGCACCGGATGCAGATGGTAGTGTAATAAATGATGACAATAAAAACCAGTATAAGGATTATGATCAGGCGAAAGCAAATGGGTTCAATTATTATACAAATCGGTCTGACAGCAAGAAAAAAGTAACGATTCATCTGGCAAGTAAGACAGCAAACAGTAAAGTAACGTTTGATGAAGATGGCAATTACGAAAGTGATAATACAACAAAACGTGTATACATCTACACGAACTTTGCAACGGAAAACGACATAAAAGGATACAGAGAAGGCGTGGCAAGTTATAAGGGTGAATCTTGTCAGTTTGTATCCGATGATTTTGGCGATGAGTTCAAGTTCGTCAGAGGTGAAAAAGATCCTGTAGATAAAAATGTGGATGAATTATCTGCAGTATATAAAAAGGAAGCGTTGGGAAATGTATATACTACCTCTGTTAAGCAGAGTGATGGCAATTATAAAGATTGTGATCCGGAAGATGCAGAAAGCATCCTGCGTACGATCAGTGATGATAAGCGTGAGGAAGAACGTCTGTATACAGTCACGGTAGTCTTACGACCTAACAGTAACGCATTAAACACAATACGATTATCTGGAGCAAAGGGGGCTAATTAGTTGAAAAAATTGAAGAAATTATTCAGAAAACTAAAAAGTAATGCTGGTTCCAGTATCATCATGGTCATTGTGTCAGTTGCATTTATTGGAATTATTGTTGGCGCATTGCTTTCAGCAGCGGTTTTGTCTTACAGACTGAAGCTGCAGGATTTGAATTCAAAGGAGAATTTCTACTATGTAGAGCAGGCGATGAATGAGATCTATGCCGGTGTGGGAACACAGACGGTAAAAGATTTGCAGGATGCTTACCTGTATACGGTTGAGAACATGGTAGAATATGACCTTGGTAAGAGCCGTTATGTGACAAAATCTCAGGATGAGGCACAGGAGATGTTCGCTGAGAGATTCTACAACAATCTGAAGGTAAATCCGTTCTTCCAGAACAAAAGTGATACTGCAAAACTTGGCAAGCTGCTTGCTTCTTATATATCAAATGAGACAGTTGTCCTCGATCCGGCAAGACTGCAGGTTGTTGATTATAAGAATGATAAAGGCAAGGTAGTCGGTATGATTATACAGAATGTCAAGGTGAGCCGGACGCAGGAGTATAATCGAAACAGTGCGGGTGGCACGTATACACAGAGTATTACAACAGATATCGTAATCGGTGATCCGGATTTCAAGGTGTTATTCGATGCAATTAAGGATGATGATCCGAATATCTTGAAATATTCTCTGGTTGCAGATATGGGAGTCTATGTAGATCAGAAGGCGACACCACTTACGGTTGCCGGAAATATCTATGCGGCATCAGATTACTACAATAAACAGTACAATGTTTCCACATGGGATAGTGAAGCTGCAGAGACTTATAAAGATAAGTACAAGAATGATAAAGACCAGTATATTGTAAAAGATGCAGATGGAAAATCAAAATATTATAAGCTTGGTGCAGATGGAAAACCTATTGTTGATAAAGATAATAAAATGACTCCGGTAGGATTATCAGAGGTGTATACACATGGCGCTGTTACATCCAAGAGTGCATTGGTGGATAAACCGGGCGCAGGAAATACTTATTACAATGTGGAGATGAAAAAGCAAGAGGATACAACGGACATAACACAGAAAGAGTATTACGATGGAGAGAATATGAAGAGTAAATACTCCGGTTTCTATGTGAATGGTTCTCAGGTATCCATCGTTGCAGATACAGTAATCGTACCAGGTATGGTGGCTGTTGTGGATAAAGGTTCGTTGTCTGTCTATGGTAGAAGCGGAAGTAAGACAACACAGACAGAAGTGTGGACAGATGGTATCGTATTAGATGGCTACAGCACAATCATCCATGCATCTAAAGAGGGTGAAAAAGATACGTATAAAGGTGCGGAAGCAATCTTCAAGGCTGATCTGTATGTGAAGGATGATACAGAAGTAAACGCCGCAGGCGCAACATTCCAGTTAGCCGGTAATTACTATGGCTATGGAGACAGCACAGAGAAAGATGCCAGAAAGTTCACAAGCCTTGTAAATACTGATAATTTCCAGGTGGATGTTACAACAAAAACAGAAGATGGAAAAACCACAACGACGAAAGAAAATCGTGGACATTATAACAGTAGTGCAATCATCGTGAACGGTGAACAGTCTACGTTGAACTTGCGTCAGACACAGAACTTGTTCCTTGCAGGACGTACATACATTGAACTGTCAAAGGATGTAAACAGAGAGGCAGGTAAGGCAGTTGCATATGATGAGAACGGAAATGTAAAGACAACACCTGCACTTAATGAGGATGGAACCGAAAAGAAGGATGCAGAAGGAAAAACAGTACTTGAGACAGCGTATGAAGATGCGTTGATATCAACGTATCAGTATCATCCAACGGATTTCAATCCGGAAGCAACCGCAGAAGAACGTAAAAACAACGAGAATAAGACAACGATTCGGGACTATAAGACAGGTGAGAGTATCTCTATCAAGAGTAACCAGCAGGCATATATTCCGGTTACATATAAGGGAACTCCGGCTTTAGCGAAGGATACATCCGGCAAATCACTTGGTTACTATGAAGCTGAATTATCTCCATCTGTAAATAAGAGTACATTGTTTGAGAAGTATTTCCCGGATAGTGTATTCCATGGAAAGGTTCCATGTATCTTACAGGAAGTATCAGGTAAACGATATTATTATTATGATTTCGAAAGAGCCTATAATTCTGTGAAAGATTCTGTGGATACCGATTTATATCCTTCTGCACAGTATTTTGCGGCAGGATTTATTCAGGATTACACAGCAGAACTGAATAATAAGAAGAGTGCGATTGCACAGTATCTGGTAAATATCGGAGATTATGAAGATTTCGATGCGGGTGATATTATTCTCCCGGATGTAAAAAATAATGATAAGGTAAACATCTTCTCAAGTGGTGCAATCACCGCAAAGGAAAATACAACCTTTAGCATTGTCAGAGCAGATGAAAATAAGAAGAACGAGAATGGGCAGGTTGTTGGAAATGTTATGAATGCACTTTTGACATCGGATGGATTGAAAAATCAGGATTATGTAAAGGATATTACGAAGGCTGACGATCAGTATGTGACAGCAGCGCAGTTATCCGATAAGCTTGATATGGAATATATCTATATGAAGTGGAATCTTGGCCATTACAGAACAGATGTCGATGCTACGACACTTACCAATAATGATACTGAAAAAAAGTACATTCAGGATATGGTAAACAGTCAGGATTTCGGTGAAGAAAATCTTACGCCGATTAACAAGTTCCTTGATATGTCATTGATTACGGACAGTACAAATATCATGCCGGAATTTGCTAATAATTCTACAGGTGATGCCGATAAGGATAAGGTACATGTATTGAATCTGGCATCCGGTTATTCGGTTTGGGTCAGCAATGATGATGTAGTTATCTCTTCTAAGACAGATGACAAGGGTAAGGTTCGTGGTATAGTAGTGACAAAGGGAAATGTCTACTTCGATGATACAGTGACAGATTTTGAAGGTATGATTGTAGCGGGCGGTAAGATCTACATCAACTCGAACGTGAAGACGATTTCATCAAATGCAGAGTTATGTCGTACCATTCTTCGTGAGTGTATGTTGAGCGAAGGTGAGACAAACAACGGTAAGAATGCGAAATTCCTGCTTTCCCTCTTCCGTGGATATTCACCGGATAGTACAGGATCATCAAGCGGAACAGATAACGGAGATTTGAAGACAATCGATATGATTGATTATACGGATGTATGTAGTTTCGCTAACTGGATGAAGAATGTAGAATAAGAGGTGGCCTATGGAGAAGAGAAGATTTATGAGAGAAAATAAAGGCTACACGCTGATAGAGATGATTATTGTGATTGCAATCGTGGCAGTTCTGACAGGAGCTGCCATGGTGACAATCTCGATTATTCATAGTGCGAAGGCAAAAGAAGCATCCAGTACCTTGGAGGATGCACTTGGTGAAGCACAGATGAACGCAAAAGGCAAGATGTGCGTGGCAGTTGATCCCGCAGATCCAAGCGCAGGGAAGAAACAGCAGCCGGATTACAGATTTGCGTTATGCGTCTACAAAAGTGGATCCAAGTATTATGTAAAGAAGGGTTATTATTTCGGTAACGGTGCGGATATAACGGCGGAAGGAAGCTATGATTTCCCGGCAGATGAGAATGTCGGCAGTGGAAAGGGCACATCCTTTTCTGCGTATGTCAAGGTTACATATGTAGATGATGCCGGAACCGAACGTGAGATTGCAGACAGTACACCGGTCTATATTATCTATGACAGACAGGGAATGTGTACGGCAGGTTATGGAAAGTTCAAATTCTATAAATCAAATAAAAATGTGTTGATATCAACTGTTTCGCTCAATAAGAACGGCAGTTATTCATCCAATTAATATGGGGAGGCGTGAAGATGAGAAAAAAGATAAAACAAAATAGCGGCTTCTCCCTGATAGAGTTGATCATAGCCATAGCGGTACTTGCATTTTTGATGCTGGCGGTTTCATCTTTTATGGGGTCAAGCGTGATGTCTTCGAAGAAAGCAAAAGTGGATGTCCGAATGCAGACACAAGCGCAGGAGACATATAGCTTGATTACAGATTCCATTATGCAGGCATCAAATATTTTGCTTGTAGGATATCGGGCTGACGATGACAGTCTGATAACGTTCTCTGGATATGAAGACGATGGAAAAGAGACAAGCGCATCTCTGAGGAAGATATATTATGTCAGAGATGAAGAGACAAAAAATGATCTGACAGACGCTATGAAGAGCATGAAAACAAAACAGTATTATGGGTTGACGAATGCAGATGTATTAACCGAGGATAATGTGAAGCTGTTCAGTGAGTTAAGTGAGAGTGATAAAGTATATGTATCGTATCTGAGAATCGAAAGTTCGGTTCCAATCGATATGAATCAGGTAACCGGAGCAAGTTTGGATTCGAATGATCAGACATTGACAAATGCGATTACCGGCACAGATACACAAGTCACATATACATTGAATGGCTCTAAGAAAGTCTATAGTACAAATGATACATTAGTATCTACCTTCTATTTTGAAGGAAATAATCTGTATTACAGCAGAAAATATGCATTTATGGATAAGCTGAATGATACAGTGGATATGACAAGCACATCTTCAAAACAGTCGCATCTGTACAATAAGTATTTCTCTTATCGGACAGGAAAAGAAGGTGCGAACGATGTGGAAGTATCAGGATGTGTTGCAACCGTAAACGCAAAAGATAAGACAATTGGAATTGATCTGTTTTACAACCAGTCCAGCATGACATATACAACGATTGGACGAATCAATCCAAGAAATTCTTTTGTGTTAGTACCAAGAAAGTAAGGAGGAGGAAAGAACATGAAACGTAAAATGAAAATTACGATATCAGCATTAGCAGTTATGTTCGTTGCAGCAATTGCAGTTGCAATCGCTTCTTTCTCTTTTGCTGGAAATGGGAATGGCGATGATGCACTGTCCGATGATCTGCTTTTAGCAGATGCCAGTGGGTCAGTCAGTGAAAAGACAATCATTGATTATATTATTGATAATTCACATTCGACGGATCCGGATATTGACAAGATGTATCATATTGTTGAGATTACTTCAAACAATGCTTCGACGTTAGAGGATTATGCCTTAAAAAATGAGGGATTCCGCAAATATGTAATCGATGGAAATCGTACAATCGAGGAGTTAATGGCAGAAGGTTGTGTGGATTATAAGTCTTATCTGGCAAGTGTGAAAGACGAGGAATCTTTGAAGGCAATTTCCAATGCAGATCTGATCTATGTCAGCAATGACGGGGCAAAGAAGTTTTCTAAGGAAAATGATATAAGTGAAGAATTGTATGATGTATTACATGAGTATGCAGTTGGTTCGTTTAAACCGTTGATTATTGACAGTCCGACTGCTACAGTCATTGATAATGATGATTCTAAGAGCATGGCGGATCTGGCAAAGAATGTGTTTGGACCGAATGAAAAGTATTACTATACATTCAAGTGGAATTCCGGTATGTCAGCCAGTGATTATTTGTCGCATGCTTCCGGATCTTTGTATCTGGGAATCAATGGTAAGACACAGTTAAATAATGGTGTCTGGAAAAATGTATATGATTCTGCAATTCAGTTGGATGAGACAGGAAACATAATTACAACACCTGTTCCTGCGGAACAGAAACTTGCAAAAGTGTTGTCCGTTGGTGTGAATGAAACTGCATATCAAAAGACAACAGATATATTAGCGGGTAATACAGAGTTACCGCCTGGAACCAATCTGTATCAGATTGTTACTGCAGAAGATGGCACAAAGTCCGTACAGACAGATACTTCGACAGGCAAAAAAGTGTTCTATAAAAGAGAAGATAATTCGATTTTCAGTACACATGGATATAATGCGCGTACAGAAAAACGTCCGAATTATATTGAAAATGATCGTGTCACTTTAGCTGAGCTTGCACAGATTGACTTAGATGAATATGATATGATCATCTTAGAGGACTCTTGTAATAACGCATCTGTAACAAGTGATATTTATAAGAAACTTGCTTCTGCAATGTATGGAAAGTTACATATCGTGTATGATTCAGCAATGGGTACAGCAACTGCTGACAATAAGACGAATATAACTGACGGAGAAAAGCGTGATACAAAATATAATGTATTATTCTTCTCTGTGTCAACATCTGATTATGTTGCCAAGTATGACAATATTATGGTAACAAACCGTAATGACTTCAGCTTGATTACAACATCGGCGAGTGCAAGTACAGCAAAGGTAATCGCAGATCTGATCAATGCTTCAAAGTATAGAGGTATTGGCGGTAGCAGTTCGGCTGCTTCTATGTTTACGGTATTGGAATTACAGCCTTGTTATCCAATTGATAAGGAATTAGCAGAGTCTAAAAATAAAACAATGGAAAATGGCTATAGCGGTGATTATTACGAATCACCTGCAGATGTCGTAAATGGAAAGACAAAGAATGAACTTCCAGAGGGAACAGAGTATTATGCATGGGAATTATCTAAGGCAAAGCTTGCGGATGCACTGGATATTCCATACAACAAGATCAAATTGGTGCAGATGTCCACAGAGGAATTTGCCGGTGATAAGACAGAGATTCTCGGAACCTATGATATGATTTATATTGGTGGAAATATATCATCATTACGAGATGACCCACAGAAATTTATGGCGTTGTCGAATAGTTCGCCATATATTCGAAGTACAGAGGCTTTGGCAAAGCTTCCAATCTACTGTATGTATTCACACAATGGAGATTTCGTTGAAACAGGTGGTGCAGCAAACCATAGTGTTGCAGAGGGTAATGTACTTACATCCGAGGTTCAGAAAGATGGTAAGATTCAGAGTACATTTACTTATTTGAATGGTAATGATATTACATATAATCGATATCTTGCATTGAAAGATTATATTGAAAAGGGAATGCCGGTCGTTGTGAGTGGTACAGCATTCCGGGCATATACCATGGCAAAGACGAAAGGGTATTTGCAGAATTCGATTGACCCGGATTGTAACATGTACAAGGTGCTTGCTGCATGTGAGGCACAAAAGACAAAGACCAGCGAGAATCCAACGGTGGTTACTGATTTCAAAGAGGATGCTGTAGTGGAAATCTATAGTGATGGTACGCTGGGAGAGTCTCAGACCGGATATGTGTCAGTATTTGCATCTGCGGCTGGATCAACGAGCGACAGTGATTCGTCAGCAACTCAGGTAACCGGAAGTAAGGAATTGCTGCTGCAGGTATACAATGCAGCAAAGAAGAAACCGAAGCTGACCGTCAAGAAGATGCCGGCAACCTACAACCGATTCGACAGTGAGACAATCTTGACAGATCGTACGTTGAAATTTGAATATGATGTTGCAAACTGCTCGAATTATACAGTGTCACTGTATATCGATGATGATGGAAATAGTAAATTCAACAAAGATAAGTCTGGTAAAGAATTCATGACGAGCAGTAACACAGGAAAGCTCGAGTATACATGTCCGACCTCATTCTTTGGACCGGTTTATTGGATGCTGGAAGTTGTTGATAATGACACAGACATATCTGTTACTCAGACGGGATTTTCTTACATCAAAAATAGTTCGGATGAGAAGCAGCAGGTAAGTGTACTTCAGATTATGCCGGAAAAAGGCGGTGGTCAGACAGGAAATGATTCCTTGTATTTCTGCCCAATCTGCCAGAGATCCAGCGAGATATTGGAATACAACCCACTCTTTAAGGAAAACAATTATCGATATGGACAGAGCCAGGAATATGAGCAGTATTATCTGGATACAAAGAACACGTCTGGTATATGGAATAAGGATATATCATATACATATTGGGATCCAAATAAAGGTCAATGGGGCGAAAATGTGACAGTTACCAAGAACACTCAAATTTATTTTGGTAAACATGAGCATGATTTTGGTATTGCAACTTACGACGGTGGCCGAGCACTTGCAGGTTCCGATAAAAAAGGTACAGATGAAGTATATGATAATCTTGCTTCTGATATAGAGAATCTGTATGATTTTGATATTGACATTATTCGAAGAAGTGAATTCGAAGAGTGGTCTCGACAGGTAAGAGATGCGTATACGAAAAAGGTAGATACGACAAAGAATACAATTACTGATCAAGCAGTTTCAGTAGCGGATATGCGTGCAGAAGTAAAGCTTGGTCCTGCTACAGATGCACCGGGCAGTGAAGACTTTACACAATTGCTGAATGAAAAGATTGCAAAACTTGATGGTGCTACGGAAATAGAGAAGATTGACAAGTTGTCTGATGATGATATTCAGGTTCTCTATGTACAGAAGAAAAAGTGTGATTATGCAGCACTTGCAAATCAGTATTTGCTGGAATCACAGGAAAAAGAAGAGACTGCAGAGAAGGAAAAAGAAAAGTTAAATGCAGCACTTGACGCAATGATCGCGGATGGTCGTACACCAAATACAAATCCAGGTGTAGATTCAAGAATCAACTGGGTAAATGAGTTAAAACAGATTCGTGAGTCTGAGTATTACTTCGATTTGTATTCTATGGCGAGCAGAGTCATGTTAACCAATGATATATCATCCTTCTACTTTAGTGATGGTACCGACTTGGATGTACTGGTATCAAACTATTATAAGGCAAACGACGCGAAGCTTGAAAAGAAGGATCTGTATAAGTTCTATACGCGGTTAGCAGGAGGTACAGATTGGATTAATAATTGCTACAGCACAGTATTGCTTGGACCTTCTGAGAGCTTTAATGGAGATGATATTACAGAACCATGTGCATTGGATGATTTGGAGAAGTATGTTCGGGACGGACATCAGATAGTTCTTTTCCATGACACATTGTCAGCATATGCGGATAAGGGAGCTGTTAAGCTGACAGCAAGACTTCGTTCATATTTTGGTATGGATCGGTATCATATGCTGTCGGATGCAGAGACAGAAGATTCGGCAAAATATAGTTCGAATCCGGTTATATCCGGTTCTGATTCGAATTATGTAAAGTATACTTCAACGGATACGAACAAATATTTTATGACAAATCTATCTACGCGACCGAGAAATGATGACAAGCGTTATGCGGCATGGAATTCAGAATCAGGTATTAATACTGACCGGTATCTGACAAGGGTAGCATATACAGATGTGCAGATGATAGGTGATAATGGTGTAAGAATGAAGTATGCAATGCCATACAGATATGCAACTGTTAATTATGCAGAGCAGTCAACACAGATTCAGGATACGCAGTTTGATTTTGGTAGTAGTGGTAAAGGATTTGGTACAAACAGAGCAAGTCAGAATAATGCGGGCATTGTTACGACATTCCCATTCACGATTTCAAAAGAACTGAATATCGGTCCAACACATGGACAGGCATACGCCGTGGATCTGGAAGACGATGATATGACAGTATGGTATTCACTTGCTGCAGCTTATAATACAAAGACTGGATCATCCATGTTTGCAGCGTCTCCAAGAGATGCGATGGATAGTTATTTCCTGTATTCTTATAAGAATGTATTCTACTGTGGAGCAGGTCATTCGGATATCACAGGTATCCGTAAGGATAATAACGATGAGCGGTATTTGTTTATTAACATTATCTGTAACTCTGTACGATTGAGTGTAAATCAGCCGAGAATCAACATTTATGACTACAAGACAGAGGAAAATAACATTATCAAACGTAAAGAAGATGGTTCTTATGAGACAAAGGTTGATGAGGATACAGCATATCCGGAGTTTAGTATGAAGGTAACTTTGGATACAAGTGCTAAGATCTCAAGGGTAAGAATCTATTATGATTTGGATTATCTGACAAACAGCTCGAATGAATATACAGAAGATTCAAACCATATCATGGTTGCTAACTGGAATGTAAGTAATGTACAATCCGGTAAGCGTCGTGATATCTGGAGATATGATTCCGATCTGATACCATTACGGGCGAAGATGGAAAATGGTCAACCAGTCATGAATGGTAAGGATTATGTTTGGGAGACAGAGAAGTATACGGGTGCCGACGGAAAAGAATCGGATCAGGTTATGACACGATTGAAACTCCAGCCATCTTATTTCGCTCCATATAACAATGAGTATACATATCTTGTGATTCAGGTAACGGATGATGCAGGAAATACTGTATACCAGCGAATTAAGATCAAGTTAAAACCACACTTGTTTGACTTGACGTAATTTATAAGAATTTAGAGTTATGGATATCTTCGTAAGGAGGTATTCATAGCTCTTTTCTTTTTGTTGTGTTTTTTGACAGTTGAGTGATTTCCTGTTTGTCTATATAGGTAGATTGTGGTATCATATAAGATATATTTGGAAGGGAAGAGACGAAGGATGTTAACAGCAAAAGAGATTGTAGCAACGATACAGGATACAATAGAAGACTGGCATGCAAATAACAGTGTAAGACCGGACGATTATGTCATTGTTACAGATGAAATCAGAAAAATCAAACCATTGAATGTACATCGGGACGATATGAAGACTGTTGTGCGGGAGCTTGTCATCACGAATACGGAAATGTGGCATGAAGAAGATAAAGTGCGCAGTGATAAGGATGATGTTGTTTTAAAAGCAATTCGCAATATTAACCCGTTGAACCAGCATCGGAATGATCTGATTGAAGAAGTGGATGAGATTATCACAGAACAGGCAGGGGAGAGATAACAGATGGAAACAGTAGGAAGTCTGATAGATAAATTAAGCATCAATGAATTAAAGATATATCACATGACAGAACAGAAAAACCGCGATGATGTAGATGATGCATTTCGCGAGGATTGTGAGAATCGATTACAGATATTAACAACACAAAGAGAAGATCTGACAGAAGAACTGCAGCAGTTAATGAATGATGTTGTCAGTGGACAGAAGAGCTTCAAAGTGTATCGACAGATGAAGATGTATAACGAAAAGAAATTTAAGGATTGATAAGATGAAGAAAACAATTATAGTTATGCCGGTTGCGAATGAAGGTGCAACTATGCAGCATGTAATTGACGAAATAATGGCGTTACCATACGATAATTTATATCTGTATCCGGTGATTGATTCATTTTCAACGGACAATACAGAACAGATCATCCGTGAGGCAGAGATTTTATATAATCACAGAGTGAAATGTCTGTATTATAAGAAGTCAACCGGTATGATCAGTTGTTATCTGTATGGATTTCATATTGCATTAAAAGATGGTGCGCAGCAGATTATAGAGATGGATGGTGGCGGGAGTCATGATCCAAAAGAACTGCCTTTGTTTATAGATGCATTGGAAGAGGGATATGACTGCGTATGGAGTTCCAGATTTATGCAGGGCGGAGAAGAAAAGCAGGTTTTATGGTATCGCAGGCTTCTAAGTAAAGGTGGAACATGGATTGCAAATCTGTTTTTGGGTACAAGATTATCTGATATGACAAGCGGGTATGAAGCATTTCAGGCAGATGTACTTTCGGATTTTTATCTGTCCAGGTTTTTGTCGAAGGGGCATATGTATCAGACAGAGATGCGGTATTATTGTCGGAGATATTTGTACAAAGAAGTGCCGATTCATTATACCGGAGGTAAATCCAGCCTGAAGTTTAAATCTGTCATAGATGCGGTGTCAGTATTGTTCCGGTTGAGAAAGAATGAGAAGAGAGTCAGAAGATAAGAGGGTGTAGATAGCGGTGGAGTATATAATTGTTCAGGCGGGTGGAAAAGGAACCAGACTTGGGCATCTGACAGAGAATAAACCGAAAGCATTGGTACCGGTTGAAAATCTGCCTATGCTTTTTCATTTATTCAGAAAATATCCGGATAAGAGGTTTATTATAATAGCAGATTATAAGAAGGATGTATTGAGAGAATATCTTTCTGTTTTCGCTGATGTGAAATATCAGGTTGTAGAAGCCGAAGGGAATGGAACATGTTCGGGGCTCTCTGCAGCACTTCGGTTGATTCCGGACGGACAGCCGTTTATGTTTATATGGTCGGATCTGATATTGCCGAAGACATTTGAGCTGCCTGCGGATTATCGGGAAGGACAGATTGCGAAGTACGACTATGTTGGATTGTCTGAGACATTTCCTTGCCGTTGGAAGTATGAAGACCGGGAGTTTCAGGAAGAACGCTCGGAAAAATATGGTGTTGCCGGATTGTTTTTGTTTACAGCAAAGGAAAAACTGGGTGAAGTTCCTGCAAGTGGAGAATTTGTACGTTTTTTGAAGGAACAGAAGAAGACGTATCATACAGTTGGAATCGGTGGAACCAGAGAGTTTGGCATTCTGGCAGAGTACGAGAAACTGGAACAGCAAAAATGCAGACCGTTCAATAAGATTACGGTTCGGGAAGATTCAGAGAATAATCGTAAGATTCTGGTTAAGGAAGCAGTTGATGCACAGGGAGAGTCGCTTGCGAAAAGAGAATGTGCATGGTATGACAAGGCAAAAAAACTGGCGATACCGGTGCTGCCGGAGATTTATAAGACAAACCCATTGGAGATGGAGTATATCGATGGTAACAATATATATGAACTGAATTTTTCGTATGAGCAAAAACACCGTATATTGGAGCAGTTGATTTTATCGCTGAAGAAGCTGCATCAGGCAGAACATGTTCCGGCAGATTCGTTCAGTATACATGAGACATACTATAATAAAACTATGGATCGCCTGTCAAAAATACAGGATTTGATTCCATTTGCTAGAGAACGGGAAATCAGGATAAACGGAAAGTTATGCAGAAATGTATATTATCATAAGCGGGAATTAGAGCAAAAACTACAGAAGTTTGTGGATAATTGCAGTGAGTTCTCGTTTATACATGGAGATTGTACATTCTCTAATATGATGATCCGTAAAAATGGTGCCCCTGTATTGATTGATCCGAGAGGGTATTTTGGCTTTACGCAGTTGTATGGTGATGTACGCTACGATTGGGCAAAGCTGTATTATTCGGTTGTGGGAAATTATGATCAATTTAATTTGAAGAGATTCCATTTATCTGTAGGACAAAGTGCAGATGATGGAGTGAAGTTAGAGATACAATCCAATCAGTGGGAAGATATGGAATCTGATTTTTTCGCCCTTACAGGGTGTGATCCGAATGAGATTAAACTGCTGCATGCGGTTATCTGGCTATCACTGACAACGTATGCGTGGCAGGATTATGATTCTGTGTGTGGAGCTTTTTATAATGGATTGTTATATCTGGAAGATGTATTGTAGACAGGGGCGGTAAAGATGACAACGTATTTTGAGAGACAACTAAAGGAATTTGAACATTCGATTCATTCGATGGATATGAAGCTATTTGAACGATGGGTAGCGGAAGGTGTGGAAGTTTTAAAAAAAGGGCATAAAATTATAGTTTCCGGACTTGGAAAAAATGTTCCTGTATGCGAAAAGTTTGTTGGTTCCATGCAGTCATTAGGGTTAGAGGCATATTTTCTGAATACGAATTCTGCAGTTCATGGCGATATGGGAGTTGTAAAAGATGGCGATATGGTTATTATCCTGACAAAGAGTGGAGAAACCGCAGAGTCTATCTATTTGGAACGTCTGTTGCAGGAGCGGAAGATTAATATGTGGCTGCTCACTTTTTCAAAGGAGAGTACATTGACAAAGGAAATTCCGAACAGTGTTGTCTTGGATTTGATACATGAGGGGGATATGTGGAACATTATGCCGAATAATTCCACAACGATTAATTTAATTGTACTGCAGGGCTTGGCGATGAAGATTGCATCTATACTTGGTCTTACTTTGGAAGATTTTAAGCGGAATCATCCCGGTGGTGCGATTGGAATGCAGTTAAATTACAGAAAAGAACAGGAATGAGAAGGTTATGAAGAAGGCATTAACGCTGTCGACACTTGCGAAAACATGGATTTTTGATCTGGATGGAACGATATGCATACACAATGGATATAAGACGGATGGAAAGGATACGCTGTTAGAAGGAGTAAGAGAGTATTTTGATACAATCCCGGATGAAGATAAAGTTATTATTTTCACCTCCAGAACTGAGGAGTACAGGAAAGAAACAGTGCGATTCCTGCAGGAAAATCATATTAGATATGATGAAATCATGTTTGATATGCCAATGGGGGAACGTATTGTTGTGAATGATAGAAAACCATCCGGGATTGATATGGCGGTCAGTATCAATTTGAAACGGAATCAGTTTGAAATGCCGGAAATAATCAGAAGTCTTTAAACTGTTATAAGGTTAGAAAAATGCAAAGAGTACAAGAAAGTATAAGTTATTTAATAAGAAAAGTTAAGACAATTTTATCAAACGACAAAATAGGAAAATATATAGATAAGCTACGAGCTTTTTTTGGTTCACCATGGGTGGGCGTGCTTTTCTGGATAGAATTTCTGGCGTGTTTTGGATTGACGGCTGTTGTAGAAACTCCATCTGTTGCAGAGATTGTAATCAGTATCTGTTGTTTGACTTTGATCGCATTTTTAACAACTTTTACGTTACAGAAAATAAAAAAACAAAATATTCGGATTCTGACATGTATTGCTTTTCTGAGTGCAGTAATCTTATTTTTTTCAATGATATACAGACCATATACTTATAGTGTTCAATTGTTGATTATGTTCACTTTTTTTTCTGTTTCTGTTTTTGTGTTGATAAATACAGCACGAATGAAATGGATTGTGTTTATTTTGAGCATCGTTGGTCAGGCAGTGGATTCTCGTTATGTATGTATGATGTTTCTTCCATTGTTTCTTCTGTATTCATTTCTTGAGAAAAGAGAAAAAGTAAATTATCTTTTTTGGAGAGGTTGTCTTTACGTACAGATTATAATAGGTGTTGCAAAGATATTTGTTATGAAAGAGGATGTCAGGGATTTATTTTTTGCAGAGAGTCCGTTGCTGCATTATATGATTCCTTATTTTTGTTTGTTTATTCTGGCGTATCTGTGCACTTATCTTATCTTCCGGAAACAGGACAAATCACAATATACAAACATGATACAATTTGCTGGGATATTTATAGTATTGGTGCTTGTACGTTTTACAGAGAGCGGATACATGTATGGAGTCATGTTGTTTTTGGCATTGGGCATTGCATATATAGACAGAATCAAATGGAATAAGACGATTCACGATTACAAGTGTGATAAACAATGGTTTATTCTGATTGCATTGTGCCTGGTATGGGTCAGACATTTTGCTGATTTGCATCTGTTAAATCCGATATGGTATAACCAATATGCAATTACACATTATTATGTGGATTATAATCATTATGGGTTTGTACAGAGGGGACTTATAGGAACTATAATTTATAATATTTTTGGATATTACATTTCTGTGTCAACGATGAATGTTATTGCAGATATTGCGTATGCTGGTGCACTTCTGCTTGTTGTGGTTGTTTTATACAATATAGGCAGAAACGTTTCAGAAAATAATAAGAAAATTGTTCAGGCTATATTATTGCTGATTGCTATAACACCGGCAATTGGTGGTTATATGGATCGATTGATTTTTCAATCGGTGGATGTATATAATTTGCTTCTGGGTGTTGTATGTATTTTGTTACTCATAAGAAAAAAATTTGTATTTTTGGTACCGGTGTTTGCGTGTATAGGAATGTTGAATCATCAGATATTCGTCTTTTTATTCTTTCCTATGATATTTTCGGTGATGCTTTATCAGGGATTCTTGGGAGATCAGAATAAAAAACGTTATATACAGGTGATTTTTTGGATAACAACAATAATTGTATTTGGATTATTCCTATATATACAGTTTTATTCGTCACAAAAACTGAAAATTAATTTAGATACAGCAATACAGATTTTGCGTGAGCGGTCAGGTGGAAAGACAATTGATAATATGACACTTTGGCAGGATGTCATCTTTAAAGATCTGTCAACACATTTAAATAAGTTTCGGAATGATATATCCGGCAGTATGGTTGCAGATATGATAATTAGTCTGCTTTATAGCAGTCCGCTAATCGTGTTATATGTATACGCATATGTAGTTTCAATAAAAAAAGAGACACAAAAAAGCAGAAAAATGGCCTATGCAATTATGATGTTGTCAGTGTTGGCTGTGCTGCCATGTTATATTTTGGAAACGGATTATTTCAGATGGACGACGAATCTGTTGTTTATGTTATTTATGGGGATATTGGTGCTTACGATTGTTCAGAAAAATGAAAAATCATGGTATTCCAATATCGATGAAAATAAGCTGGAAACATGGATGTTATGTATTGCAATCATGCTTGGATGTTATCAGGATATGGGATTTAGTGTGTATTGATAGCGGAGAGGACAAAGGATGAAAAAAAAGAAAACATTTTCACAATTTATAAAATTTGGTTTGGTTGGGGTAGGAAATACCATTGTTTCTTATACAGTATATTCCGTATGCTACTATCTGATTCATGCAAATGTGCATGTATGTAATGTAATGGGTTTTGTGATTAGTGTATTGTTTGCATATGTGATGCAAAGTCGATTTGTGTTTAAAGAACGGGAAGATGCAGAACATCGGGTATGGTGGCAGGTTTTGTTGAAAACGTATGCATCTTATGCTTTTACCGGTCTTTTTTTAACGGAAATATTGTTGCTTTTGTGGATTAATGTGATAGATATTTCCAGATTTTTGGAATTCGCGTCTGTTTGGATTTCAAATAAGGGTATTCATATGACAGCCAAGGATCTGGCAGTATCAATAGCTCCGTTTTTAAATATGATATTTACGATTCCAATTAATTTCTGTATCAATAAATTTTGGGCGTATAGGCAGGAGGATAAATAAAGTGCAGTTAAATTTGGGGAAAATTGCTTCAAAATTAAAAAGAAATTCAGTTCGGATTTTTATGATTGTATTTGGCGTGTGGTCAATTCTAACAACAACAATGAAAAATCCATATTATTTTGAAATTGATAGTTATGTATTGCCGATTGTGTCACTTCAGCATAGAGGAAGTATAATTATAGAGCAACAGGATATAGATCAGGCAAAAATAGATTTTCCGGATTTGTATTTTGGTATAAATAACTATGATGATTTACGATTAAGCAAATTAAATAAAATAGACAATGATCATTGGATTTCTTTTTATTTCCCTGTATATGCCATGGTTTGCCTACCTGTAAAGCTGTTATTGAATCTGTTTTATCTCAATCAGCAGCAGGCATTTACTATGACAAATGCAATTGTGTTGTTGATTGCATTGTATTATTTGATAAAAAATTACAGAGAAAATGAACATGAGGGATTGCTTTGTGCAATTATGATGCTCTGCAGCCCAATCTGGTATTATATACAGTATATAGGAGCAGAACCGGTTATGTTTTCGTCAGCTATTTTTGCCTATTTACTATGGCGAAAGAAAAAATATAAGACGGCTGCACTGATTATTAGTATTACCAGTATGACAAATCCTGCCTTTATGGGAATCGGTATTGTGATGTTTTTGGAATACCTGTTTTCGTCTTACAGACGGGAACGCCATTTTTGTAAGAACAAAAGCTGGTGGAAGGAGACACTTAAGGTATGCGCCTGTTATATACCATCGTTGATGCCATTTGCGTTTAACCTTGTAACAATCGGTATGTTGAATCCAACAGTACAGGAGATGTTTGATGGCTGTTTTGATCCGGTATGGAGACGATTTTTAGCGTATATATTTGATTTGAATTTAGGGATTGCATCCATTTCGGTACTGATATTAATATTGTTTTTTGCCGCTATTGTGTATTCGATAGTCAAGAAAAAAACAATTATGATTTTTAGCTGGATATCGGTTCTTTTCACAATGTTTGCATTCTCGTTTATGCCGCATATTAATTGTGGAATGTATATGTGTGCAAGATATGTGCTTTGGATATATCCGGGAGTTGTGTTTACAATATGTGATTTTTTATTTGATGTTTGTAAGAAAGACCGAAGAATATCAAAATTATCAATTGTATTTTGTTGTGCCAGCTATATTTTCTTTTATGGGATAAACGGAAATTATGATTTTGCCGATTTTAATAATATATCTAAGTTTATATTAAATCATAATCCGTCGGCATATGTGAATTGCTGTGATTCTACATTTAATACGAGAGCGAATCATCGTTACGATGGGGGATATAAGCTAGATACAATATCTATTTATACAGATAGTGAAACAGAAGAAGTTAGAAAAATTCTGGTGTATAATTCTGCTGAAACCAGAAAAAAACTTTTCAATATATTGGTTTCAAAGCAGGATAATAATTTTGATTATTTAAAGCAGGAATTGGACAAGAAAAAATCAAATGAGTTATGTTATGTTAATATTGGAAGAAATTCAGAAATACAATACACTCTAAAGTTTACAACAAAATTGTACGATTGGATGGAAAACTTTTTTTACGAATGTGATATTAAAACAGATACAGATACTTTTGTTGATATAGTTAACGGATACATAGCAAGAGATGAGAGTATGTATAAACAAATTTACGAAATGATTTCTTTCAAGGATGATAGCAGGGAAGATTTTGTTCATAAATTATTTATAGCGGCGTATAGTAATGATCAATTAGATATTTTAGAAGATAGATGGTTGAAAAGTGATATGAATAATTATGAAATGATGAAAGCATTGTTGGATAGTGATTCTTTTAGAGCGCAATTTGGGTTTTATACAGGAGAAGAGTAGTGATTAAAACTGTACCGACTTTTATAAAAAGGAATGCTGTTCGTGTCTTTATGATTTGTATTGGAATTTGGGCGTTGCTGACTACAGCTATGCGTAATCCGAATTATATGGAAATAGATAGCTATGTATTACCCATTGTTTCAATACAACATAGAGGAAGCATCATTATGCAACAGCAGGATATAGATCAGGCGAAAATTGATTTCCCGGATTTGTATTTTGGTGTAAATAATTATGATACTCTTCGTCTTAGCAGATTAAGAAAAATAGATGATAATCATTGGGTGTCCTTTTATTTCCCTGTTTATGCGATAGTATGTCTTCCGGTGAAACTGATTCTGACTTTTTTTAGATTGAATCAACAGCAGGCATTTACTTTAACAAATGCGGTATTTTTAATTTTTTCATTATATTTTGTAATAAGAAATTACAGAAAAAACAAAAATGAAGGATTGATTTGTGCAATCTTATTATGTTGCTGCCCTATTTTATACTATATTCAATATATTGGGGCCGAACCAATTATGTTTTCGATGGCAATTGTCGCATATATATTGTGGGAAAAGAAACAATATAAAACGGCTGCACTTATTATAAGCATAACAAGTATGACAAATCCTACTTTTTTGGGAATTGGATTTATAATGTTTTTTGAATATATTTATAGTAGGATGAAAGATAATAAATTATTCATAAAACAGAAACAGGAATTAAAAAATATGTTCTTGTTATGTTTATGTTATGTGCCATTTATAATTCCGTTTATTTTTAACATGGTTACATTACATACATTGAATCCTACAATGCCCAATATGCCCAAAATGGGAATGTTATTGCCGGCGTCAGGAGATACTGTTTGGAAACGTTTTCTTGCATATATATTTGACTGGAACTTAGGAGTACCGTCAATTTCTGTAGTTATGCTTATTTTGTTTTTTGCTGGAATCGTTTATTCCATAGTAAAAAAAGAAAAATTTATGGTTTTTCGATGGGCGTCAGTATTCCTTACTATTTTTTTGTTTTCCTTTATGGACCATATTAATTGTGGTATGTATGTCTGTGCAAGATATGTGTTATGGATATATCCGGGAATTGTATTTACTGTATGTGATTTTATTTTTAAAATATTCGGAGATGATAGAAAAAAATCATTTTTGATGATTGTATTTTGTTGTGCCAGCTATATATTTATGGATGGGATAAATGGGGGAGTGTATGATCAACTTGCTTTTAATAATACCTCAAGATTTATCTTAGATCATACACCGGCTTTATATTATAGTTGGTGTGATTCTACATTCAATACAAGAGCAAGTCATCTATGGCATGGAGGATACGATTTAGATACGATAGCAATTTATGCAGACAGTGAAACGGGTGATGTTCGAAAAATAATGATATTTAATACAGAGGAGAATAGAGAAAAGTTATATAATATATTAGAATCAGAACAGGATCCAGAATTATTAGATGTAAAACAGAAACTGTCTAAAAAGACAGAAAACAAAATTTGCTATATTAACTATAGTAGAAATTCGAAGATTCAATATAAGACTCAATATTCTGTGGCGTTGTATGTGTGGATGGACAGATTTCTTGATGCATGTGGAACTAATTTAGATATAGATTCATACATAGAGTTGGTACAAGGTGTCATAGATGGGGATGAGAATACATATAAAGATTTGTATAATATGCTTTCTTTTAAAACCGAAGATAAGGATAAATTCTTTCATGATGCTTTTATTGTTGTGTATGAAAATGATGTAACGGATGAGTGGAAACCAAGGAATTTGAATCAATATGATAATAACTATGAGATATTTAAGTGGATGATACAAGGAGATTCATTTAAATCTATGGTAGGGTTATATAAGTAACAGAATGAAGAAAAATATACGAAAGGAAAGATGATAGGTAGATTATCTTATCATGTATAAAATATGAAGGATTCGTTATATATTGTAATGCCAGCGTATAATGAGGAAGAAAATATTGAGGAAACAGTGAGAACATGGTATAAGGTTCTTGATAACAAAACAGAAGATTCTCGTTTGGTAATTGCTGATTATGGAAGTACGGATAAAACGCATGAAATACTTCAATTTATGAAGTCAAATGGCTATTCAAAACTAGAAGTATTACAGAATGATAAAAAATTTCATGGACCTAAAATCTTGGACTTATATAAATATGCAATAAATAATGATATAGACTATATTTTTCAGACAGATTCTGATGGGCAGACAAATCCAGATGAGTTTGACGCATTTTGGAAACTTAGAAATAATTATGATGGAATATTTGGTAATAGGACTATTCGTGGAGATGGACGCTATAGGGCATTTGTGGAGAAGGTTGTTTGCCTGCTTTTAAAAATATATTTTAATGTTAATGTTCCAGATGCAAACGCACCATTCCGATTAATGAAAACCAATATAGTAAAAAAATATATAGATAAAATGCCGTCAGATTATAATCTTCCCAATATCATGTTAGTTGTATTTTTTAGCTATTATCATGAAAAATTGATCTTTAAAACAATATCATTCAGACCAAGAAATGCAGGGAAAAATTCAATTAACATAAATAAAATAATTAAGATAGGTTGGAAATCATTAGGTGATTTTTCAAAATTTAAAAAAGAAATGAGAAAAAAAGATGACAAAAAAAACTAAATTAGATAAACCTAGTCAAAATCAGTTGTTATTGCTCTTTGGAATTATTATCATTTGTTCTTTTTTGGTATGGATATGTGCAATCATTATTTCTCCCGAAGGAATGCAAAGATCATTGTTTTTTTTAGAAATGAAAGACTTTTGGGCTGATGGAACGAATACAACGGGTTTAGCAAGTATAAGGAACCCTTATTTAGACGATTCAATTGGATTAGAAAATGCAGCATATCCTCCATTGGCATATGACTTATTTTATTTATTGGCGCATGCATCTAAGGCACCGAGTAATGGATATTTGGACTACTATTATCAACCTTTATGGACAATGATTTTTACCATCGCGATATATATGTCAGTATTATTGATATATATTGTAAATTCCAGACAATTTAATGATGGAAATAAGGGAGCAATACTAGCATGTGTAGCAATTTTATTATCAAGACCAATGTTATATACAATAGAAAGAGGTAATATTTTAATAATTGCAGTCGTAGCTATATGTGTGTTTATATATTATTATGATAGTGCTGATAAATTAAAAAAGGAAATTGCGATACTATGTTTGGCTATAGCAGCAGCTATTAAATTAACGCCGGCGTTGCTTGGAATATTGTTAATATATAAAAAAGATTGGAAAGCTGCAATGCGAACATTGATTTATGGCATTTTATTTTTTGTGGTTCCATTTTTCTTTTTGCAGGGCGGAATTCACAATTTGTCACAAATGTTAAAAAATGTGCAAGCGCATGTGGCTCATTATTCATATGTATCATCAGGCACAGGTTTAATAGAAAGTATAAATAAATATGGGAAAATGATATTTGGTGGTGGATGGTATATTAAGGGCGAAATAAGAATTTCAATTGAACTTATTAAAAATATTATTTGTATAGTCTTGTTATTAGGTGGATCTGTAATAAAGGAAAAGTGGAAAAAAGTTTTGAATGTTGTTGTGGTGTTGCTGATATATCCTTCTGTTTCAGGACAATATTGTTTATTGTATTTAATCCCTTTTACAGTTTTGTTTTTCAGACATACAGAAAGTGTAGATAATGTAAAAAGTACAGATTATATTATTACTGGATGTCTCATAATGGTTTATTTCATGTACCGGTGTTGGATATCAGAAATACTTGATTACAATTTTGCAATTCCTGTATTAAGTATAGTTGCTTTGTATTTTTCTATAAAAGAATTGAAGGGATTCTTAGGAGAGTATAACAAAGGTAGAATAGAACAAAACCAGGAGGATGTTGTAAAATGAACAATCAACTCACACAACTTATGAATAACAAAAATCTACAGGCATTGATTCTCACAGATGGTTACAACATTCATCATCTGTCTGGTTATCGTGGACATACAGGCGTGCTGACTGCATTTGGCAGGGAACAGTATATCCTGACCGACAGCCGTTATACAGAGCAGGTGGAGCTTGAAGCACCGGAATTTACATGTGTGGATATCGGACGGGAAGGATATTCTAAAACAGTGGCAGGGATGTTGAAGAAAGTCACTGCTGCAGATGGAACTTTGCGTGTCGGATTTGAGAACAAAGAGATTTCGTATATGCAGTATCAGGCGTTTGTTGATACCTTTGCGAAAGAATTGCCGGAAGTGCGTGTGGAGTTTGTGCCACTTGAGGATACGGTCAATGCGTACCGTGAAGTGAAGACAGAAGATGAGATTGCGAAGCTTGCGCGGGCGGAGCGAATCGGGGATGAGGCATTTACAGAGATTGTGAAGTTTATCCGTGAGAACTGGAAGGATGGGCTTACGGAGCAGCGCGTGGCATTGCAGCTTGAATATGAGATGCGGATGCGCGGGGCGGAAGGTACAAGTTTTGACACGATTGCGGCAAGTGGAAAAAACAGCAGTCTGCCACATGCTATGCCACAGCCAAAGATCCTGGAGGAAGGCGATTTCCTGACGATGGATTTTGGGTGTATGTATCAGGGATATTGTTCGGATATGACAAGAACGATACATATTGGTGAGAAAGTAGATTCTGAGCAGCAAAAAGTATATGATACGGTACTTCGGGCACAACTGGCAGCGTTAGCTGTAGTAAAACCGGGAATGGTTTGTTCGGATGTTGATAAATGTGCCCGTGATATCATTACAGAGGCAGGATATGGTGATTATTTCGGACATGGGCTTGGACATAGTGTTGGTTTGTTCATTCATGAGGAGCCACGTTTTTCTATGAAATGTGATGCTGTGTTAAAGCCGGGTGTTGTGATTACAGTGGAGCCGGGAATCTATCTGCCGGGAAGGTTTGGCGTACGTATCGAGGATATGATTGCAGTCACGGAGGATGGATATCGGAATCTGGCGTCGTCACCGAAGGAATTGATTTGTGTATAATTATTTTGAAAAAAGTATTGACAACTCCATACCTGCATGCTATAGTATGCAGGTATGTTGATGAAAGCAGAGTATCCACTCTCACCTTAGCGCAAGGGCGACTCGGGTAACTATAGTAAGAGTATGCATCACAGGATGCGGGTCATATAGATTTCTTATTATAATCATGTGTGGATAGTTTGTCTATCCACTTTTTTATTACCCGATTGTAGGAGGTGTATATTATTAGCGATTTAATGATTAACGAGCAGATTCGTGACAAAGAGGTGCGTGTTGTAAGCGAGACAGGGGAGCAGCTTGGTATTATGTCTTCCAAGGAAGCTCAGAAGCTTGCAGATGAGCAGGGTGTTGATTTGATTAAGATTGCACCAACTGCAAAACCACCGGTTTGCAAGATTATGGACTATGGTAAGTTCCGTTATGAGCAGACACGTCGTGAGAAGGAAGCAAAGAAGAAACAGAGAATCATTGATATAAAGGAAGTTCGTTTGTCACCTAATATTGATGATAACGACTTGAATACAAAGGCAAACATGGCAAGAAAATTCCTGACCAAGGGAGATAAGGTAAAAGTTACGCTTCGTTTCCGTGGTAGAGAGCTTGCACATACAGATAATGGTAAAGCAATCCTGGATTCCTTTGCCGAGATGCTTTCAGATGTTGCCGTTGTAGATAAGCCTGCAAAGTTTGAAGGCAGAAGTATGATCATGTTTTTAGCTGAAAAACGTTAAATTCATATAAATAAGAAATTACCATGCATATGCATGATTTTTAAGGAGGAAAAGAAATGCCAAAGTTAAAGACAAAAAGAGCAGCTGCAAAGCGTTTTAAGAAGACAGGAACAGGTGAGCTTAAGAGAAATAAGGCTTACAAGAGCCACATTCTTACTAAGAAGACTACAAAGAGAAAGAGAAATCTTAGAAAAGCAACTATGACTGATTCTACAAACAGCAAAGTTATGAAGAAGATTTTACCATATTTATAGGATATTAGGAGGAATGAACAATGGCAAGAATTAAAGGCGGCGTTGGCGCTAAGAAGAGACATAATAGAACATTAAAGCTCGCTAAAGGATACAAGGGAGCAAGATCAAAGCAGTACAGAGTAGCAAAGCAGTCAGTTATGAGAGCTTTGACATCTTCTTATGCTGGTAGAAAGCAGAGAAAGAGACAGTTCAGACAGCTTTGGATCGCTCGTATCAATGCAGCAGCCAGAATGAATGGACTTTCATACAGCAAGCTTATGCATGGACTTAAACTCGCAGGTGTAGATCTGAACAGAAAGATGCTTTCAGAGATGGCTATCAGCGATCCGGAAGGTTTCACAAAGGTTGTTGAGGTTGCTAAGAGCAAGCTTGCTTAGGATGTATTTCGCAATATTTTGCAGAAATTTACAAAAAGTCAAAAAAGTTGTTGACAAGTAACAACGAAGATGATAATATACTACTTGCGTTGAGCGTGAGCGAAACGCAAGAACATGCGGGAGTGCTGGAATTGGCAGACAGGCTAGACTAAGGATCTAGTGATGGCAACGTCGTGTGGGTTCAAGTCCCATCTCCCGCATTTTTTTATTTGTAGAAAATAAGCGGTTTCGAAGCATCTGAATTTCAATCAAATCCAAAAAGTAATCAAAAAGGGAATCAAGTGGTTTATGACAAGGAGATAAAAGTCATGGCAAAATCAAAGTCAAAGAAGTCAGATAATATAGATTATTGCAGAGGCGTTCGTGTGATGGATGTTGCAGCATATGTATTTTCATTGTTGGTGTTAGGTATTTACCCGCTGATCTATGATGATCAGTATTTTAATATAACTGTTACAAAGTATCATTTCTTTATGTATTCGGTCGGCATTTACTTAGCGCTTGCATTAATTGGCTATGTGGTGGAAGCCAACTTGAAAAATTACTACCGGTATGAGTCTTTGCTGGTGACAGATATAGGGAAGAAGCGGTTTGTGAGACCGGAATTTTATGCGATTATCTTCCTGATGGCGAACTTTTTTGCGTGGATCTGCGCGGATAATAAGAAGGATGCTTTTTATGGATTGCAGGGTAGAAGAATGGGGCTTTGTACCTATCTTGTGATTGTTGTGATGTTTGTTGTATTAGCACAGCGGTTCCGCCCGCAGATGATCGTCTTTTTGTTCTTTGCGGCGGCAAATGCATTTGCGTATGCGGTGGCAATCGGCCAGCATATGGAACATGACTTTTTGAACCTGCGAGATCGGATAGCGGAAAAGCAGTATACAAAGTTTATTTCTACGTTTGGAAATATCAATATGTATGCAAGCTTTCTGTCCATAGCGATTCCGGTGTTGCTGGCCGTGTTTATATTTTGTAAACATTGGGTTTACCGTGTGCTGTCTGGAATATTGCTGGTTGCGGCGGGGTGTAATATCTTAATCTCAAACAGCGATAGTGTATTTTTAGGAATATTTGCAGGAATTGTTGTATTGGTGATTCTTTCATTTTTACAGGGAAAACTGCGGTATTGCACATTTGCAGTCTTTTTATTATTCCTTGGAAATCTGGTGCTTGGGTTTATCAATAAATATGCACATACACGATATGATAAAAAGCGGGGCGGGCTTGCGATAGCCCTGAATCGGCTGGATATTGCATTTGTGTTTTGTGGTATTGCATTATTCGTGTGCGTGGCTGTGTGTATCTGTAATTGGAAGTTTGGCAGTAAGGTTGCGGCATGGAATAAAAAGAAGATTGTATTGATTGCCTGTGGTGTGTGTGTTGCACTCGGTATGGCTGCAATTATAGTCCTTGTGGTATCCGGTTCTTCTCTGTTGACATTTAATGACAAATGGGGTAGTTATCGTGGCTATATCTGGCGTAAAATAGTGGAAGTATATGGTGATGCACCGTTTGTGAATAAATTGTTCGGATATGGAAATGAATCGGTCCGTGTCACATTGCGGGAGGCATGTTACAATGAAATGGTACAGGTAACCGGTAAAGTCTATGATAATGCGCATAATGAATTATTGCAGTATCTGTTTACAACGGGCATTGTAGGATTATTGTCTTATCTCGCGTTTGTGGGTTCCGGTATTGTCTACATGTTTAAGCATGCAGAAGAGGATGCATGGATCTGTGTATGTCTGGCAGCAACGGTTGGTTACTTTGCCCAGAGTATCATTAATCTGAATCAGCCGATCACAACTCCGTTTTTCTTTGTATTTATGGCGATGGGAGTTGGAACAGTGAATTATTGCAGAAGGATAAAGGAGTTAGAAAAACGTGCTTGAATTTCTGGTTCATAAGTTCATAAAAGATGCAGATGCAATCGATCAGCCGGAGGTGAGGAAACGGTATGGATTTTTCTCATCTATCGTTGGGATTATCTGTAATATCATTCTGTTTGCGGGCAAACTTGCAATCGGATTGATTGTGGGTTCAATATCGATCGTATCGGATGGTGTGAACAATTTATCGGATTGCGCAACCTGTATCGTGACAATGTTTGGGTATAAGATGGCAGCAAAACCGGCAGATCGGGATCATCCGTTTGGACATGGACGCATGGAGTACCTGACATCTCTGATTATTGCAGCGGCAATCCTTGCGGTTGGTTTTGAATTATTGCGAAGTTCTTTTCAGAAGGTGCTGCATCCGGAGCGTGTGACGTTTTCCTTTGTTGCCCTTTTTGTTCTGGTGTTTTCCATATTGATGAAAGTTGGAATGGGATTCATGAATCGGAAACTTGGAATGAAACTTTCTTCTTCGATTATGCTTGCTACATCGAAAGACAGCTTCAGTGACGTGTTTGCGACACTGGCAACTGTGATTGCGCTTGTGATGTCTGCATTTTCGGATCTCCCGGTGGATGGTATTATGGGAATTGTTGTCTCTGTGATGATTATGATTTCAGGTTTTGGTATTGTAAAGGATACGGTGGATCAGCTGCTTGGACAGCCGGCAGATGAGAAATTGGTTGAGAAGATAAGGGAACTTGTGATGGAAAATATGTTCTGCCATGGGATGCATGACCTGATTATTCACAGCTATGGACCCGGAAACCTGATCGGCAGTGTGCATGTGGAAGTAGACTGTCATGAGAATATCATGGAGATTCATGATGCGATTGATGAGTTAGAGCGGAATATCTATAATGAATTGCAGGTGCATATGACGATTCATATGGATCCGATTGATTATAATGATGAAAAAACGAATGTTTGCCGTGATATGATGTCGGAGATTCTGCGGGAGATTGATAAAGGGCTTACGATGCATGATTTCCGGATTGTATCGGGACCAACACATACGAATCTGATCTTTGATGTGCTCGTGCCATATGAATGTGAGAAAACAGAAGCGCAGATTAAATCGGAGATTCAGAAGAAGCTTGCACAGATGCCGGATACATATTACACGGTAATCACGTTTGACAAAGGATATTGTTGACAAACAGAAAGTATTCATATATAATTTTTTTATCATTGTGAATGATAGCAAAGGCGTGGAAGAGAACAAGTAGTGTTTGCGAGCAGCTGCCACAGAAAGCAGCCGGTTGATGAGAGGCGCGGTAAGTCGGAAACATGAATACATCTCGGAGCTTCTCCCTGAACATTTATCAAGTAGGGGTAGACGGATTGGCACACGTTACAGTGGCTGAAGTATTGACATCGATACTTGCAAAGGCGTTTATCGTGAGGTAAGCGTGAAATAAGGTGGTAACACGGAGTATACTTCGTCCTTATATTTTTATAAGGGCGTTTTTTAATGCCCAAAAAAGAAAATATATTTTGGAGGAAAGAAAAATGACATTGTACGAAGAACTTGTAGCAAGAGGTTTGATTGCACAGGTAACAAACGAAGAGGAGATCAGCCGACTGATCAATGAAGGAAAGGCAACGTTCTATATTGGGTTTGATCCGACCGCAGACAGCCTGCATGTAGGACATTTCATGGCACTTTGCCTGATGAAGCGTCTGCAGATGGGTGGCAATAAGCCAATCGCCCTGATCGGTGGTGGTACTGCGATGATCGGTGATCCATCCGGCAGAACGGATATGCGTCAGATGATGACAAAGGAGACGATTCAGCATAACTGTGACTGCTTTAAGAAGCAGATGAGTCGTTTTATTGATTTCTCAGAAGGCAAGGCTATGATGGTAAATAATGCCGACTGGCTGCTTGATCTGAATTATGTAGAGGTACTGCGTGAGGTTGGTGCACATTTCTCTGTCAATCGTATGTTGACCGCTGAGTGCTACAAACAGCGTATGGAGAAGGGACTGAGCTTCCTGGAGTTTAACTACATGATCATGCAGAGTTACGATTTCTATGCATTGTTCCAGAAGTACGGCTGTAACCTGCAGTTTGGTGGCGATGATCAGTGGTCCAACATGCTTGGTGGTACAGAATTGATCCGTAGAAAGCTTGGCAAAGATGCACATGCGATGACGATCACATTGCTCTTGAATTCTGAGGGTAAGAAGATGGGTAAGACACAGAAGGGTGCTGTATGGCTTGATCCGAACAAGACAACACCTTATGAGTTCTTCCAGTACTGGAGAAATGTTGATGATGCAGATGTTATTAAATGTCTCAAGATGCTCACATTCCTTCCATTGGAGCAGATTCAGGAGATGGAACATTGGGAAGGCAGTGAGCTGAACAAGGCAAAGGAGATTCTCGCATATGAGCTGACTGCGCTCGTACACGGTGAGGAAGAGGCAAAGAAGGCACTTGATGCAGCCAAGAATATTTTCGGCGGTGGAAATACAGAGAATATGCCAGTGGCTGAGATTACAGCAGATATCTTCAACGACGGACAGGCCGATCTGATGTCAATTATCGTTCAGGCTGGTCTTGCAGCTTCTAAGAGTGAAGCAAGACGTGCGATTGAGCAGGGCGGTGTCTCTGTGAATGGTGAGAAGATCACAGATGTGAAGAAGATGTTCACACCGGATGATTTCGCAGAAGAGTTTGTATTGAAGAAGGGAAAGAAGAATTTCCGTAAGGTTGTATATAAGGCGTAATGATTCGAAAATGTATCAATACAATTAAATATGGAACGGCAAAGGCAAGGGCAATTGTGCTCTTGTCGTTGCTGTTTGGAATCGGAGCTGTCGGAGCGGTTGTGTGTGCAATTGTGTTCCGGCAGATTCTGTTTATTTTTGCGGCGGTTGTATGTGCGTTCATTGTAATTACGCTGGCCCAGACGCTTGTGATTCAGGGTGGTGTTGTGGAAGATGCCGGGAATGCGGAGACACGTGAAAAAAGACAATCCAAACGTGCGAAGGCACAGGATGCGGATGAGGAATCTCAAGCAGTGGAAGATGGTTCCAAACTGAAAGAAGCTTCGGAAGTTGAAGATAAACACGACAAGCACAAGCGGAAGAAACAGCAAACGAAGGAAGTGGATGATGCCGGGCAGATGGCACAGGATAAGCAGGAACAGGTAGAATCAGAATCAATCGTTCCACTTACACAGGAAACTGTCACAACATACGACCGGAAGAAGGTCAAGAAGACGCTGCATAAGTTCAAGGTGCGGCGGGAACATCGTATGATCTTTGTAGATCGTTCCGAAAAGCTTAAAGCAAATCAGACACCTGCTTATATCTGGGTAGAGAAGAAAGATTTTCATCTGTTGCTGATTGAACAGGAGCCGCGACATATTACGATTCCGCTGTATCAGATCAAGAATATCACATATCTGAAGAAGCAGCCGGCAAATGAAGATATCGATTATGCAGCGTATAAGGGCAGCAGTGTGCTTGCGGATATGTTTCGCCCATATCTGCCGGATTATTCGCACAGCACGGTTGTGGATGATCTGTCAGCCTATAAGAATCTGTATGGAATCGGAAATGATATTTACGTGACAAACCGGTCAGCATCGGCGTTATTTGATCTGTTAGGGGTAGAGTTTCAGGTGGATGACCGGGTAACGATGTCCAACAAGGTGAATATTTATTTTAAAGAAGCATACAAGTCGAACATCTTACTGCGGGATAATGTCATTGATGCCAACGGCTATGCAGACCGGATCAGCAAGACACTGGATAATCTGGCACACTCGACAATCAGCTATGCAGAATTCAAAGATACGCTCAATTTGATGATACGGAACAAATTGATTACACAAGAGTTTGCATCGTATTATATGGGTGTGAGAGATGATTTAACTAGATAAAAACAAGTTGAAACGGACTTTTGATACGGTTTCACAAGTTAAGCGTTGCAAACACCTATATTTACTTGTGAAAACGACACAAAAGTCCGTTTTTGCGTGCGATTCACAAGTTAATACTTAATAATATATAGTAAAAAATAAATTTGACATAATTTTTGAAAGAAAAAAGGCTGTTTTTTCAGTTTGCGTTTTCCTTAGACTTGAGTTATCTTAATTACGAGTTAAAAATAATTAAAAAAATTAAGGAAAAGGAGAATACGAGTATGGAAGTTACAGCAGAAGATTTAGGAAAGCGTTCATTTTGTGAGGCAGTCATGCGTGCAAGATTGCCAAAGGCAGTATTCAAGGAATTAAAGAAGACAATTGATTACGGTGCACCGCTTGACGCAGCGATTGCTGATTCCGTAGCGATTGCCATGCGGGAGTGGGCAAAGGAGCTCGGCGCAACACACTATACACACTGGTTCCATCCACTCACAAACCTGACAGCAGAGAAACATGATTCCTTCATGGATCCGGTTGGCGATGGTACATTCATCACAGAGTTCACAGGTAAGGAATTGATCAAGGCTGAGCCAGATGGTTCTTCCTTCCCTTCCGGTGGTATCCGTGAGACATGTGCAGCAAGAGGTTATACAGTCTGGGATTGTACATCTCCTGCATTTGTCAAAGAGATTCCGGATGGCTGTAAGGTTCTTTGTATTCCAACTATTTTCATTTCATATACAGGTGAGTCTCTGGATCACAAGACACCGCTTCTTCGTTCCATGGATGCAGTCAGCAAGCAGGCACTTCGTATCCTGAAGCTTTTCGGTAAGACACCAGCGAAGGTAACTGCTTCCGTTGGACCAGAGCAGGAGTATTTCCTGATTGACAAGGATAAGTTCAATCAGAGACTTGACCTGAAGCTGACCGGACGTACATTGTTTGGCGCACCGGCACCAAAGGGACAGGAACTTGACGATCAGTACTTCGGTGTGATCAAGGATAAGGTTTCTCATTTCATGAGAGAGCTGAACAAGGATCTGTGGGAGTATGGTATTCCAGCGAAGACACAGCATAACGAGGTTGCTCCTTCTCAGCATGAGATCGCACCAATCTATGGTACAACCAATGTAGCAACGGATCAGAACCAGTTGCTGATGGAGACATTGAAGAAGGTTGCAGAGAGAAACGGATTTGCTTGTCTGCTCCATGAGAAACCGTTTGCAGGAGTTAATGGTTCTGGTAAGCATAACAACTGGTCTATCTCAACATCTGATGGTGAGAACCTGATCGATCCGGGCAAGGAGCCAGAGAAGAACCTGCAGTTCCAGGTATTCTTAGCTGCAATTCTGGAGTCTGTTGATAATCATGCTGCATTGCTTCGTCTGTCTGCAAGCTCTGCTGGTAACGATCACAGACTTGGTGCAAATGAGGCACCTCCAGCAATCATTTCTGCTTACCTTGGTGACCAGCTTGCCGATGTAGTTGATCAGATCATTGCAAATGGAGAGGCAACCAGCAGCTTGAAGGGTAAGGTTTATAAGTCAGGATGTTCTGTAATTCCTGAGTTCAAGATGGATGCAACCGATCGTAACCGTACATCACCATTTGCATTTACTGGTAATAAGTTTGAGTTCCGTATGGTTGGTAGTACACAGTGTATTGCACAGCCAATGATGACGTTGAATACAATCGTTGCTGATACACTCTGCAACTTTGCAGATGAGCTGGAGAAGGCAGATGATTTCGAAGCGGCTGCAAAGAAGCTGGTTGCTGATAAGTTAAGAGAGCATCAGAGAATCATTTTCAACGGAAATGGTTATTCTGAGGAGTGGATCAAGGAAGCAGAGCGCCGTGGACTTCCAAATATCAAGTGCATGGTTGATGCGGTTGAGTATCTTGCTACACCAGAGAATATTGCAATGTTCGAGAAGCATGGTGTTATGTCTAAGCGTGAGCTGGTTGCAAGAGGCGTTGTTATGTATGAGAACTACGCAAAGCAGATCAACATTGAGGCTCTGACAATGATCGAGATGTCTAAGAAGCAGATCATCCCGGCTGTTATGAAGTACGAGGGTACTCTGGCTGCTTCTGTGAAGGATCTGAAGGATCTTGGTATCAGCGCAGATACACAGATGGAGATTCTTTCTACGATCGATACAAAGCTTGCTGAACTTAAGAAAGCAACCGCAGAGTTGGAGGATATCGTAGCAAAGGCTAAGGAAAAGGAAGATGATCCAAAGGCTTGGGCTAAGTATTATCATGATGTGGTATTTGCTTTCTTCGACACCGTTCGTAAGCCGGCAGATGAGCTTGAAAAGATGGTGGATGCAAAGGCATGGCCATTCCCTACATACGAAGAGCTGTTGTTTGAACAGTAGAATATGCTATAGACCGTTTGGTTTATATATTTTCCCCCAGGGGCTGCTTAGGCAGCCCCTATTTGCGTAATAGGAGATATTATGCGGAATGTTTTCAGCATTGAAAGTGGATTTTTCAGATTTGAATTGGGATTTTGGTTTAGCGAGATGAGTTTTTCTGTTGGGGCGATGGCAAATGGGCTTAGAATGGAGTATAATTATGGAAAAGCCCACGACGTGGGCGTAGAAAGTAGAAAATAAGCGGAAAACCCCACCCTGGAAGCTAATCGGTATGTGCCGGAGAGAAAACTGGGTGTGGGAGTAAGATGGTGAGCGGGAAAACCCACAACGTGGGCGTAGGTAGAGAAAAGCAAGCGGAAAAACCCACCCTGGAATCTAATCAGCGTGTGTATGAGTGAAAAATGGGCGTGGAAGTAAGATGGTGAGCGGGAAAACCCATGACGTGGGTGTAGGTAGAGAAAAGCAAACGGAAAACCCCACGCCGGAAGCAAATCGGTATGTGCTGGAGAGAAAACTGGGCGTGGAAGCGGGATTGTAAGCGTGGAAACCCACAACGTGGGCGTAGGTAGAGAAAAGCAAGCAGAAAACCCACTCCGGAAATGTGAGACAGATTCCGGAACGGATATGCACATATAAAAAGATAAGAAGAGGATGAGACATGAAAATAAAGAACGTTATATTTGACTGTAATGGCACGATGATCTTTGATGGCAAATATCATGATATTGCATGGCGGACGTATGTGAGTAAACTGGCTGGCAGGGAGCTCACAAAGGAAGAGTTTCAGCATCAGATTCCGATAAGAAGCTGCTTCAGGATACAGGCGTGTGTAATTATCTGATTGAAGATTATACACAGGTGGATGAATTTTTGAGCCGGATGAGCTACAATTAAATATGCAATGAACAGAAATATGAGATATGGCATGAATAGAAATGAGAAGCTAGGATGAACTGAAATTATATTGGATATATAGAGCGGAATCTGTTAAAATAGGGTAGCAGATAAAGCTATGTTGTTGTACGAATCAAGGCAGAACAGTAATGTTTTGCTATGGAGTGATAAAATATGGAGAATACAATCAGGAGGATAAAAACATGCAGGTAACTATTTCAGATGCAATTCGTTATATCGGAGTGGATGATAAGGACATTGACTTGTTTGAGAGTCAGTATGTGATACCGGAAGGTGTATCGTACAATTCATATGTGATTCTGGATGAGAAGATTGCAGTTATGGATACGGTTGATGCCAGAGGAATGGAAGGCTGGGAGGATAAGCTGCTTCAGACATTGAACGGAAAGAAGCCGGAGTATCTGATTATCTCGCATTTGGAGCCGGATCATGCGGGAAGCATCGGAAGAATGGTCGAACTTTTCCCTGAGGTGAAGCTGGTTGCGAGTGCAAAGGCAATTGCGATGCTGCCACAGTTCTTCGAGGATAGATTGGATGCACAGGAGAAGATTGCGGTCAAAGAGGGCGAAGAGTTATCCCTTGGAACCCATACATTGGTGTTCTATATGGCACCGATGGTACACTGGCCGGAGGTTATGGTTACTTATGAGAAGAGCGAGAAAGTGCTTTTCTCAGCGGATGGATTTGGTAAGTTTGGCGCGCTTTCCCTCACAGAAAATGAGGATTGGGCGTGCGAGGCAAGACGGTATTATTTTAATATCGTCGGTAAATATGGTATGCCGGTGCAGACACTTCTGAAGAAGGCGGCAGGACTTGATATCGAGACAATCTGTCCGTTGCACGGTCCGGTATTGAAGGAAAATCTTGGATATTATATTGGACTCTACGATACATGGAGCAAGTATGAGCCGGAGAATAAAGGCGTGCTTGTTGCGTATGCATCGATCCATGGCAATACGGCGAAGGCAGCTAAAAAGCTTGCAGACATGCTTCGCGCAGAGGGGGTAGAGAAGGTCGTTGTCAGTGATCTGGCAAGAGAGGATATGGCGGAAGTGATTGAGGATGCATTCCGCTATGACCGCATGGTACTCTGTGCAGCAAGCTATGATGGCGGGGTATTCCCATGTATGCAGGATTTCCTGAATCATCTGCAGTCAAAGGCATACCAGAAGCGAACAGTCGGTATTCTGGAGAATGGAAGCTGGGCACCATGTGCCGCCCGCACGATGAAGACGATTCTTTCTACGATGAAAGATGTCACAATCGTGGAGCCAACTGTTACGATCATGTCTACGATGAAGGAATCTGATTACCCGGCGATGGAAGCGTTAGTGGATGCAATCAAGTAAAGCAGAATGAAACACCCCGTTTCTATTCATATATTGAATCGCGATTGCGTGAAAATTGTAGATAGAAGTTGGACATAATACAAATTCTAAAGCAGACCATTGGAGTATATCTGCGTAGAATTTTGTATTATGACAACCTCATTCAATATGTGTATCGCAATCGCGGGTATTACTTTGACAAAGAAAAGAAAGAGGAATGTAAGTGAAGAATTTGTACATCGCAGAGAAACCCAGCGTTGCCCGTGAGTTTGCGAAAGCGCTAGGCATGAAGGGGGCTGCAACTGCCGGTGCGCGGGACGGATATTTGGAAAATGAGGATACGATCGTGACATGGTGTGTCGGGCATCTGATTACGATGAGTTATCCGGAAGTTTATGATCCTACTTTGAAAAAATGGAGTTTTGACACAATTCCGTTTGTACCGGAAGAATATAAATATGAGATTATCGGTGCGTCAAGCAAGCAGTTTCAGGTGGTAAGTAAGCTGCTAAATCGCGAGGATGTCGGACGTATCTATGTCTGTACCGACTCAGGGCGAGAGGGAGAATATATCTACCGTCTTGTGGAGCAGATGGCAGGCGTGGACAAAAGTAAAAAAGACCGGAGGCGTGTGTGGATTGATTCACAGACCGAGGAAGAGATTATGCGCGGAATCCGCGAGGCAAAAGAGCTTTCTGCCTATGATAATCTGAGTGATGCGGCATATCTGCGGGCACAGGAGGATTACCTGATGGGAATTAATTTCTCACGGGCACTGTCGCTCAAATACAGTTATACCGTGAAGAATTATCTCGGTATGGATCGTTGTGTGATTGCAGTAGGTCGTGTCATGACGTGTGTGCTGGGAATGATCGTCAAGCGTGAACGGGAAATCCGTCAGTTTGTGCCGACACCGTTCTACCGGGTGCTTGCGAACACAGAAGGCTTTGAGGCTGAGTGGAAGACTACGAAGGAATCCGCATATCTGGATTCTCCGCTTTTATATAAAGAAAATGGATTCAAAAAAGAAGAGAGTGCCAAGCAACTGATTACAGAATTGTCTGCGGATGCACCAATTGAGTTGATCGTGCAGAAAGTAGAGAAAAAAACAGAGAAAAAAGCACCGCCGATGTTATATAACTTAGCGGAGCTTCAAAATGACTGCTCTCGGTTGTTTAAGATCAGTCCGACTGATACGTTGAATACCGTGCAGACACTCTATGAGCGGAAGCTGGTAACATATCCAAGAACCGATGCCCGTGTGCTTTCCACAGCGGTTGCAAAAGAAATCGGTAAAAATATCGGTGGCTTGCAGAAATATGAACCACTTGCACAGTATGCACAGCTGATCATGCAGCAGGGGGCGTACAAGGGCGTTGCAAAGTCCAAATATGTAAATGATAAGCAGATCACGGACCACTATGCAATCATTCCGACCGGACAGGGACTTGGAAATCTGAACGGGTTAAATGATATTCAGCGGAAAGTGTATGATATTATTGCACGGCGGTTTTTGAGTATTTTCTTTCCGGCAGCAGAGTATGAGAAGGTCAGTCTGGTTCTGACAAGAAAAATTCGTACCGTAGCGGGCGAGAAAGAAGACGGCGCCGAAAGCTTTTTTGCAAATTTCAAACGGATGACAAAACCGGGGTATTTACTGATTGCGGGAATGCCATCGGACAAGAAGCAGGAAGAACAGAAACTGACGGATGAAGAACTTGCTGCGTTTGCAGCTTTGAAAAAGGGAGATGCGATTCCGGTCAAGGACTTTAACATCAAGGAAGGTGAGACTTCACCACCGAAACGGTATTCTTCCGGAACATTGATTCTGGCGATGGAAAATGCCGGACAGCTGATTGAGGATGAAGAACTCCGAAGCCAGATCAAGGGCAGCGGAATCGGCACAAGTGCTACCCGTGACAGCATCATCACGAAGCTTGTGACGAACAAGTATATTGCGTTAAATAAGAAAACGCAGATTGTGACACCGACATTTCTTGGTGAGATTATCTACGATGTGTGCTTGAATTCCATTCAGAGCCTGCTCTGGGCGGAGATGACAGCGTCGTGGGAGAAAGGACTTTCCGGCGTTGCGGAGGGAACCATTTCAAAGGATGAGTATACAGCCAAGATGAACAAATTTGTCTGTGATAATACAAATGCTGTGAAGCAGATACGAAATCAGAATCAAATTACGCGGTTGTTTGACCGGACGAAGCCTTTTTATGAGAAGGCAGGTGCGAAGAAGGCTGTGAAGAAATCATAGATATGTTGAAGAAAGAGCACAACAAGATGACATATATGTATGAGATAAGCAGAATAGATGATGTATATGCATGAAATAAGTTTCATGTGTATGGTGTGAATCTGTATACATAACAGGAAAAAATATGGCAATAGAAAGATGGAGGATGGAAAATGAAAAGTGTAAATGCAGTGACAATCAAGGAATTATACGATCTTACCCATACGGAGGCAAAATCTTTGATGGAAAGTTACATCTATCCGTGGGAGGTGCTTCCGCATATCGGAGAATTTATCGTAAAGCTTGGCGAATCCCTTCCGAAAGATGAGTATACAGAGGTAGCGGAACATGTGTGGGTACATAAGACAGCAAAGGTATTTGCATCCGCCTATCTGGCAGGACCGACAATCATAGGCGCAGAGACAGAAGTGCGTCAGTGTGCGTTTGTTCGAGGAAATGCGCTGGTTGGAAAAGGATGTGTGATCGGTAATTCCACAGAGTTAAAGAATGTGATCATCTTCGATAATGTGCAGGTGCCACACTATAACTATGTAGGTGATTCTATTCTGGGATTTAAGTCTCATATGGGGGCAGGTTCCATCACATCGAATGTGAAAAGTGATAAGACGCTGGTGCATGTGAAAGGAATTGATCCGGAGACAGGAGAGACATTTGATCTGGAAACTGGTCTGAAAAAATTAGGGGCAATGCTTGGAAATCATGTAGAAGTTGGCTGTAATTCTGTATTAAATCCGGGTACGGTCATTGGGTCAAACAGTAATGTCTATCCGCTTTCCCCGGTACGTGGATTTGTACCGGCAGAAAGCATCTATAAGACGGGTGGCGTGATTGTGAAGAAACACGCATAAATAGTTAGTTTGTATCAATCCGGGCAGACTGTGCTGCCTGACGAGCAGCTTCTAATATGAGCAGCGTGGTATACTGGTTGTCGCTTGCGTATGTAACAGAGTCCAGATCTCCGGTGAGTTGTAACTGTTCATTGATAGCATCTACAGAAGGTGTCAACAGTGGATACATGGCGGTAACAGTTTCGTTTGTATTCACAACATCTATATGGGTGACAGCGTGTTTGTCGATGGTCGTCTGTAATTCCAGTGTGGTGCCACCGAGATTTAACTGTGACGTGTAGACACCTGGCTGGTATGTGGCAAATGTTTCTGTTGAGACACTTGTATCTGTAGTATCTTTTTCATCCTCTTTTGGTGAGAACATATACCAGAGCAGCAGGATTAACAGGATACCAAGAACAATAAATATGCCAGTATAGATAAGTTCTTTTGATTTTAAGACGATGATTTTTGTTTTAGAAGACATAACATAAAACTCCCCGTTCAGAATTAGTATAAATATATTCTGAATGGGGAGTTTTTATTACTTACGATAGAAAATAAATACCTACAGAGAAGAATAGCCATGGCTATTGATAATACCTTTGATTGGGATGCCGGCTTTGCAAAGTGGGCAGTCGGCAGCAGAGTGCGTCTCGTAATTCGGAATATCTTCGGTGCGGAAGATCGTATTAATCTGCTCACCATGGATTTCGTCAGCAGCAGAGAAAATCGAAGATACTCCAACGACTTCACCGCCGTAGTATTCGATACACTCGAGCGCGGTCTGTAAGGTTTTTCCGGTTGTGGCAGTTGCTAACAATACAAGAACATGCTTGCCTTTGATCATTGAAAGATAATTCTCACGGAATATAAGCTGGCCGCCTGAGTGCTGCTCCGGGGAAATGATATATGCGGTATTGTGTAGGTTTGCAGATAAGATACCTGTGTTGAGAAGTTCATCTGCAAGATAAGCACCTATCACATTCGTACCGTCCAGACATACTATCGTATCAATGATTGTTGTGGCAGCGTAGCGTGTAGCCAGCAATTTGGCAGCAGCGTGTGCTTCGCTTCGACGGCTCTTCAGGTTCGTCATATCAATATAGTAATTAATATGGGAAGAAGATGTTGCATAGTGCCCAGGTGTTACATTCAGTGAGATTAAGTTGCTGGATGTAGACTGCACCTTAAATGTATTTGTGTTTTCCATAAATATTACCCCTCCTGTGCGTTTTATGACATATTGATATTATAAATGTTATGCGGGATTTATGCAAGTAAAGCAGCTATAATACACAGAAAATTCATCGTATGTTTTCTCCGATTTTAGAGACTCCTACATAGATCTGGGAGATCTTATACCAGGTTGGAAAATCAACAATTCCACTTACCGGCAGGTTAAAGATTGATTGAAAGGCGCGCACGGATTCTGCGGTTGCGGAACCGAAGATGCCATCAACCGTGACAGTCGGGATCGCAGGGTAATTCTGCGCGATGCGGTTTAATTGTTCCTGAATTGTGATGACCGGTTCACCGGAACTTCCGATTGTCAGATCATAGCCCGGATAGGAGGATGGAATTCCGGAGACAATCTCGGCTTCATTGATATACATATCTGTTCCATAATAATAGTGGATGATATCAATTGCGGAAAAACCATCATCCCCGAGTGCTTTGGATCCCCATTGTGTCATCCAGTTTGGACATGACACGCGTTTTCCGTCGCAATATTGTGTGAGAATCGGCTGCTTGATATTTGGACGGGCAAGATAGCGGTTGTAAAGCCGGTCAGCAATGCGTGAGATATTTTCGTAGATAGTTTTGCCATAGATCCATTTGTGGTCGTACGCGGTGGAGGAGGTGATTGTAAAGTTGTACCCTTTGTTCCGGTACCATTCAGTGTATACGCGGTTTAAAGTAAAGGACATGATTGCCAGAATATTTGCCTCGATTGTGCTTTCCGGCCAGGTAGAATAAATCTCACAGCATGCAACGTTTTTGATATAGTCAATGTATGGAACATAATAATCGGTAGCGGTAGAATCACTGGGGACGCCATCGTGCACAACAATTGTCTCCGGGACGACAACACGAGAGAGAACAATTTCTCCGCTTTCAGATAATGGTTTGATTTCTGATTCTGCAATCTTTGGCGGATAATATTCCCAGAGTGTATGCCCACCGATGACGATTGGGTTATAGACATAATCGGGTGTCTGCTTAGATGGCTGTAACACGATGAATTGCAATCCGTTTTCACCGGAGAAAATCTGGACTCCGGAGACAATTTCCTCTTGATAGCCCGGGGCAGAGATTTTTACGTTGTATTCGGCATAGGGCTGGTTGTCAGTTGGCTCCAAGCTGTATTCACGCGGTGGTGCAGAAAGCTCGATATTTCCGGTCTGTCCGTTCTGGTTCGTGGTGGTGGATTCCAGAATCCGGTTTGGATCCCCGGTGTTTGAAATCTCGATGGTGGCAGATGAAAGGGGGGAGTAACTGTCTGTGTCCGTGACTATGACATTAAGATTACCCGTATCACTTGAATATTGATCCATATGATTTTCCATGTCTTTTAATCCATATAATATATGAAAGACGCTGGATATTTATGTAATGAAAAAAATTATAGTATGTTAAGAAAAAACACTTGACAAACAGGACAAAAGCATGTATGATGCAAAAGGTTTGTAAATGAAAAATACTTTACAGGTGATTCAGATGGAGAAGTTTGTACGTCAGTCGTTGCTCTATGATTTTTATGGCGAGCTGTTGACACAGACGCAGAAAAGTATATACGAAGATATTGTGATGAATGACCTGTCCTATTCGGAGCTGGCAAGGGAATACGGAATCTCCAGACAAGGCGTGTTTGATATGATGAAGCGCTGCGACAAGAAGCTGGAGGATTTTGAGAAAAAGTTGAGATTAGTTGAGAAATTTGAGAATGCCAGAGAGAAAGTAGCTGCGATACAGACTGAGATTCAGGCATTGCGGGAACGCAATGAGAATCCAATGCTGGATGAAGCATTTGCGGATATTGATGCGAATCTCACCGGGCTGCTGGATGATTTTTAACAGTTGGATGTTTGATTTTGTTTTGGAGGAGACGCATGGCGTTTGACAGTTTAACAGACAAATTGCAAAACGTATTCCGGAAGCTGAGAAGCAAAGGAACAATTACCGAAGCAGATGTAAAGGAAGCGATGAAGGAAGTAAAACGTGCGCTGTTGGAAGCGGATGTAAACTTCAAGGTCGTAAAACAGTTTATCAATTCCGTCAGTGAGCGTGCGGTCGGAGAGGAAGTCTTAAAAGGATTGAATCCCGGTCAGATGGTAATTAAAATCGTAAAAGAAGAGATGGATAAACTCATGGGATCGGAGACGACCGAGTTGAAGCTGCTTCCGTCGAATGAAATTACGATTATCATGATGTGTGGTCTGCAGGGTGCAGGTAAGACAACAACCGTTGCAAAGCTTGCAGGTAAGTTTAAGAATAAGGGGAAAAAACCATTGCTGGTTGCGTGTGACGTCTATCGTCCGGCAGCAATCAAGCAGTTGGAGATTAATGGTGAGAAAGTCGGTGTTCCGGTATTTTCGATGGGAGACGGACATAAACCGGTAAATATTGCGAAGGCTGCGGTCGAGCATGCCGCAAAAAATGACATCAATCTTGTATTTCTGGATACCGCAGGCCGTCTGCATGTCGATGAAGACATGATGAATGAGCTGGCGGAGATTAAGGAAAATCTGGATGTGACATATACAATTTTGACTGTCGATGCCATGACAGGCCAGGATGCGGTCAATGTAGCAACATCGTTCAATGATAAGATTGGAATTGATGGTGTAATCCTGACAAAGCTTGACGGCGATACCCGTGGCGGTGCCGCACTTTCCATTAAGGCTGTAACCGGAAAACCGATTCTGTATGCCGGTATGGGTGAGAAACTCACGGATCTGGAACAGTTTTATCCGGATCGTATGGCAAGTCGAATCCTTGGTATGGGTGATGTGGAAAGCTTGATCGAAAAAGCGCAGTCTGCAATCGATGAGGAAAAAGCCAAGGAGATGGAAGAGAAATTCAAGAAAGCTTCGTTTGATTTCAATGATTTTCTTGACCAGATGGAACAGATGGAAAAGATGGGCGGTATGAATGATATCCTGAAGATGCTGCCTGGATTTGGCAATAAAAAGCAGCTCCAGAATCTGGAGATAGATGACAATGCAATGAACATGCCGAAGGCAATCATATTGTCGATGACAAAGCAGGAACGCTCGCATCCGGAGATTATCAATCCGAGCCGGAAGAAGCGAATTGCAGATGGTGCAGGAGTTCCGATCAGCGAAGTCAATAAGCTGATCAAACAGTTTGAACAGTCCAAGAAGATGATGAAGCAGATGTCCGGTATGATGGGTGGCAAGCGCCGCGGCGGATTCAAGCTTCCGTTTGGATTTTAATTTTTGATAATAGTATAACTATTATATAGACGAAAGATTTTTAAGGAGGTGAAATTTGACATGGCAGTTAAAATCAGATTAAGAAGAATGGGATATAAGAAGCATCCTTTTTATAGAGTAATCGTTGCTGATTCCAGATCACCAAGAGATGGTAGATTTATCGATGAGATCGGAACATACGATCCAAATCAGGAGCCAGCATCTGTTAAGATTGACTCTGATGCAGCTAAGAAGTGGCTTGCAGATGGTGCTCAGCCTACAGAGACAGTTGCTAAGCTTTTAAAGCAGGCAGGTATCGAGAAGTAAGACTGATGTGCAAGGGAGGTGCAGGTTATGAAGGAATTAGTAGAACTGATTGCAAAATCCCTCGTTGATTATCCGGATGAAGTTGTTGTAAAAGAGACAATCGATGGAGATACCATAACAATCGAACTGAACGTTGCAGGAGATGATATGGGTAAGGTGATCGGCAAACAGGGCCGTATCGCTAAGTCCATTCGTACTGTTGTGAAGGCGGCTGCATCAAAGGGTGATAAAAAGGTAATTGTAGACATCAAATAATTCTTGAGTTCCCGGTGCCAGAAGGCATCGGGAATTATTACTTTATCGGAGGAATTTATGAACGAAGATATGTTTCGGATTGGCGTGATTACATCGACACATGGATTGAAAGGCGAAGTCAAGGTATTTCCGACGACAGACGATCCGACACGGTTTAAGAAACTGAAAAAATGTTTTATCCGTACAAAAAGTGGCGATGTACCAGTAGAGAAAAAATCATGCAAGTTCTTTAAGAATATGGTGATTCTTTCTTTTTCGGAATTTAATGATATAAATGAGATAGAAAAATATAAGGGCTGTGAGTTGTATGTGACAAGAGAAGATGCAGTTCCGCTCGAGGAAGATGAGTTTTATATTGCAGATGTGATCGACTCGGAAGTATTCAAGGATAATGGTGAAAAACTTGGAACTCTGGTGGATGTTATGCAGACAGGCGCAAACGATGTATTTGTCGTGAAGATGGAAAATGACAAGGAAGTATTACTTCCGGTAATCAAAGATTGTGTGCTGGATATCAACGTAGAGGAAAAGAAAGTAATCGTTCATATGTTGAACGGATTACTGGATTAACGACAGCGGAGGCAGATATGAATTTTCATATTATGACATTATTTCCGGAGATGGTGCTTGGCGGTTTAAATGAGAGCATTACCGGAAAGGCAATTGAAAAAGGCCTGATTGGTGTAAATGCTGTAAATATCCGTGATTTTGCGGGAAATCGGTATGGACATGTGGATGATTATACCTATGGTGGAGGTGCCGGTATGCTGATGCAGCCGGGACCTGTGTATGATGCGTATCAGCATGTGCTTGCGCAGATTGCAGCACGCAAGGAAAAAGAAGGAACAAAAGCACAGGACAAAAAAGTACGTGTGCTTTATATGACTCCACAGGGAGAGCCATTTAAACAGTGTATGGCAGAAGAGTATGCGAAGGAAGATGACCTTGTGCTGCTGTGTGGACATTATGAAGGAATCGATGAGCGAGTGCTGGAGATGATTGTGACGGATTATGTATCTATCGGTGATTTCGTGCTGACGGGTGGTGAACTTCCTGCGATGATGATTGTCGATGCAACAAGCCGCCTTGTGCCGGGTGTTCTTGGCAGTGATGAAAGTGCTGTGTATGAAAGTTTCTATGATGGATTACTGGAATATCCGCAGTATACCCGACCGGAAGAATTTATGGGAAAGAAAGTTCCGGAGGTGCTGCTTTCGGGGCACCATAAGAACATCGAAGAGTGGCGGTATGAACAGTCGATGCTGCGGACGAAGGAACGCCGCCCGGACCTTTACGAAGCCTATGTGGAGGCACACTGCGAAGAGTTGGAAAAACGCAGACGGAAAAAGGAAGAAAAAGAACGAAAACGTCTCCGGAGAGAGCAACGTGCAAAAATGCAGACAAATGAATAACAAGCGCTTGTCTTGTAGAGAAATATGGTATATAATTTTCATAATATCGAAAGAAAACGGGAGAGAATAACCATGAAAAAAAGAGTATATATTGCAGCTGCCACACTGGCACTTGCCGGTATGTTTGCAGGATGTGGGAAGAAATCAGCCGATGCAGCGGTTTCAGTAAAAGATGATGTGGTGGAGTTTGTAAACGAAGAACTTCCTGCTGCAAAATCAGATCATGATAGTGCGATAGCTATTTATAATGCATATTTTGCAGATGGTGGTGATCAGGATTTGGAAGCGTTTAAAACATCCCTGGAGGGTACGGCGATTCCTACAATGGAAAACTGTATTACCACAATCTCCAATATTGAGGTTGCAACGGATGAAGTGAAAGCATTGAAGGATTCTTACTTACAGAGTGTACAGAAGGAATGTGAAGCTATGAAGATGGTTGCCTCAGCGATTGATGGAGAAAATGCAGACTATCTGACACAGGCAGACACCTTGATAGGAGAGGCAGCTACGCTTATGAGTGACTATCAGACGAAACTTCAGGCGATTGCAAATGAGCAGGGAATTGTAGTAAATCAGTAATGGCAAGAGGCTGTCGGTATATATCCGGCAGCTTTTTTGATTGAGCAATCTTGTGAGGAATGGGTATGGAGCAGACGGAACGCGAAAAAAAAGAACAGGAATATATAAAACAGTTAAAAAAGAATATGAATCCAGAAGATGTTGCCGGATTGTACCATTTATATTTGAAATTGACACAGAAAAGCTATTTCCGCACAGAAACCGGATTAGGATTTCTTTTGGAATTACGGGAATATCTTATAAAAAACGGATATCAGGTGGAGACGTATTCGGTCGGACAGCAGGAAAAGAAGAAAAAAACAGAGACTCCTTCCGAGCATTTGCAACGAAAATATGAAAAGCTATGTGAAAAACAGGAACAGACAGAACAAGAAGTTGAACGGCTGAATCTGATCCGGATTCGCCTGACAATTGCGGTGGCAGCATTGATTGTAGTTGTGCTGGGGATGATATTCATTGCGATGACGAACAAAAATGTAGGATATTTTCAAGCAGAACAGAAAGTGCAGGACAAATACGCATACTGGGAAGAACAGTTGGATGCGCGTGAAAAGGAACTGCTGGAATGGGAGAACGAACTTTCGGAGCAGCAGAAAAAAGTAAATGCACAAAAAACACAGAATTGACAAAAATACGTGCTATAATCTGGTACATGAAAGAAGAAAAGCAGGAGGAATAGAGATGAATGATTTAAAAGTGCTTGTCGTAGATGATGAGAGCCGTATGAGGAAATTAGTTCGGGACTTCCTTGTAAAAGATGGATATTCGGTCGTGGAAGCAGCGGATGGTGAAGAAGCGGTTGATGTATTCATGGCGGATAAAGATATTTCATTGATTATTCTGGATGTAATGATGCCGAAATTAGATGGGTATGGTGTTGCGGAAGAAGTACGGAAAATGTCGGATGTTCCAATTATCATGCTGACAGCAAAGAGTGATGAAAAAGATGAGCTGCGCGGATTTGATCTTGGAATTGACGAATACATTACAAAACCATTTTCACCAAGAATTCTGGTTGCAAGAGTGGAAGCTGTTCTTCGTAGAACGCAGGCTGATGCAGAAGCAAATGTGATAAATGTGGATGGCATTGAGATGGATATCGCTGCACATCAGGTGAAGGTGGATGGTGAACCAATTGAACTTTCTTACAAAGAATTTGAACTGCTTAATTATTTTTTGCAAAATCGAGGTGTAGCATTGTCAAGAGAGAAAATTTTAAACAATGTATGGAATTATGATTATTTCGGAGATGCCAGGACAATCGATACCCACGTGAAGAAGCTTCGGAGTAAGCTTGGAAGCAAGGGCGATAATATTAAGACGATTTGGGGTATGGGTTATAAGTTCGAAGGCTAAAGCCCGTAACTCTATACGGGTTAAGATATCCATGATGGTTGTTTTTTTCTCTGTATTTATAATTGCAGCATCCTGGCTGTTGTGCAGTTATGTGTTAAGCGGTGTATTCCGTTACAGTATAAAGAATAACCTGATAGCAACCTATGATTCCTGTAACGAATTATTTCGGAATGCAACTGGGGAAGAGTTTGACAACGGTGATTTGTTTGGACAGATTAAAAATCCACAGGATGCGGTTGTTATGATTGTGGATTCAGAAAATGGTAAATTGTATACATCTATCAATGACGAGGGTCAGATGATGGAAGGTATGCGCAGCCTGATGAGCAGTATTCAAAACGAGGATAGCGAGAGTCAGTTTGAAAAGGGTGAGTATATCATCCGAAGAAACCATGATACAGTAACAAATGCAGATTATTATGATTTGATTGGCAGACTGGAAAATGGATACGAAGTATTGCTTCGGACTCCGATTGCACGCGTGGAGTCGGTCATGAAGGTTATGACACACCTGTTTGTGTACATCTGTATCGGACTTATGGTGTTCGGAACGGCATTTATGCTGCTGTTCAGTAATATATTTGCTGCACCGATCAAGCGGATGTCCAAGGCTGCCAAAAGAATGAGCGAACTTGATTTTGATGTAAAAATCCCAGTTACAAGCAACGATGAGATTGGTGAGCTTGGAAACAGTATGAACGAGATGTCAGAGAAACTGGAACATACGATTTCAGAACTCAAGGCAGCAAATATAGAGTTGCAGCGGGATATTGCAGAGCGCCGTAAGATTGACGATATGCGGAAGGAATTTTTGTCGCACGTGTCCCATGAGTTAAAGACACCGATTGCTTTGATTCAGGGGTATGCCGAGGGCCTGAAGGATGATATGTGCGATGACAAGGAGAGCCGGGATTTCTATACGGATGTAATTATAGATGAGTCTCATAAGATGAACACGATGGTCAAGCGACTGCTTGCATTAAATGAGATTGAGTTTGGAGATACGAAACTCAATATTGAGCGGTTTGAACTGGTTGGTTTTGTCAATTCAATTTTGACATCCACCAAGATTCTGGCAGAGGAAAAGGGTGCGGAGATTATATTCGAGGAAGAGCCTCCTGTTTATGTCTGGGCGGATGAATATATGATTGAAGAGGTCTTTACGAATTATCTGACGAATGCAATTCATTATGTTCGAAAAGATGGTGTGATTCGTATCTCATTTAAACCTATGGGGAACGATATCCGGGTCTGCGTCTACAATCAGGGAGATTGGATTGCCGAAGAGGATATTGGCCGTGTATTTGAAAAATTTTATAAGGCGGATAAGGCGCGTACAAGAGAGTATGGCGGAAATGGAATAGGTCTTTCCATCGTTGCAGCAACGATGGAGGCACATGGAAAAAAATATGGTGTAGAAAATGTAGCGGATGGAGTGCTTTTTTACTTTGATTTGGATGCTAATGTGCTTGCCGATAAGTGAAATAAGTGGTAAAATTATACTATTCTTGTGGGTAAAGAAAAAAGGTAATGCATAGGATGCAGGAATGTAGAGTATGAGAAGAAAGCATGAAGCAAAAAAGACAAATAAAGTAACTTGGAAGCGGCGGTTATTGGCGGGACTGCTTGTGGGCAGTATATTTGCGACAACCGGATGCGGACAGGTGATTGATTTGACCGATGAGGAGAATCATCTGATTGCAGAATACGCGGCAGAATTGTTGTTGAAATATGATCGGAATTATGATACCCGTTATAATCCGGATGAGTTGGAGGAGACAACGACAGAGACGGATGCGACAACGGAGGCAACAACAGAAGAGGTGATAACAACAGAAGCTGCTACGACAGAGCAGGAAACTCCTGGCCAAGGACAAACCACGCAGGCTCAGTCCGGTACGGAAGAGACGGTGCAGGAAGAGATTGGGGCAGCTGTGGATCCGGATTTTGATATTGCTGGATTCGTTGGGGAGAGCCGGATATCTGTGCGGTATTCGTATTATATGGTTGTGGATAGTTATCCGTCGTACGATCAGGATGGCATGTATATAGAGGTGCAGGCACCGGAAGGATACAAGCTTTTAGTATTAAAATTTGAAGTAGAGAATAAGACGAATGAGGATCAGGCGGTTGATCTGTATGATAAGGATGTGAACTACAACATAATTGTAGACAACAACCGAAAGACAAAACAGATGCTGACGATTCTTGCAGATGACCTGTATACTTATGACAAGACGATTCAGGCGAGCAGCCGGGAGGAAGCAGTGCTTTTGTATACGGTTTCTGATTCCGTGGCAAACAAATGGACGGATTTGAAATTACAGGTAAAATATAGCGGAACGAGTGCTGTGTTACAGTTGGAACAATAAGAAATGTCTTACATAGAGGGCTTGCATAAAGGAGGGTACATATGGATTCAAATATTTTATTGGAAAGTGGCACAAATGAACTTGAGGTTCTTGAGTTCATTATAAATGGAAATCATTATGGAATCAATGTAGAGAAGGTGCGGGAGATTCTTCCGTATCAGGAAATCACACCGGTTCCAAATTCACATCCTTGCATTGAAGGTATCTTTATGCCGCGTGGGGATATCATTACAGTTATTGATCTGTTCCAGACATTGGGATTCCAAAATCTGGATAAGCAGAATAACTTTTTGATTGTGACGAATTTCAACAATCTGAATATCGCATTTGATGTACAGTCAGTACTTGGCATCAACCGTGTATCATGGAAGGATGTTGTGAAGCCGGATGCAACCGTCAGTGGACCCGGAACCGGAATTGCGACAGGTATTATCAAGAATGAAGATAATTTATTGATTATTCTTGATTTTGAGCGGATTGTGGAGGGTATTTGTCCGGAGACAAGTTTGAAGATTTCTCAGGTGACAGAGTTAGAAGGACGTGAGCGTAACAACATTCCAATCCTGATTGCAGAGGACTCCATGATGCTCTGCAAGCTGATTGAGGATGCACTGCATAAAGCGGGATATACGAAGCTTACAATCAAGAATAACGGACAGGAAGCATGGGATTATCTGTGTGAGCTGAAGAAGAACAATGGTGTGGACTATGGTGCGAAGTGTTTGATTACAGACATTGAGATGCCACAGATGGATGGACATCATCTGATTAAGAAGATTCGTGAGACAGAGGGATTAAAACAGATTCCGATTGTGATATTCTCATCTTTGATCAATGAGGATATGAAGCGTAAGGGCGATCTGCTTGGCGCAGATGCACAGATCAGCAAGCCGGAAATCGGCCAGTTAGTAGGGATTCTCGATAGTCTGGTGGCAAGTCAGATATACGGAACAAAATAAGTAAAATTATGCCGGCGGGTTTCCTGCCGGCATCTGAAATTTATAGCATATGAGGTGAGAAAAATGGATTTGAAGAGTACCGGAAAGACAAAAGAAGAAATCAAAGAGATGTATAATAAATATTTCTATGAGACATTTCAGCGATTTGATTTCATTGCAGAAAAGGGCGAGGATGATTATGTCATCGATGAGACAGGAAAACGGTATCTTGATTTTATGGCCGGTATTGCGGTTAATTCGGCAGGACATTGTAACAAGAAGGTTGTGGAAGCAATCATGGAACAGTGTCAGCAGATGATGCATGCGTCCAACTATTGTTATACGATTCCGATGGTTATGCTTGCGCAGCGTATCTGTGATGCAATTGGTATGGAGAAGATTTATTTCCAGAATTCCGGTGCAGAGGCAAATGAAGTTATGATCAAGCTTGCCAGAAAATATGGAAAGGATAATTTCGGACCAAACCGTTATCATATTGTAACAGCCAAGAATAGTTTTCATGGACGGACACTTGCGACTCTGGCAGCAACCGGACAGCCGGGTACGGCGATCCAGAAAAACTACGATCCGATGATTCCGGGATTTTCTTATGCAGAGTTTAACAATGTACAGTCGTTTGCAGATGCATGTACGAAGGATACAATCGCAATCATGGTTGAACCTGTACAGGGCGAAGGCGGTGTGATTCCGGCAACAAAAGAGTTTTTACAGGGGCTGCGTAAATTGTGCGATGAGCGTAATATGCTGCTTTTGTTTGATGAGGTGCAGACCGGATGGGGAAGAACCGGAAGTTTGATGGCATATATGGGATATGATGTCAAACCGGATTGTGTCAGCATGGCAAAAGCAATGGGTGGCGGAATGCCGATCGGAGCGATGTGTACGAGTGCAAAGCTCGCGCTTACATTTGGACCGGGAGCGCACGGAAGTACGTATGCCGGAAATCCGGTAGCCTGTGCAGCAAGCTATGCACAGATTGGGGAGATCATGGATCAGAAGCTTCCGGAAAATGCAGAAAAAATCGGTGTATATTTCCGTGATAAGTTACAGAATCTGCCATGCCTGAAAGAAGTGCGCGGACGTGGACTTATGATAGGTGTGGAATTTGATAAAGATATAGCGACAGATGTGAAATATCAGGCAGCCGATGAAGGTTTGCTGATTACAGCAGTTCGACCAAATGTAATCCGTCTGGTTCCGCCGCTTAATATTACAGAGAAGGAATGCAACGAAGCGTTTGCAATTTTACATAAGGTTGTATCAAAACTGGTATAATAATGGTAACGTGTTTTTGACAGGAGGCTATGACGATGAAACGTAAAAATGCATGGACAACATACAATAAAAAGCAGTTAGATGAGTTGGATAAGCTTTGCAAGAATTATCTGAAGTTTCTGGATAAAGGAAAAACCGAGCGTGAGTGCGTAAAGCAGATTGTGAAACAGGCAGAAGAAAAAGGCTATGTGAATCTGGCAGATATTACGAAGGATAAGGGGGCCATCAAAGCAGGCGATAAAGTATATAGTGTCTGCATGGATAAGACAGTTGCGCTATTCCAGATAGGAAAGAAGAAGCTTGAAAAGGGTATGAATATCTTGGGCGCGCATATCGATTCGCCTCGTATGGATGTCAAACAGAATCCATTATATGAGAATGAAGAATTTGCCTATCTTGATACTCATTACTATGGAGGCATCAAAAAGTATCAGTGGGTAACATTGCCGCTCGCCTTGCATGGTGTTGTTGTAAAGAAAGATGGAACGGTGATTCCGGTTAATGTCGGTGAAGATAAGAATGATCCTGTATTCTGTGTGACGGATCTGTTGATTCATCTTGCCGGTGAACAGATGGAGAAAAAGGCAAACAAGGTAATTGAGGGAGAAAACTTAGATGTTCTTGTCGGAAGTAAGCCGCTCGAAGGGAAAGAAAAGGATGCAGTCAAAGAGGGTATCCTTGAAATTCTGAAAAACAAATATGATATGACAGAAGAGGATTTCATGTCTGCGGAGATTGAAGTTGTTCCAGCCGGACATGCGCGGGAAGCAGGTCTGGATCACAGTATGATTATGTCGTACGGACAGGATGACCGTGTCTGTGCATATACTTCTCTGGCAGCGATGCTTGAGGTGGATGGAGTGGAAAAGACAACCTGTTGCCTGCTTACTGACAAAGAGGAGATCGGAAGCGTTGGTGCGACAGGTATGCAGTCTCGTTTTTTTGAGAATTCCGTGGCAGAGCTGATGGATGCGATGGGAGAGTTCAGTGAGCTGTCTCTTCGTAGATGTTTGGCAAATTCCAGCATGCTTTCTTCCGATGTAAATGCTGCGTTTGATCCGCTTTTTGCAAGTGCATTTGAGAAGAACAATGCGTCTTATTTTGGACGTGGAGTTGTATTCAGCAAATTTACAGGCTCCAGAGGAAAGTCGGGAAGTAACGATGCAAACGCAGAATACATTGCCCGTATTCGCAAGATGATGGATAAAAATGAAGTATGTTTCCAGACGGCAGAGCTTGGAAAGGTTGATGTCGGTGGAGGCGGAACAATCGCGTATATCCTGTCTCTGTACGGCATGGAAGTCATCGATTGTGGCGTTGCAGTTTTGAATATGCATGCACCTTGGGAGATCACATCAAAGGCAGATGTCTATGAGGCATATAAGTGCTACAAAGTATTCTTAAAAGAAGCGTAATAAATGGAAAGATAAATTGATACCAATATGATGAAAAAGAAACAAAACAATCATAAATTGGCAGCAGAAATTATGGCATTCCTTATGGTATGCCTTTTTCTGCTGTCTTCTTTTGTAAGTACAGTTCCGGTTTTTGCAAAGGATTCATTTCTTTCGGGTTATATGCAATCCGTCTATAATCAGAAATCCGGAATCGGAAGCAATGAAATAAATTGTCTGTATCAGTCTTCTTCCGGATATATATGGGCAGGTACTGATGGCGGACTGTATCGAACCAATGGATCTGGTTTCCAGAGTATTGATCTGTGGGATACAGATCGTACAGACTTGTATTCTATTAATTGTATGCTTCAGGATCAGGATGGGCGAATGTGGATCGGTACAGATAATTATGGCCTGTTTTATATTGAAGACGGTCAGAACCATCATCTGCAGGAAGAATATTATAATGGAGATAAGACAATTTTATCGATTGTGGAAGGTCAGGATGGAACGGTATATGTAGCGTGTACAAGTGGACTTTTCGTGATAGAAAAGGCAGCACAGAATCGTACGGATTCATCGTCTTTTTGTATGAAAGGATATAGTGATGAAACGATTGCAAGTAAAGAGTTTCGTGGGATGGCTGCCAAGGATGATGAAATTTGGGCGCTTGCAAGTGATGGAAAAATATATGTCTTTAACCAGGATGGTATAAAGCATGAAATCACATTAAGGGATGAGACGGTAGAAGCGTGGGAGACGATAAAAGTGTGCGGAGATTCCGTATATGTTGGCAGCAATGGACGTGATATCCGGGTATTTCAGAGTGCTGCCAGCAAAAGAAATCTTGTAGCCGGTGTGGAAGGTATAAATAATTTTATGCAGGATGCTGCAGGACGTCTCTGGGTATGTGCCGATAATGGATATGGATATTTTGATACGCAGTGGAATTTTGTGCATGTCAATGACAGTCAGATTGATACTTATATTTCAGATATGATTCAGGATTACGAAGGTAATTACTGGATTGCATCTTCCAGGGTTGGATTGTTGTTACTTACAAAAAGTAAATTTTCTGATTATAACATGGCTGTAGGTATGCCGGAAGGCATGGTGAATGCTGTTTATGATTATCGGGGAAAGAAATATATTGCAACGGACGAAGGTCTGTATATTTACAATGGAAAAGGAGAGCAGGAGGTTAATGAATTAACCGATTTGCTGTCGGGAATCAGTATACGCCATATTGCAGGAGATCAGTCTGGATCTCTGTGGATTTCTACAAATCGAAAATACGGCGTTGTAAGGTATGACGCAAATGGAACGATTACCAGTTATGGACGTTCGGAGGGACTCCCGGGAATGGCGGTCAACTGTACACTTCCAATGAAAAATGGAAAAATTGCGGTTGCAACAACGGAAGGTCTTGCCATGTTGGATAAAGCGGGAGAAAATACACAGGTATATCATAGTGGAGAGGATCTTCCGGAAGTCAATATACTGGCTTTATTCGAAACAGAGGAAGGTGATTTGCTTTTAGGTACCGATGGAGAGGGTATTTATAATCTGCCGGCAGATAAAAGTACATTTGAACACTACAATACGGAAGATGGCTTGAATTCGGACGTAATTTCCTGTTTTGCACAGGGAAAACAGGGTGTCTGGATAGGTACTGACAGTGGTATATGTTTTTATAATGAGACATTTCGTGCAATCAGTAACGTAGAATATTCAAACAGTATATATGATATTGAAATTGCAAGAGGTTCGGTCTGGATGATAGGATCCAAAGGAATTCTTCGGTCTTCCGAGGATGAACTGTTAGGAAGTAATGGTGTATCAGGACGATATTTTGCAACTGGAGATGGACTGACAAAGACAATCAATACAACCGGAAATGCATGTATGGATACAAGGGGAAAACTGTATATATGCTGTAATGAGGGAATCTCTGTTTTAGATACAGAGAATATCTGGTATAACGAAGTAAAACCGATTATCAAGGTAACACGAATTGATATAGATGGAACATCATATGAGTTTGATGATTTGAATGAAGGACTTGCGATAAAAAAAGATGCTTCGAAGATTACGATTGAATTTGCTGTATTCTCATATACAAACCGAGGAAATATGAAGGTACAGTACAGGTTAGAGGGATTCGAGTCAAATCCGACGGAACTGTATGGAGATGATGTTTTACAGGCGGTATATACGAATCTCGATGGTGGAGTGTATACGTTTACGGTCAGCGCGTATAATGGAGATGGAACAGCCTGTGCAGAACCGCTATCTTTTGTGATTGAGAAGGAAAAAAGTATATTGGAAAACCCGATTACAAGAACATTGCTGTTATTTTGCATTCTTGTAATATTCTTACTTTTGGTTCTGACTGTAATCCGGGTTCGAAGAATGCTGAAGACAAAAACCTCAGCGCTTGAGAAATTGTCGAAAGAGCATGAGGAAGCTGTTAAAACCAGTACCGCGAAAAACGATTATCTTGCAAATATGAGTAATGAGATCAAAACGCCAATTCATGCGATGATGGTGAAGGCGGATGAACTTTTGCATATGGTGGATAAGGATTCTCCGTACCGAAAGGATATCCGTGGCATCTATGACATTGGAAATGATATTCTGGCGAGTGTAGATGATATGATTCTTCTTGCTAAGCTGGAGTCCGGGCGATTTGAATTAGAAGAAAGCAATTATGCTATCTCAGATCTGGCAGCGGATATATCAGAGTTTGCATTGCAGGAGTTGGCAGATAAAGATAAATCAGTCAAGTTTTTTGTGGAACTGGGGGAAGATGTAGCAGATAATTTGATCGGTGATGTAGATAAAATACGGAATATTTTACTGAGACTGATCGATAATGCAATTCGGTACACCAAGCAGGGAAGTATTACGCTGTCTGTGGACAGCTACGAGTACACGGATCATTCCCATCAGGATATATTGAATGTTGTATTTACGATTGCGGATACCGGAATTGGAATTCAGGAAGAACGACTGGATACGTTGTTTGAATTGTATGAAAATGAGGATGCGATCAAGGGAAGTGCATATACCGGCCATGGCGTAGGGCTTGCGATTGCAAAAGGTTATGCAGAGATTCTGCATGCGGATTTGACAGTGGAGAGTGTATATGGAGCCGGATCTACGTTTGTTCTTTCTCTGAATCAGAGACCTGCGGTAAAGTTAAGTAGTGGACAGGTTGTATCTAAGATTGAAGATACCGTGTCGAAGGAAGACGCGGAGAAACTCTGGCTGCCGGAAGTTTCGGCGTTGCTTGTGGATGACGAGGAAGTCAGTATTGAGGTCGGACGAAAAGTACTCACTTCGTTTGATATGAAACTGGATGTAGCCACATCCGGACTCAGTGCAATTGATATGGTTTTAAACCATGAGTATGATGTGGTGTTTATGGATCTTTCTATGCCGATTATGAATGGATTAGAAGCAATGAAGGAAATACGGGAACTGGATGGTATTCAGTATGCGATGCTCCCGATTATTGCGCTGGATTCGGATGCCATCGAGGGAAATCGGGGCAGTCATATCTCAGAAGGATTTACAGACAGTATTGTAAAACCGATTGAACCGCGACGCGTAGCCGCAATATTAAAAGATTGTCTGCCGGGGGATAAATTGCTGGAACGTTCGGATGATATTAAGCTTCTGATCGAGGGCTCACGATTCCGCGAAGGACTTCTAAGATTGCAGGAATCCTTAGATGTGGAAGAGGCGATACAGCGTATTGGTGGTAGTATTGAGGTATATAATAAGCTGATACAGGCATTTTATTCGCAGAACAAAGATGTGGCGGGTACGCTTGCGGAGAAATCCACGAGAGATATCCGTGCATTCAAGACAAAGATTCACTCTATTCGAACTTTGTCAAACAGCATTGGTGCGTATGAGCTTGCCAGATATGCAGCGAAGATGGAAACATCAATTAATGTAGGAAAACGTGAGCAGTTAAAACAGAATCTGCGCGGATTTATTGACGAACTTGTATATCTGCTTTTGATTCTGGAAGATTATGAACGGTTTGTCGATGAAGTGTCAGGAATGACTGATGAAGAATATGCCGCAAAAATGACAAAGCAAAGTGATAAATCTGTGGAGGATTCGTCGGAAGAAAAATCTGTGCCAGAGGATCTTACGATTATTCCAATTGCTTTGTTGGAAGAGATTGTTGCTGAGGCTGAATCAAACGATTTTGAAAGTGCAAAAAAACAATTAGAACGGATTATGCAATATGGTTATGATGGAGATAATCTGGAGTTTTTACAGGCTCTTTCAGAAGTTGTTGTGGCAGAAAATGTGGATGCTGTTAAAGAACTTGTTAACACATACAAGGATTTGAAATTATAGAGATTATCAGACGATATAGGAGGAGCCTGAATGAATATAGTATTAGCTGGAAATACGAAGCCGGTTGCAGAAGGGATAACGGTAGCCGGATTGATCGCGCAGGAACAGTTAGAAACACCGGAACATGTAAAGGTTGCGGTGAACGATGAATTTGTCGAACCGGAACAGTTTTCAACAACGAGATTGCAGGATGGAGACGTGGTGGAATTTCTGACATTTATGGGCGGCGGATGCAGATAGCTGCAAAGAATAGGATATCAACGGGGAAACAGCTTTGATTAGGAGTGTGTTACCGGAATTTTAGCTCGGAGGATAAGGACATGTATGATATTTCACCAGAGGAATTAAAAGATTATAGTGCATATACGATTGTGGATATCAGGGATGATATGTCATATGCATACGGACATCTGCCGGATGCAATCTCTGTGCCGCAGGCAGAGCTTTCCACGTATATCGATGAGTGGAAGGACACAGGGAAGGTACTGATCTATTGTAAACGCGGAGAAGCAAGCGCAGATGCGGTGTTGATGCTGCGGGAAGAGGGAGTAGAAGCTTATAATTTAAAGGGCGGCTATATGGCATGGCTGTTGCTTGCCATGCAGGAACCGGTGGAACAGACAGATGTGGATTTTGCAAAGGATGTAGAGGAAAGCATACGAAAGCGGTTCCGGAAGAAAATCTGGTGTAAGTTCACGAAAGCAATCAATGAATATGAACTTGTGAAACCAGGTGATAACATTGCGGTATGTATCTCCGGAGGGAAGGATTCAATGTTGATGGCGAAGCTGTTTCAGGAGCTGAAACGGCATAATAAGTTTCCGTTTGGCGTACAGTTTCTTGTGATGGATCCGGGGTATAGTCCTGAAAACCGGCAGGTGATTGAGACAAATGCGAAGAACCTGAATATTCCAATCACGATATTTGAGTCGGATATATTCGAGTCGGTCTTTCATGTGGAGAAATCGCCTTGTTATCTGTGTGCGCGTATGCGGCGTGGCCATCTGTACAGTCAGGCGAAGGCACTTGGCTGTAACAAGATTGCTCTGGGACATCATTATGATGACGTGATTGAGACAATCCTGATGGGAATGTTATATGGAGCACAGGTGCAGACGATGATGCCGAAGCTCCATAGCACAAACTTTGAGGGCATGGAGCTGATCCGCCCGCTGTACCTTGTGCGTGAGGATGATATCAAGGCATGGCGCGATGCGAACCATCTGCATTTTATCCAGTGTGCCTGCAAATTTACAGATACCTGTTCTTCGTGTGATAAGGATGGACAGAGCAATTCCAAACGTCTGGAGGTAAAGAAACTGATCCATGAGCTTGCAAAGACGAATCCGTTTGTGGAAGGAAACATCTTCAAGAGCGTGGAAAATGTGAACCTGAGTACGGTGATCGCATACAAGGAAAATGGTGTGAAGCATCATTTCTTAGATGACTATGACAAAGAGTGATGAAATGATAATGAAGCACGTTGATGCGTACGCAGGTCATCATGCTGTCGCGTGGTGACATATGAAATGATGACGGAATATGTTATTTCGGAATTAAAAAATATGTAATGAACAGTTGCGGAACGACATGAAATGAATTTATTCACCAATTGAGAATACAAGAGAAAAAGGAGACGAGAGAAAATGGGAACAATGCTAGAACTTGCAAATGAGATTATAGATGGTAGAAGAATCACAAAGGACGATGATCTGTCGATATTCCTGACATGTGATCTGGATGAGCTGCGGGAAGGTGCAGATAAGATCCGGGAATATTTTATCGGCGAAGATGTAGACTTATGCTCGATTATCAATGGCCGGAGCGGAAGATGTCCGGAAGATTGCAAGTTCTGTGCACAGTCCGCTCACAATCATACCAATTGTGAGATATATGATTTCTTAGATGAAGAGAAGATTATGGAGGCGTGCCGTTTTAACGAGGAACATGGGGTACACCGGTTCTCGATCGTGACAAGTGGACGTGCACTTACCGGGGAAGAATTCGAGAAGGCAATCCATGCATTTGAGCGGATGCATAAGGAATGTAAGATTGACCTTTGCGCGTCTATGGGATTTTTGACACCGGAGCAGCTGCACCGTCTGCATGAGGCAGGGGTGACAAGCTACCATCATAATATTGAGACTTCGAGAAGAAACTTTCCAAATATCTGTACTACACATACTTATGATCAGAAGATCGAGACGTTAAAGGCGGTCAAGGCAGAGGGTATGTGTCCTTGCTCCGGTGGTATCATCGGCATGGGTGAGACTTGGGAGGATCGTCTGAGCATGGCAGTGGATCTGGCAGAAGCAGGTGTAGAGTCTATCCCAATCAATGCACTGATGCCAATCAAGGGAACACCGCTTGAAGACCGGGAGTCTCTTACCGAGGATGATATTCTTCGTACAATTGCATTCTTCCGATATATAAACCCGGAGGCAAATATCCGTCTGGCAGCCGGACGTGCACTCTTGACAAACGATGGTGAGATTGCATTCCAGTCCGGTGCATCTGCGACAATCACAGGTGACATGCTGACAACCGTTGCCTGCGCAACAATCGCAAGCGACAAGGAAATGCTGGCAAAGCTTGGAAGAAATGCAACCCCGGCATATGAAAATGAGAAATAGTTGAAAACAAATTGAAAAAAACTATCAAATAGTCCTATTGACAAATACCCCCTACCGGTATACATTAAATACCCGTAGGGGGTATTTGATGTATGGAAGAAAAGAAAGAAGAAAAGAATTGTCCTTGCTGTTCTGGGAAACATAAAGAACGACAGGAAAAAGAAAAAAAAGATCTGATGAATCGTCTGAAGCGGATCGAAGGACAGGTGCGTGGCATCGAGAATATGCTGGAGAAGGATGCATATTGTACGGATGTATTGATACAGGTGTCTGCGGTTACATCCGCACTCAACAGTTTCAATAAGGTACTGCTTGCGAATCACGTAAAAACCTGTGTGGCAGATAACATCCGTCAGGGAAACGATGAAGTGATCGACGAGTTAGTAAAATTACTACAAAAGTTAATGAAGTGAGAGTAAGAAGGTATAAAGAAAAATTATATATGAGTTGTATGGAATTACCAAATCTAAAGCAGACCGTTGAAGCACGCTGGCACTTAACGAACAGCTGCTTGCTGCTGTGAGTTTAGTACCACTGCGTGTTGAACCGAGCGAGAGCGTGTCTGCGTAGATTGGTAATTCCATACAACTCATTGGAAAGGAGAAAAATTATTACATGGAACAATATAAAGTGAAGGGTATGAGCTGCGCCGCCTGCAGCGCGCGTGTCGAGAAAGCAGTTTCTGCGGTGGACGGCGTGACAAATTGTACCGTGAGCCTGCTTACCAATTCGATGAGTGTGGAAGGAACGGCAGATGCAGCGACGATCATCCGGGCGGTCGAAAAAACCGGCTATAAAGCATCGAAGATGAAAGCCGGAAAGCAGTCCGGCGGTGCGGCAGATGAGGAAGATGCACTGAAAGATACGGAGACACCGTTGATGCGGAAACGTCTGATTGCATCGGTAGTTTTGCTGATTCCGCTCATGTATGTGTCGATGGGACATATGATGTGGAACTGGCCTCTGCCGCCGTTCTTCGAGGGCAATCACGTAGCGATGGGTCTTGTACAGCTTCTGTTTACGATTACGATTATGGTCGTAAACCAGAAGTTCTTCGTAAATGGATTCAAGGGACTTATACACCGGGCACCGAATATGGATACGCTTGTGGCACTTGGCTCTGCTGCATCGTTTATCTACAGTGTGTATGCACTGTTTGCAATGACCGATGCGGTTGTCAAAGAGCAGGAGACACAAGTCATGCACTATATGCATGAGTTTTACTTTGAATCCGCGGCGATGATTCTCACACTCATTACCGTAGGTAAGATGCTCGAAGCAAAATCAAAGGGCAGGACGACCGATGCATTAAAGGGCTTGATGAAACTTGCACCGAAGACAGCAGTTTTAGTGAAGGACGGTGTTGAGCTGACCGTGCCGATCGAGCAGCTCCATATCGGAGATTTGTTTGCGGTCCGTCCGGGCGAGAATATTCCAGTGGATGGATTCGTCAAAGAAGGAAGCAGTGCGGTCAATGAATCCGCACTGACCGGTGAGAGTATCCCGGCCGATAAGAATCCGGGCGATCCGGTATCCGCTGCAACACTCAACCAGTCCGGATATCTGCTCTGTGAGGCAACCCGTGTCGGTGAGGATACGACGCTGTCACAGATTATTCACATGGTAAGTGACGCGGCGGCAACAAAAGCACCGATTGCGAAGGTTGCAGATAAGGTATCCGGCGTATTTGTACCGGTCGTGATCGGTATCGCCATCGTGACATTTATAATCTGGATGCTTGTAGGAAGACCGGTAGGATACTCGCTTGCAAGAGCAATTTCGGTTCTGGTTATCAGTTGTCCGTGTGCACTCGGACTTGCGACTCCGGTTGCCATCATGGTCGGAAATGGTGTGGGTGCAAAGCATGGGATTTTATTTAAGACAGCTGTTTCTCTGGAGGAGACAGGAAAGGTACAAATCGTGGCACTCGATAAGACCGGTACGATCACAAAGGGCGAACCACGTGTAACGGATATCTATCCGGTTGGCTGTAAGGAATCCTATCTGATGCATGCCGCATATGCATTGGAACAAAAAAGTGAGCATCCGCTTGCGAAGGCGATCATCGCATGGGGCGATGTGAATAACCAGACAGAAGCAGGTGTCGAGGAATTTCAGGCAGTTTCCGGAAATGGTCTGATGGGCGTCCGGAATGGAAAACGTCTGCAGGGTGGAAACTGGAAGTATATTTCCGGGCAGATCAAGATAGCAAAAGAGGAAGAAGCTGAGCTTTGTAAGCAGGCAGATGTCTATGCAACCGAAGGAAAGACACCGTTATTTTTTGCAGAGGATGGAAAAATCCTTGGAATGGTGGCAGTTGCCGATGTGATGAAGGAGGACAGCCCGGAAGCAATCGCGGAGCTTAAAAATATGGGAATCCATGTTGTCATGCTGACCGGTGATAACGAGCAGACCGCACAGGCAATCGGCAGACAGGCAGGCGTGGATGAAGTGATCGCAGGCGTGCTTCCGGATGGTAAGGAGGCTGTGATTACCAATCTGCAGAAGAAAGGAAAGGTTGCGATGGTCGGCGATGGCGTGAACGATGCTCCGGCACTCACACGTGCAGATATGGGTATCGCAATCGGAGCCGGAACGGATATTGCTATTGACGCGGCAGATGTTGTACTGATGAAGAGTAGGCTTCTCGATGTGCCGGCAGCAATCCGGCTTAGCAGGGCAACCTTACGAAATATCCATGAGAACCTTTTTTGGGCATTTATTTACAATATTATAGGAATCCCGCTTGCAGCAGGTGCGTGGATTCATTTATTTGGCTGGACATTGAATCCGATGTTCGGTGCAGCAGCGATGAGTCTGTCAAGCTTTTGTGTTGTGACCAATGCACTTCGTCTGAATCTGTTCAAATTCGGAAAGAAGCAGCGGGAGACAGCATAGGAGAGGTTGACATTCTATATAAATTCATGTAGTTTAAGGAGGAAAACAAAATGGAACAGATTATTGCAAAAATCGATGGTATGATGTGTGGTATGTGCGAGTCGCATATGAATGACATGGTAAGAAATAATTTCAAGGTGAAGAAAGTCAGTTCTTCCCATGCGAAGAAAGAGACTGTAATCGTAGCAGAGGAAGGCTTCGATGATGCAAAATTCACAGAAGAAGTCGAGAAGCTTGGCTACAAGGTGCTTGGCATCGAACATCAGCCGTATGAGAAGAAAGGGCTATTTCACAGAAAATAGCAACGAGTAGATGAACGCGGGAAAGAAACTTAGAAAGTTCATATTTTTAAATGTATTTGCGATGATGGGCATGTCGTGTTATATCCTCGCAGATACATTTTTTATCTCCGTGGCAAATGGACCCCTTGGTATTGCGGCATTGAATCTGACACTGCCGGTCTATGGGTTGTTATTTGCCATTGGTTCGTTAATCGGAATTGGTTCTGCAACGCGGTATTCGCTTTGCAGAATGACTGATAATGAGACATCGAAGCTGTATTTCTCGAATGCTTTGATGTTTGCGGTTCTGATCGGAATCGGATTTACTCTGCTTGGATATTTCTTTCCGGCTTCGATCCTGAAACTGATGGGAGCGGATGCGGATATCCTGTCAATCGGAACCGAATATCTGCAGATTGCGATGCTTTTTTCCCCGTTTTTTATTGCGAACTATGCCTTTACTGCGTTTGTAAGAAACGATAATGCACCGAATATTGCGATGGCGGCAACCTTACTTAGCAGTTTGTTCAATATTGTGTTTGATTATGTATTTATGTTTCCGATGCATATGGGAATGCGTGGCGCGGCACTTGCAACCGGTGTATCCCCCATTGTCAGTATCGGTATCTGCATGATCCATTATTTATCGAAGAAAAATACGATTGTGTTCAAATGGCATCTGCCGAGCTTCAAACTGCTTGCTTCCGCAGCAAGCCTTGGTGTAGTGGCGTTTGTAGGTGAGATCGCGAACAGTATCACGACACTTGTGTTTAATTTTATTCTGCTTGCGTTATCCGGAAATAACGCAGTTGCCGCATATGGAGTGATCGCGAATATCGCACTCGTCGGGACGGCGATTTTTAACGGTGTATCACAGGGATTACAGCCGCTTGCGAGTACTTCTTACGGACAGGGAGATAAAGAAGATGTGCAGAAGATTCTGCGGCAGTCACTTGTGATTGCAGGAATCCTGTCGATCGTGCTTGTGTCTGCGGTGTGGGTGTTTGCACAGAGGCTGGTTGGAATTTTCAACAGTGCGCAGTCGGTGGATTTAGCGAAGTTTGCCGTGCCGGGACTCCGGATTTATTTTTTAGGTTTCTTAGTGGCGGCGGTCAATATTGTGCTGGCGGGATTTTTCAGTGCGACCGGACAGGCGCTTGCATCTTCGCTGATTGCGGTATCACGTGGGATTATTGTAATCAGTCTGATGGCATTCGTGTTGTCTGAGATGTTCGGCGTAACCGGTGTCTGGATGGCATTTCCGGTTACAGAGGTCGTGACATTTGGAATTGCGATGGTGATTCAGGGTGTGAGTAAAAGGAAAGAATAGGAGTGGCGTATGACATTACAACAGCTGCGGTATGCAGTGACAATTGCAGATATGAAATCAATGAACAAGGCAGCAAGTGAGCTATTTGTATCGCAGCCGGCATTATCGAATACAATTCATGATTTAGAGGAAGAATTACAGATAGAGATATTTTTGCGGACGAACCGCGGCATCGTGGTGACGACGGAGGGCGAAGAGTTCTTAAGCTATGCCAGACAGATGGTGGAACTGCAGCAGATGATGGAAGAGAAATACCTTGGTGCCGCAGAACATAAGCGGAAATTTAGTGTATCCATGCAGCATTATTCCTTTGCGGTCGAGGCATTTATTAAGTTGGCGCGGAATTTCTCGCTTGACGAGTATGAGCTTGCTGTCCATGAAACGAAGACGGGAGAGGTCATTGAAAATGTCAAGAACTTCCGGAGTGAACTTGGCATCCTGTATTTGAATAGTTTTAACCAGAAAGCGTTGCAGAAGGTATTCGATGCAAATGAACTGGAATTTAAACCGTTGTTTGATTGTGCGGTCTATGTGTATCTGGCAAGTGGTCATCCGCTTGCAGGGAAGAAATCTATTTCTTTCTCAGAATTGGAGCCATATCCGTGTCTGTCGTTTGAACAGGGAAATAAGAATTCTTTTTATTTCGCAGAAGAGGTATTAAGTAACCTCGAATACAAGCAGACGATCAAGGCGGACGACCGTGCAACGATGTTAAATCTGATGACCGGGTTAAATGGTTATACACTTTGTTCCGGTATTATCTGTGAGGAATTAAACGGAGATGGTTATACGGCAGTGCCGTTTGCAGCCGAAGAGACAATGACAATCGGATATCTGAAACGGAAGGGAATCCCGCTCAGTCATCTTGGAAGCCGATATATTGAGATCTTGAAGCAGTATGAGAAAAACTGCAGATGAAATTTATTCTCATTTTAAAAGCGGGTGGTTTCGTTGACTTTTGAAACATGTCTTATTATAATTTTTCATGGATAAAAGCAAAGAATTAAGGAGGCATTCATAGCAATGAGTGAGTTGATTTATTTAGATAATGCGGCGACAACGAAAGTTGCACCGGAAGTATATGAGGCAATGAATCCATATTTCGAAGAGTACTATGGAAATGCAGCAAGTGTATACCGCTTTGCAGGTGAGAGCAAAAAAGCGGTGGAAGATGCCAGAAAGGAAGTTGCAGATTTCCTTGGTGCTAAGCCAAATGAGATTTATTTTACAGGCGGCGGAAGCGAGTCTGATAACTGGGCATTGAAGGGACTGGCATTTTCACTGCGCAACAAGGGAAAGCATATTATTACATCTGCGATTGAGCATCATGCAATCCTGCATACATGCGAGTATCTTGAGAAGCTTGGCTACGAGATTACCTATGTCGGTGTGGATGAGAATGGTATCCTGAAGCTTGATGAGCTGGAGCAGGCAATCCGTGAGGATACAATCCTGATTTCTGTTATGTTTGCAAATAACGAGATCGGAAGCATTCAGCCGATTAAGGAGATTGGTGAGATTGCGAAGAAGCATAAGGTGTTGTTCCATACGGATGCTGTACAGGCATACGGACATGTGCCGATCAATGTTGATGAATATCATATCGACCTTTTGTCAGCCAGCGGTCATAAGATCAACGGACCGAAGGGAATCGGTATTTTATATGTAAGAAACGGTGTGAAGATCGAGTCATTCGTTCATGGTGGTGCACAGGAGCGTGGGAAGCGTGCCGGTACACACAATACACCGGGTATCGTAGGCTTTGGGCGTGCAACAGCACTTGCAAAAGAGAAGATGGAAGCACGTACAAAGAAGGAAGTCGAGCTGCGTGATTATCTGATCAAGCGTGTCTTAGACGAGGTTCCATATACGAAGTTAAACGGCGACAAGGTAAAACGTCTGCCGAACAACGTGAACTTCAGTTTCCAGTTCATCGAAGGGGAGTCACTTCTGATTATGCTTGACCAGAAGGGCATCTGTGCATCCAGTGGTTCTGCATGTACATCCGGATCACTCGATCCATCGCATGTATTGCTTGCCATTGGTCTGCCACATGAGATTGCACACGGATCACTTCGTCTGACATTATCCGATGAGACAACAAAGGAAGAAATCGACTATACAGTGGAGGCAATCAAGACAGTTGTAGAGCGTCTACGCAGTATGTCACCGCTTTATGAAGACTTCGTGAAGAAGAACAAGCAGTAAGTTCATACACGGGATACTGATTATATTTAGGAGGTAATGACGATGAGTCAGATTATAGATTACAGTGAAGAGGTTATGGAACACTTCACAAACCCAAGAAACGTAGGAGAAATCGAGAATGCCAGTGGTGTCGGTACAGTCGGAAATGCAAAGTGCGGCGATATCATGCGTATTTATCTTGATGTCGATGACAACCAGATCATTCGTGACTGCAAGTTCAAGACATTTGGCTGTGGCGCGGCAGTTGCAACAAGCAGTATGGCAACGGAGATGATCAAGGGCAAATCTATTCAGGAAGCACTGAAGCTTACGAACAAGGCGGTTATGGAAGCACTTGGCGGACTGCCGCCGGTTAAGGTACATTGTTCTCTGCTCGCAGAGGAAGCGGTTCACGCAGCGCTCTGGGATTATGCACAGAAGCATAATATCACGATTGAAGGCCTGAAGCCACCAGTCAATGATATTGATGAGACCGAAGCGTTTTATGAGATGCCGGGTGCAAATGATTAGAAAATAATTTTTGTGTGATGGCTTGCCACAGACGAGTATGTATTGATTTACCGGGGATAGATATATGGGAGGAAATCTGTGATTTATACAAGTATGACAATCAAAGCAATGAAGCTTGCTTACAAAGCACACGAAGGTCAGGTGGATAGAAGCGGTGTGCCGTATATCTTTCATCCGATTCATCTGGCAGAACAGATGGATGAGGAGATAAGCTGCACGGTGGCGCTTCTTCATGATGTCGTGGAAGATACGGAAGTCACACTTGCACAGTTAGAACAGGAATTTCCACCGACTGTAACAGAAGCTGTGCGTCTTCTGACACACGACAAATCCATCGATTATTATGATTATGTCCGGAATTTGAAACCGAATGTGATAGCAAAGAAAGTAAAACTCGCAGATCTCGCGCATAATTCCGATGAGATCCGCTCGAAAGCGGCCGGCTGTTCCGAAAAGCAGATTCTGCATTGGAGAGAAAAGTACAGCCGGGCAAAAGAAATTTTGTTATCTGAGTAAAACATCAGTGGTTCTCTTTGACCTGGGTGCAGGATTCCCGGATGACAAGAGGACATGGAATCTTAGCTTTTAATGGTGTCTTGATGCTTAAGTTCGATGCAACATAGACAAGATTCGCACCATGTTGTCCCATATCATAGGATGGGGCATGGATGGTTGTAAGTGGAGGGGTTATGAATGTACTGGACTCTTCATCGTTGAATCCGACGATGGAGATATCCCGTGGAATTTCATATCCCCTTTCTTTGATTGCTTTCATGGCACCTAATGCAATCGCATCGTTTGCTGCAAATACAGCTGTTGGCAGGTCGCTGCTGTCGAGAAGATCCATCATCATATCATAACCGGACTGCGCGGTGAAGCTGCCTTCCCGCACATACGTCACGGCATCCATTTCCCTATGTTCCATGTATTTCTTATAAGCAACAGTTCTTGCGTCAACAAGACGTTCCCCATCTCCTACATATTCACATCCGACAAGCAAGGCAATCTTCGTATGACCAAGTCCGGTCAGATAGTCCATGACGTCATAGACGGCACGTTCAAAATCAAGCGTCAGGGATGTAATGTTATATTCATCGACAACCATATCCAAAAATACAATATTGCTGCAGATGTCAAGAAATGTATCAATTTCTTTTTTAGAGAACTTTCCGAGACAGATTAATCCATTCACCGAGGCAAGCTGCTTAAGACCATCCGGCTCATTTGGAAAAATACGTACGACGCGGATGGCATTTTTCATACAAAAATCTTCCACACCCTGTCTGACACGGAGATAGTAGCTGTCCTTTAATTCCTGTTCCGCCGTATACCAGAGTACAATTCCCATTGTAAATGTATTTTTTGCCATCGCTTTTGTGCGGGAGGATTTGGTATAGTTCAATTTCCTGGCAATCGCAAGCACATGTTCCCGCGTTTCCGGAGCAACACTTAAGGTAGCATCATTATTTAAAATTCTGGATACGGCGCCTGCCGATACACCAGCTTCTTTTGCAATATCACGAATGGTAGCCATAGAAAACTCCTTTCAAAATGTTTACTAAACAAAATATACCACATATAATATAAAAAAGTCTATATTAATTTGAAAAATATTATAGTAAACTTTAGTAAAATAGTTGACATGTTTACTAAACGCATGATATATTGGGTGTAACAAGGAGGAAACGGTATGATTGTATTCGGAACCGGTTCCGGCGGCTTACTGCAACGAGATAGTTATACATGTGATTAAAGGAGGAACGATATGATACAGACAACAGAATTAAAGAAAAATCTACAGGCAGGTGCATATGATGATGTATTGCTTGATATCTATGTGGATGCAGATGTGCTTCCATATCAGAAGGATCGTTATGTAGCAGCGATTGAAACATACGAGAAGTTATATGGAACAGATGCAGTGGAAATCTACAGTGCACCGGGCAGAAGTGAGGTTGGAGGAAACCACACCGATCATCAGCATGGTGAGGTACTTGCGACATCCATCAACTTAGATGCAATCGCAATCGTGAAAAAGCTTCCGGATATGCAGATCCGTCTTGTATCGGATGGCTATGATGAGATTGTAATTGATGGAAATGATCTTTCTTTGAAGGAAGAGGAGAAGGAAACGACAACCGCTCTGATTAAGGGTGTGCTTGCGGGAGCGAAGGAACGCGGCTACGCAGTTGGTGGATTCCAGGCATATATCACAAGTGATGTCTTGATCGGGGCAGGACTTTCTTCTTCAGCGGCCTTCGAGACAGTGATTGGAACAATTGTTTCTTATCTGTATAATGATGGTGCGATTGATGCAGTCACAATTGCAATTATCGGACAGTATGCAGAGAATGTGTATTTCGGAAAGCCTTGCGGACTGATGGATCAGATGGCATGTTCGGTAGGAAATCTTGTACACATTGATTTTGAAGATGTGAAAAATCCGAAGGTAGAAAAAGTAGAGTTCGATATGAATGCATACGGATACAGCCTTTGTATCACAGATACGAAGGGTTCCCATGCAGACTTGACTGCCGATTATGCAGCTATTCCAACGGAGATGAAAGCAGTTGCATCGTATTTTGGCAAGGAAGTTCTGCTTGGACTTACGATCGAGGATATCTTAAGTCACGCACAGGAGCTACGCGAGAAGCTTGGGGATCGTGCGGTACTTCGTGCCCTGCATTTCTTGTGCGAGGATGTGCGTGTAGAAGAGGAAGTAGATGCGTTAAAGGCAGGTGATATCGATGCGTTCTTGCAGAAGGTAAAGGAATCCGGTGATTCTTCGTTCAAATATCTGCAGAATGTCTACACAAGCCATGATGTGATGCATCAGAATGTGTCACTCGCACTGGCGGTCAGTGAGATTTCGCTTGCAGATGGGGCTGGCGTTGCCCGTGTGCATGGCGGTGGATTCGCAGGTACGATTCAGGCTTTTGTAAAAAATGATGCTGTGTCCGGATATCGTGCAGCGATGGACCGGTTATTCGGTGCAGATTCCTGCAAGGTGCTGAAGATCCGCAAGTATGGCGGTATGAAGGTGCTGGCGTAATTTTTGCGATGGTAGTGATGTGACAGGAAAGAATGTTGATATAGAAGCATGATGATTTGAAAAGCAAGTGACATCACATATATAAAATTTCCGGTTTAGATGAAACGGACGTTTTGATTGTAAAATAAGATGGAAGATAAAGAATGGAGGAATCACTATGATTACAGATTTGATTCGTGAATTAGTGATATATGGTAAAAACAATGGTCTGATCTGCGAGGCAGATGAGGTGTATGCGACGAACCGTCTGCTGGAGTTGTTCGATGTAATGGAGTACGAGGAGAATCCGGAGATTACAGAGTCAAGAGCTGTCTGTGAGATTCTTGAGGATATGATGGTGTATGCGCATGAAAATGGCATTATGAAAGAAGATACCATAACAGCAAAGGATTTGTTCGATACGAAGATTATGGGCTGTATTACGCCACCGCCAAGTGTAGTACGGGCAGAATTTGCGAAGCGTTATGCGGAGAGCCCGAAGGAAGCAACCGATTATTATTATCAGTTCAGTCAGGCTACGAATTATATCCGGAAAGACCGTATCGCAAAGGATGAGAAATGGGTGACAGACACCGAATATGGTCCGATCGACATCACAATCAATTTGTCCAAGCCGGAGAAAGATCCACGCGATATCGCGAAGGCCGGACAGGCGAAGAAATCAGGATATCCGGCTTGCCTGCTCTGCAAGGAGAATGAAGGCTACGCAGGACATTTCTCACACCCGGCAAGACAGAATCACCGTGTAATCCCGATCAAGCTGGATGGACAGAACTATTATTTGCAGTATTCGCCTTACGTATATTACAACGAGCATTGCATTATCTTCAATGAGCAGCATATCCCAATGAAGATTGATTATGCGGTGTTCCGTAAGCTTCTGGATTTTGTCAGACAGTATCCACACTATATGGCTGGTTCCAATGCAGATCTTCCGATCGTTGGAGGTTCTATCTTAAGCCATGATCATTTTCAGGGTGGTGGCTATGTGTTTGCTATGGCAAAGGCAGATTATGAGCGCAAGTTTGTGATTCCGGGATTTGAGAGTGTCACAGCAGGTATCGTGAAATGGCCAATGTCGGTCATCCGCTTACAGGGCGATGATATGGAAGAGATGGCGAAAGCAGCTGACCATATTCTCACAAGCTGGCGGGCATACACGGATGCGGATGCATTTATCTTCAGTGAGACGGACGGTGTTCCCCATAATACAATCACACCGATTGCGCGGATGCACGGGGATAAGCTTGAATTGGACCTTGTGCTTCGGAATAATATCACAACCGATGAATGTCCGTGGGGCGTCTATCATCCATCGGCAGACCTGCATCATATCAAGAAGGAGAATATCGGTCTAATCGAGGTTATGGGACTTGCGGTACTTCCGGCACGTTTGAAAGGCGAGATGGCAGAATTATCCAAGGCTATTTTAGCAGGAGAGGATATCCGCAAGAATGCACAGATTGAGAAGCATGCAGACTGGGTGGATGCATGGATTGATAAGTATGATATTACTGCGGAGAATATCACAGAAATCCTGCACAACGAAATCAGCAAAGTGTTCGTAAAAGTACTTGAATGTGCGGGCGTGTATAAGCGGACAGAAGAGGGACAGGCTGCATTTATGCGGTTTGTGGATTTTTTGTAGGAATAAGGACTGAACATTCTGATAATTATAGTTTTGATTGTGTATATGATTATATAGAATTTTTTAGAAATAATGGCGGAGACAGGAATGCGGTTTATGAAAGGTATTCCTGTTTTCACTTTATGAATTCCTGCTAGCAGGCTGAAATTTTACTGAATTGGAGTAAATGTATGATTTTTGCGGTATTTGCTCCAAATTTGCAAAAACAACGAAAAATTTTATTTGAGTAGATTGCTGCATAATTAGGAATTTACTCCAATTTTAATCAGTAGCAAATTTTCTGTATGGAGCAAGTATATGAAAAAAGAAGAAAATACTCCAAACGCGGACTCAAATAGGGACTCATCCAGTGCGCGAGACGGTGCATGGCGTCTAGTGGACGCCACGCTTATGCACTGATTGAGTCGGCAGACAACAAGATTGAACCTTCGAGCATAGATGTGTTCAAATATAAAAAAAGAGGATGTCTCACCTGGATATCCTCTTATATATAAAATATAAAAGAGCGCGAGACGGGAATCGAACCCGCGACCCCCTCCTTGGCAAGGAGGTGCTCCACCGCTGAGCCACTCGCGCATATAAAACAAATTATTTAATTTTCAGAGAGCGCGAGACGGGGATCGAACCCGCGACCCCCTCCTTGGCAAGGAGGTGCTCCACCGCTGAGCCACTCGCGCATTTTGTCGTTTTGTACTTCGTACCGACGACGTGTTATATATTAGCATAGTAGTTATATATGTGTCAACAATTTTTTGTAAAAAATTTTAAAATTGTAGCTTGCTTTATACAGGTATTTCTCCTATAATTGAGTATCATTATAAAGATTATTATTGAAGGGGCGGTAAAATGTCTGAGAAGATAATAAAGAATCAGGAAGAAACAAAAGAAGAAACAAAGACTGAATCCGAAGAGATTGTAAAAAAAGAAGAAACGAAGACCGGGTCTGAAGAAATCGTAAAAAAAGAAGAAACGAAAACCGGGTCTGAACAGATTGTCAAGAATGAAGGAAAAGAAGTACCTGAGAAAGTGGATGCAAATCCATCGTTCTGGTCAAAGGTAAAGTATTTTTTGAGGTATTCGATTCAGACATGGATTGTACGGTGTTTTCTGATTGCATTTGGTCTGGAGCTTCTCATGGAGATATTGGGAAGGCGGTCGCTTGTACTTGGTGTGAAGTTTATGGTGTCTTCGCCAATCGTATTTTTATATAATACCTCCATTATATTCTTTACTTTATTGTTTGCGTTGTTCTTAAGAAAGCGGGTATTCGGTATCGTGCTGATCAGTATTGTCTGGCTGATCTGCGGTTTTGCAAACTTTGTGGTACTTGGCTATCGTATCACACCATTTGCGGCGATTGACCTTCTGATGGTGAAGGACGTGATATCCATGCTGGACGTATATTTCTCTAAGGTACAGCAGGTGCTTTTGGTCGTGGCAGCGGTGGCGGTGATCGCCGGAATCGTGATTTTGTTCCGGAAATCTCCGAAGTTTGAGGGGAAAAAGCATGTCATGCGGACGATGGTTGTTTGTATTGTTATGTGGATAGGCATTATGCTCTTTACGAACTTTAATGTGAGCCATAACATCATCTCGGACGATTTTGCAAATCTCGGTATGGCATATCAGGATTATGGATTTGCTTATTGCTTCACGAACAGTATTATTGACAATGGTATTTCAAAGCCGGATGATTACGATGAAACGACGATGCTCCATTTGCGGAATAAGCTGAACAGTGAGGAACTGGAAGCAGATACATCGAAGAAAAAGACACCCAATATTATCTGTGTACAGTTAGAATCGTTCTTTGATCCTAAGGTTGTGAAGGGATTGACGCTCTCGGAAGATCCTGTTCCGAATTTTACAAGATTGAAAGAAAAATTCCCGTCCGGATATCTGACGATGCCTGCACTCGGTGCAGGTACCGCAAATTCGGAATTCGAGGTTTTGACAGGCATCCGATCGGCGTATTTTGGAGCAGGAGAGTATCCATACAAGACGACGGTGAATAAAAAACCGATTGAAGGCATGTGCAGCCTGCTTGAGAAGGAAGGCTATCATACTTTCGCCATGCATAACAACAAGTCCTCGTTCTATGACCGGAAGGATGTTTATAATGAGATGGGGTTTGAGCGCTTTATCTCGCTTGAATATATGTACAATGTAGAGAAGACTTCAACCGGTTGGGCGAAGGACGAAATATTGGTCAACAATATTAAAAACTGTCTGCGGAGTACGGAAGGTCAGGATTTTGTATTTACAATCAGCGTGCAGGGACATGGAAAATATCCGGAGGAGTTAGGTGCCTGTGATGAGAAAATCAAAGTCAGCTATCCACAGGATCCAGTGAAGGAAAATCAGCTCACGTATTATGTAAATCAGTTACATGAAATGGATCAGATGATTCATGATTTGATTGATGCACTTGATAGTATAGGAGAAGATTATATTCTGCTTTTATATGGAGATCATCTGCCAACGATCACATTTGATGATGATCAGTTACCGCACAGCCAGTTTCAGACAGAATATATTCTGGTCAATAATATGAATCTGGATATCCCGGATGAAGATATCCGGGCGAGCGAGGTATCGACAAAAATATTTAAAGCATTGAATCTGAATATGGGATATGTGCAGCGGGCACACTGCTTGTATCAGGATAACGAAGAAGAACTTGACCATGCGGTGACATTGCTGGCATATGATATGCTGTTTGGAGATGATTATGTCTATGATGGTCAGTCGCCGGTTCCGGAAGTTGGGGAAAAACCGATGATTATGGGACTGGAGGAGATTGGAATCAGCCGGGTATCAAATGAAGGTGATCATGTCGTAGTCCGTGGTAGAAACTTCAACGAATATTCCAAGGTGTATGATGGAGAGGATGAATTAGACACGCTTTATGTTGACCGCAATACATTGATGGTACAGGGAAAGATATTAAGTGATGGTGCCTTGATTACGGTCAAACAAGTGGATAACTCCGGACATGTGTTAAGCTCGTCTTCGGACTATACATTTCACTGAGATGCAGATCCACTGGTTTAATGACAAAATTAACAACAATTTGGATTTAGTGTTTGAATACTCGATATAGGTATGCTATAATTATCGTTAACCTATTTCAAAATAATACTAAGGAGAGGGCACATGGTACCTGCAATTGATGTAAAGCACATTAACCCTTTTTTGCAGTCGAGTATTTCTATTGTAGAAAGTGTTACTCAGGTGAAGATGACAGTCGGCAAGCCTGAGATGACAGATTTTCATTTACATGACAAATATTATGCAATTCAGGTCGGCGTAGTGGGAGAAATGAAAGGTCAGGTAATTCTGGCAATCCGGGAGAACAATGCAAAGGATATTGCATCCCGTATGATGTTCGGAATGCCGGTCAATGAGTTGGATGAGATGGCATCCTCCGCATTAAATGAACTGGGGAATATGATTATGGGGAACACGGCAACGATTTTTTCCACACTTGGAATTATCATCGATATTACGCCGCCGCTTGCTGTATATGGCAATGACTTACAGTTGAAGTCGGATATAGATGGAATTAAAGTACCTTTGATGTATGGCGGGGAAGAATACATCGGACTTTACATCTGCGTTTACGAGGATAAGTAATACCTGAACCTTCATCGGTTCGAATTACCTAATATAATCAGACTAAAGAAAGGAAAGGAAAAAGACAAATGGGTAAGATTATTGGTAAGGGAATCACATTTGATGATGTTTTATTAGTACCACAGTTTTCAAGTGTTATTCCAAATGACGTTGTTCTATCAACACAGCTCACAAAGAAAATCAGGTTGAATATTCCTCTTATGAGTGCCGGTATGGACACTGTCACAGAGCACAGAATGGCAATTGCCATGGCCAGACAGGGTGGAATCGGAGTTATTCATAAAAACATGTCGATTCAGCAGCAGGCAGAGGAAGTTGATAAAGTAAAACGTTCAGAGAACGGAGTTATCTCTGATCCATTTTCTCTTTCACCGGAGCATACACTTGATGATGCAGATAAGCTGATGGCTAAGTTCCGTATTTCCGGTGTGCCGATTACAGAAAACGGCAAACTGGTAGGTATTATCACGAACCGTGACTTGAAGTTCGAGACAGATTACTCAAAGAAGATCAAGGAGTCCATGACATCTGAGAACCTCATTACAGCAAAAGAGGGTATCACACTCGAGGAGGCAAAGGCAATTTTAGGCAGAGCCAGAAAAGAGAAGCTTCCTATCGTTGACGACAACATGATGTTGAAGGGACTTATCACAATCAAGGATATCGAGAAGCAGATTAAGTATCCAAATGCAGCCAAGGATGCACAGGGCAGACTTCTCTGTGCCGCAGCTGTGGGTGTTACACCGGATATCTGCGACAGAGTAGACGAACTTGTTAAGTCTAAGGTGGATGCAATCGTTATCGATACAGCACATGGACATTCTGAGAATGTTCTTAAGACATTTGCCATGATCAAGGAGAAGTATCCGGATCTTGATGTTATCGCTGGTAACGTAGCTACAAAGTCCGGTACTCAGGCTATGATCGATGCAGGCGTGGATGCCGTAAAGATCGGTATCGGACCTGGTTCTATCTGTACAACGCGTATCGTAGCTGGTATCGGTGTTCCACAGATTACAGCAATCATGCAGGCATATGAGGCAGCACATGCAGCAGGAATCCCAGTTATCGCAGATGGCGGTATCAAGTATTCCGGCGATATCACAAAGGCACTTGCAGCCGGCGCGAATGTATGTATGATGGGCAGCCTGTTCGCGGGTACGGATGAGAGCCCTGGAGATTTCGAGCTGTATCAGGGAAGAAAATACAAGGTATACCGTGGTATGGGTAGTATCGCAGCGATGGAGAATGGTAGTAAAGACCGTTACTTCCAGGCAAATGCAAAGAAGCTTGTACCGGAAGGTGTCGAAGGCCGTGTGGCATACAAGGGTACCGTTGAAGATACTGTATTCCAGTTGATCGGTGGACTTCGTGCAGGTATGGGTTACTGTGGTGCGAAGACAATCGAGGAGCTTCATGAGAAGGCAGAGTTCGTTGAGATTTCAGCTGCTTCTCTGAAGGAGAGCCATCCACATGATATCCAGATTACAAAGGAAGCACCAAACTACAGTGTGGAGTAATCGGAAAATCTCTATATAAAAATCAGAGACATTCTGTGAGAGAAATCTTGCAGGATGTCTTTTTTATGCATTTTTTTCCATATGTATGATTGTATCAAATTCTATACAATTATCCCCCAAAAATATATTTACAAATGATAATTGAAATGTTATATTGCGAAATGGATGGTATTCGAAAGAAACTATACTGGGAAATGAATATGGTGCACACCCCTTTGGTCAGAAGGAAGAGGTGATGGTATGAAGATTGGATTGATTGGAGCTGGCAGAATGGGCTTTACGCTCGGCAGACATTTATCCGATTTCGCGAAGACACATGCAGAGATGCTCTGTGTGGATGGTTTTTACAGTCGGAATCCGGAGAGTGCGAGAGAGGCAGCGAGATTTACTGGTACGAAATACTATGAAGACATGGAGACATTGGTTCAGGCGTGTGATACTATATTTTTAACGGTTCCGGATGGACAGATTGCGAATGTGGCAGACGAGATTGCAGCTAGTTCGGTGTGTCTGGATGGAAAAACGATGATTCATACAAGTGGGGCTTTATCCTCACATATATTTTCTGGTATGGGTAGTCGCGTAAGCGGGTATTCAATACATCCTATTTATGCAGTGAATTCGAAGACGGATTCCTACATACATTTCCAAGACTGTTACATGACAATTGAAGGCGAAGGAACGAAGACACAGGAACTGATATGCCTGTTTGAGAAAATGGGACATACAATCCGACAGATCTCCGCAGACCAAAAGGCAAAATACCATGCATCGGCAGTATTTGCAAGCAATCTGGTGATCGGGCTTTATAAGATGGGGACTTCCCTTCTTTCTGAGTGCGGATTTACACCGGAGGAGGCAGAGCATGCACTGATGCCGCTTTTTGCAAATAATGCAGAGAATATGGAACGCTTTGGCTGCGAGAAGGCGTTGACGGGACCGGTCAGCCGCGGTGATGTGGCAACGGTAGAAAAGCATCTGCAGGCACTTGACGGCGATACGCGAGAGGTGTACCGGCTGCTTTCGAAACAGTTGTGTAATGCGGACAGTCAGGCAATTCAAACTATATTGGATATGAAGGAGTAAACCATGAAAAAAACAGTAACTACTTTTGCAAAGGCAAAGGCTTCCGGCGAGAAGCTTACAATGTTGACAGCATATGATTATTCGACAGCCAAGCTGATGGACGAGGCAGGTGTGGATTCGATTCTGGTTGGCGATTCGTTAGGGAATGTCGTACTTGGATATGAGGACACAGTCTCTGTAACGATGGAGGATATGATTCATCACGGTGCTGCGGTTGCACGTGGTGCGAAGGAAGCTTTGGTGGTGATTGATATGCCGTTTATGTCTTATCAGACATCGGTCTATGATGCAGTTGTAAATGCGGGACGTCTGATGAAGGAAGGTCGTGCCAATGCAGTGAAATTAGAGGGTGGTGTGGAAGTAGCACCACAGATTAAAGCAATCACACAGGCAGGTATCCCGGTGTGTGCACATATCGGGCTTACCCCACAGTCTATCAATGCATTTGGTGGATTCAAAGTACAGGGAAAGACGGAAGCGGCTGCACAGAAGCTGATCGACGATGCGCTTGCCGTACAGGATGCGGGTGCATTTGCAGTGGTACTCGAATGTGTACCGGAGAAGCTGGCTACGCTTGTGACAGAGAAGTTAGATATTCCGACCATCGGTATCGGTGCCGGAAATGGCTGCGACGGACAGGTGCTTGTATATGCAGATATGCTTGGCATGTTCAGTGATTTCACACCGAAGTTTGTAAAGCGGTTTGCAGAGACCGGCGCGATGATGAAGCAGGGATTCGGGCAGTATATCAAGGAAGTAAAGGAAGGCACATATCCTTCCGCAGAGCATACTTATGCGATCGCAGATGATGTAATCGAGAAATTGTACTAAGGTGCGAAAACATTTACGTGTTCTAAAAGAGTTGTGCATAATTTCAAATTCCACGCAGACGCGCTCTCGCTCGGTTTAGTACCAGCGTGCTTCAACGGTCTGCGATAAAATTTGAATTATGTACAACTCCATATACACCTATTATGTTTTCGTTGCTTTACAATAAAACTTTGAATATTGAAAGGAAGAAATAATATGGAAATTGTAACAACAGTGAAGGAAGTTCGGGATAGAGTCAAAGCATGGAAGAAGGAGGGCAAGCAGGTTGGTCTGGTGCCGACAATGGGATATCTGCATGAGGGACATAAGAGCCTGATCGACAAGGCAGTTGCAGAAAATGATGCGGTTGTAGTCAGCGTATTTGTAAATCCAATGCAGTTTGGACCAACCGAGGATCTGGCAAGCTACCCAAGAGATTTAGAGGCAGATGCAAAGCTGTGCGAGGCAGCCGGCGCAAGTCTGATATTCCATCCGGAACCGGAGGAAATGTATAAGGATGGTTTCTGTTCTTTCGTTGATATGAACGGACTTACCAATGCACTGTGTGGATTGTCCCGCCCGGTTCATTTCCGTGGTGTATGTACGGTAGTGAATAAGCTGTTCAATATTGTACAGCCGGATAAGGCATATTTCGGTGAGAAGGATGCACAGCAGCTCGCTGTAATCAAGCGTATGGTTACCGATCTGAACATGGATATCGAAATCGTTGGATGCCCGATCATCCGTGAAGCAGACGGACTTGCAAAGAGCTCTAGAAATACGTATCTCTCTCCGGAGTCCAGAAAGCAGGCAGTGATCTTGTCCAAGGCAATCTTCCTTGGTAAAAAGATGGTAGAAGATGGCGAGCGTGACGCAGCGAAGATCAAGAAGGCTATGACTGACCTGATCAACACAATGCCGCTTGCAACGATCGATTATGTGGAGATCGTAGATGGTATGACTATGCAGAGCATCGACACATTGAAGGGTGACATCTTGTGTGCAATCGCAGTCAATATCGGCGGCGAAGCAAGACTTATTGATAATTTCCACTATACAGTTTAGGAAGAAAAAGGAGATACATGTATGACAGTCAATATGCTGAAAAGTAAAATACATCGCGCAACGGTAAAGCAGGCAGAACTGCAGTATGTCGGCAGCATCACGATTGATGAGGCACTGATGGAGGCGGCTGGCATCTTTGAATATGAGAAGGTGCAGATCGTTGATATCGAAAATGGAAACCGCTTCGAGACTTATGTAATCGCCGGTGAGCGTGAGAGCGGCATGATCTGCTTAAACGGCGCTGCCGCAAGACAGGTGTGTGTCGGAGATAAGATCATCATTATGTGTTATGCAGATATGACGCCGGAAGAGGTACAGACACATAAGCCGAAGGTTGTATTTGTTGATGAGGAGAATAAAATTTCAAGACTGACAAATTACGAGAAACATGGTAGACTAGAGGATATGTGAAATATATCTTGATCAGGAGGGAACATTATGCTTACAGGAAAGAAGATCGTGCTCGGTGTGAGTGGTGGTATCGCAGCCTACAAGATGGCGAATGTTGCAAGCATGCTTTCCAAGCTGCATGCAGACATCCATGTTGTGATGACAGAGAATGCGACACATTTTATCACACCGGAGACATTTGAAGTACTGACAGGAAACCACTGTTATACAGATACATTTGACCGTTGCATGGAACTGCATGTACCCCATATCGCGCTCGGTACGCAGGCGGATGCAATTCTGATTGCACCTGCAAGTGCGGATGTAGTTGGCAAGATCGCGAATGGAATTGCGGATGATATGCTCACAACCTGTGTGCTTCCTGCAACCTGTCCGGTTATGCTTGCCCCATCCATGAATGTACATATGTACGAGAATCCGATCGTGCAGGATAATATGAAGAAACTTGCCTCCTATGGATATGAAATCATCGAGGCTGACGAAGGATATCTGGCTTGCCGGGATATCGGCAAAGGAAAGCTTCCGCCGGAGCATGTACTTGTGGATTATATTATCCGTGCCTGCGCAATGGACAAAGACCTTGCAGGAAAGAAGGTGCTTGTGACAGCGGGTGCCACACGGGAGTCCATTGATCCGGTTCGTTATATCACGAATCATTCGACCGGCAAGATGGGGTATGCATTGGCACGCATGGCGGCATTCCGTGGCGCTAAAGTTACACTTGTGGCAGGACCGACGAATCTGGAAGATCCATTGTTTGTCGATATGGTGAAGGTTGTTACGGCGGAAGATATGTATGAGGCAGTGACAAGCCGAAGCGCGGACATGGATATCATCATCAAGGCAGCGGCGGTTGCCGATTACCGTCCGGAAAATGTCAGCGATGAAAAGATCAAAAAGCAGGATGGCAACATGGCTATTCCGCTTACAAGAACAAAGGATATTTTGGCATATCTTGGCGAGCATAAGAAGGACGGTCAGTTTATCTGCGGATTTTCTATGGAGACGGAACATATGGTAGAAAATTCGAAGAAGAAGTTAGATAAGAAGCATATTGATATGGTTGCTGCAAACAACCTGAAGGTAGCAGGCGCTGGATTCGGTGTCGATACGAATATTATGACACTCATAACAAAAGAGGGAGAAAAAGAACTCCCTCTGATGAGCAAAGAAGATGTCGCAAATGCGATATTGGATGAAATCGTTGCAAAGATAAACTAATCATTTGGTATATCATGAAATCTGCCAGCGAGTTCTTCGGTTTTGACGATATTGATAAACGCATGTGGATCAATCGAACGAATCAGAGGAATGAGCTGGCGTTTTGCTTCTGTATTGATGACAGAGTAGATCAAAGTTTTCTCTTTTTCTTCATAACAGCCGATACCCTGAAACAGCGTGGCATCGTGGTTGGTTGTTTCCCGTATTGCTTTATAGATCTGTTCGGAGTAATCCGAGATGATAAATAATGTTTCTTTTTTGTATCGTTTATAAAGAATCTGAATCGCCTGTGTGCTGCAGAACTGGAAGATGATCGAATAAAGCGCAATCGACCAGCCGAAGAGATAACCGGCCAGAATCAGCAGCATAACATTTCCGAATAATATATAGTTCCAGGCATCGATTCCTTTGCGCTGGGACAGATAGATGCTGATGAAGTCTGTACCGCCGGTTGTCGTGCCGACATTTAAGCACAGACTGATGGCGAATCCGTTGATCAGACCACCGAACACGCTGTTCAGCATGGCATCCTGCGTAAATACATAGGCAGGCAGTATGTCGACGAAAATACTCGACAGAATGATCGTGAGAATTGAGTAGAGCGTGAATTTCCGTCCGATGAATTTGAACCCGATGTAGACCGGGATGATATTTAACAGGACATTTAGCAGTGTATATGGAACATGAATGTGCAGGAATTTCTGGAAGATCTCCTGCAGAAGCAGAGATAATCCGGAGAAACCGCCCGGAAATAATCCCGCAGGACGTGCGAAACAGCACAGATTCCATGCGAAGATGATGGACGCGAGGATAACGATGAAGATCCGGAATACCTGATAGAATTTCGGGTGTTTGTATTCAATGGATTGGAACATGGTGAACCCTCCTTTGCGGTGTGTGGAATTTGTTTCTTTTCTTCAAATTATAAATATAGTATACTATGATTAGTTGAATTTATAAATATGAATTAGGTAAAAAGAGGAACGAAAGTGAAGAAAAACGATAGCATAGAATTAGTGATAGAGGATATGGGAACGGACGGCGAAGGAATCGGACATGTAGCGACTGAGGACGGCAGAAGCATCGCAGTATTCGTGAAGGATGCCGTGATGGGCGATACGATCCGTGCCGCAATCACGAAAGTCAAAAAGCAGTATGTGTATGCGCGATTGGTGGAAGTAATTAAGCCGTCACCATATCGTGTAGAACCGAAATGTCCGGTGGCAAGACCGTGCGGAGGCTGTACCTTGCAGCATGTCAGCTACGAAAAACAGCTTGATTACAAATGGAACAAAGTCAAGAACTGTCTTTCACGTATCGGTGGAATCGAGCATCCGGAAGATCTGATGGAGCCGATCATTGGCATGGAGAATCCGTGGAATTACCGGAACAAAGCGCAGTTCCCGGTGGGACGTGACAAAGACGGAAAGGTTGTAACCGGATTTTATGCAGGCAGAACGCATACGATCATTGACACGCCGCATTGTGATATTCAGGCGGAGGGCAATGATGCGATTATTAAATGTGTGCGGGATTTCCTGCAGGAATATAATATTTCAACTTATGACGAGGAGACGCATACTGGTCTGATGCGCCATATCTTAACGAGGGTAGGATTTACAACCGGTGAGATCATGGTGTGCCTGATTATCAATGGCACGAAGCTCCCACATGCAGACGTGCTGGTGGAGCGGCTGTGCCAGATCGATGGAATGACGAGCATCAGCATCAATATCAATCAGGAAAAGACGAACCGGATTCTGGGAGATACATGCAAGACCTTATGGGGACAGGATTATATTACGGATTATATCGGTGATGTGAAATATCAGATATCACCATTGTCGTTCTATCAGGTAAACCCGGTACAGACAAAGAAACTGTATGACAAAGCCTTGGAATATGCAGATCTTCAGGGTGGGGAGACGGTCTGGGATCTGTACTGCGGTATCGGAACTATTTCGCTGTTCTTGAGCAAAAAGGCGGCGAAGGTGTATGGCGTGGAAATCGTCCCACAGGCAATCGCCGATGCGAAGGTAAATGCGCAGATCAATGGCATCGAAAATGTACAGTTCTTCGTTGGCAAGGCAGAAGAAGTGCTTCCAGCCGAATACAAGGAACACGGCGTATATGCGGATGTGATCGTCGTTGATCCGCCACGTAAGGGCTGTGATGAGACATTATTGCAGACAATCGCAGATATGCAGCCAAAACGGATGGTCTACGTGAGCTGTGATCCGGCAACGCTTGCCAGAGATGTGAAGCGCATGGGTGAGCTTGGGTATCAGGTGGAGAAGGTAGCGGTTGTGGATCAATTTTGTCAAGGGGGGCATGTGGAGACGGTAGTTAAATTGTCCCTAAAAACTGATACACCCAAATTTGAGGTTATTATGAAGCCTGATGAAGAGGGTAATTACACACCGGAGGAAAAGGTGACTTATCAGAAGATTAAGGAGTATGTATTTGAAAAATATGGATTGAAGGTACATTCTCTTTATATCGCACAAATAAAAGACAAATGCGGATTAAATAAAGAGCGTAAAGGGAACAACTGGAAGAAAAATGAAGATGCAAGAGTACCACAATGTACTTTGGAGAAAGAGGCTGCTATCATGGATGCCTTTATGCATTTTGGTATGATATAAAAATATTAAAGTAATGTAAAGATAAGTAGATGAAGTTGTAAAAAGAAGGTTATAATACACCTTCTTTTTTTTATGCAAAAAAATATCAAAAGGAGGATTTGAGAATGGTTACAGAAACAATCAAAACAACAATGAAGGAGTTCGCAGAAGCAGTCAGGGATGCTGTAGAAGCATCTTTGGGAGAGGAATATCAGGTGCAGATAAATGATGTGGTAAGAAATAATGATATGCACTTAACAGGGCTTGTTATCTACAATGGAATTAGTAACATGGCACCGAATATCTATCTGGAAAACTATTTTAGCCATTATCAGGAAGGGATGACAATGGATGAGATAAGTCAGGATATTATCCGTACATATGAGAAATACAGGGTATCAGAGAATTTTGATACAACAATATTCTTTGACTTCAACAGGGTAAAAGACCGTATCTGCTACAAGCTGGTAAATGCTAAGCGGAATCAGGAACGGTTGGCGGATACCCCATGTATGGAGTTTTACGATTTGGTGTTAGTTCCATATATTTTGATTGCAATGGATGAGAATGGTATTCAAAGCTGTCTGGTAAAGGATTATATGCTGGGAGTGTGGGATGTCAGCAAAGAAACCCTGTTTGATTTGGCAAAACAGAATACACAGAGATTATTCTGTAGCAGGGTGGAATCCTTGAAAAATGTAATAATGGGTATTATGAAACCGGAAATGAGTGATGAAGAAGCAGATGAGTTCTATGAAATGAGTGAAGATGTGGAGGAAGCTGTTCCCATGTATGTATGCACGAATTCTTCTAAAATGTATGGTGCAGGTACTATATTCTATGATGGTCTGCTGAAAGACTTTGCAGACCGTATAGGCAGTGATTTTTATATCTTGCCAAGCAGTATTCATGAAACATTGTTTATTCCTGCATCCGCAGGGATGGATGTTGAACTTTTGAAGGAAATGGTGCGAGATGTAAATCATACAGAAGTTTTGCCCAATGAAATCTTATCTGACAATGTGTATTACTATGACCGTAATTCAGACCATGTGGAAATAAGGTAATTCTGAATATAGAGGAACAGAAAATGGGTAAGAATCAGGAAAAAATAAAAGAAGCCCTTGACCGTATTGAAGATGGTCTGGCTGCTATCAATTCAGATGAGAACTGGCTCAGTTATTTGTGTTTTCAAAGCAAGTTTTATAATTACTCATTTGGAAATACAATGCTTATCTATTCGCAGAATCCGCAGGCAACTTATGTGAAAGGATATAAAGCATGGAATCAGCTGGGAAGATATGTTAAGAAGGGAAGCCGGGGACTGGCTATTTTAGCTCCGTGTTTTCGCAAGACGGATAAAATGGAACAGGAGGAAGAAATATTTTATCAGAAATCTGAAGATGAGAAAAAAAAAGAAAGAGTTATTTCTGGCTTCCGTGTCACATATGTTTATGATATTGCTGATACAGAAGGTTCCGATGAATATTTGCCTGTGCTTGTAAAAGGTCTTACAGGAAACAGTAAAAAAGAAAGGACTATTTATGAAAAGATATTGAAAGTCGTATCAAAAGAGCATACAGTGAAGGAAGTCACGGGAACTGCTGCTAAAGGCTCTTACAACCTTGAAACAGGAGTAATTTGCGTCAGGGGTGATTTGGATTATTTGCAGAAAATAAAGACCCTGTTACACGAATACGCACATTCCATTGATTTTACACTTCATCCGGAACAGGATGTAAGACACAACCGCAGGGAATTGATTGCTGAATCGGTGGCTTATGTAGTAGGTGTGAATCTGGGACTTGATACAAGCTCCTATTCCATGAGTTATATCAAAAGCTGGATGCAGGATACGGATGAGTTAAAAATCATTGCTGATACGGTGCAGAAGATATCGGCACTAATTATCAACAATTTTAATGATTTAGAAGATTAAAATGTATTGCATTTCGCAAGCATGCTAACTATAATATAGTTAGATAAGGAGGCGATGATTATGGCTAGGACATCAAGCATATATGCAAGGGTTGAGCCTGAATTAAAAGAACAGGCAGAACTTGTATTAGACCAGTTAGGAATTCCGATGTCTAATGCGGTTGGTATGTTTTTGAGACAGGTTGTTTTGCAACGTGGCATTCCCTTTGATATGAAATTACCCCAAAGTCAGCCATTAGCATATGGTTCGCTTACAAAGGAACAATTTGACGCAGAAATTAACAAAGGAATTAAGGATATAGACGAGGGCAGGGTCTATTCAATAGATGATGTTGAATCAGAAATGCATAGGGATTTTGGTATATGAGTTTTAGAATACAGTTTACGTCTGGTGCAAGACAGGATTTGAGGGATATATTTGAATATATTGCATTTGAATTACTTGTGCCGGATACAGCAAAAGCACAGACAAAGAGAATTATAGACGAAATAAGGACGTTAGATGTGTTCCCTATGCGTTATCCACTGTATGAAGATGAGCCTTGGCACAGCATAGGACTTAGATTTTTTCCTATAGATAATTATTTGATTTTTTATCGGACTGATGAAGAAAAAGAAATTGTGAGTATAGTGCGAATTATGTACGGTGGGAGAGACATTAGCAGACAGTTAAGTGAATAGTATGGTAAAACAGGCAGGTAATGAGTAGTTATCTGCCTGTTTTGTATATCCATTCAAAATGTAATTTATACAATCTAATCATTGGAAGGTTGTCTGTCTGTTTCCTGTATCTTGGAAGAATCTCTTTTTTCCATATCGTGTAGGGCATATTCGCAAGCCTGTATTACAAAACTGGAAAATGATACATTCTGGTTCTGAATAGCAGCTTCTATTCTTTGGATAAGTGGGACAGGAAAACGGATAGTTTTATTTTCGGATTCTTTTTTGTCTTGTTTTAATTGAAATGCCATAGCTTTACCTCCTATATTACCTATGATATTGCAAATGATTTGTAAAAGAAGCACTATACAATGCAATACAAAACGTATTGCAAGTGAAAAAAATTTGTGCTAAAATCGAGAAGATAAGATGGCTAATACAGAGTGAGAAGCCATATTTATAAAAAATGAAAAACTTAGATGAGCCTTGAAAATTGAATATATAGTATCCTTTAAGGGGTCAATCGCCGTTGGCGATGGACTTAGGAACATTTAGAAATTTTAATCACAGCATTAGTACTTATTTTGGCGATGGGGCTATCAATGGTAGCCTGTGTCAGTAATGAAGGCAAAGGAGATAATAACTATGGGTACAATCATATTTGCTCTGATTGTCATCTGGGCGTTTAAAGATGGCTAACCAGACGATTAAAGCATATCAATAACACCTGACTATGCTGGCTCAGAAATCCAAACCAATAAAGTGTATCATGTATACCACTTTGAAAAATATTTAACTCAAAATAGGAAGATAAAAAAGGGGGATAATTATGAAGAAACTAAAGAAATTCATAAAACCAATGTTAATGCTCGCTCTTGTTATCGGAGCTGTATTTGCTATCAATGGCTGTGCCAAACAGACAGATGACGACGGCACACAGACCGTAACCGAAGCTACTGAAACAGACGCAACTGTAACCGATGCAGGGGACACGGACGATAAGACTGACACAGCAAAGACCAAGTCCAAAACTGTCAAGGCAGATGCTGCAAAGACTGGTAAGACTGAGAATGACTCAGACAAAAAGCCATCAACACAGGCACCTGCTACGACTGAGGCACCGACAACTCAGGCTCCTGCTCCTACCACAGAGGCTCCGACAACTCAGGCTCCGAGAACCGAAGAGCCTACAACCGCTCACCAGCATACATGGAAGACTGTTGTAGATAAGGATGAGTGGGATGAGCCAATCTATGAGGAGCAGGATGTGTATGAGAACCACAGCCGCTGGCCTGATGGAACTCTTGCAGATGAATTACGTGACTCTTGTGCAAAACAAAGATGGTGTGCAGACCATTGTGTAAGTTGCTTCCCTAATTGTCCAGACCCAGACCCTGCTGGTAGATGTGCACTTAGAATCCTTTACGGGACAGAGTGGGTTGGTACTGAAAAAGTACAGACTGGTACAAAACACCATGATGCCGTTACACACCAGGAGTGCAGTGTCTGCGGTGCCAGAAAGTAACACATGAAATAAAAGGCTCTGATAGCGATATCAGGGCTTTTTTCATGTTATGCTTTCTTGTGTGGTTCAAGGTTCAGGATAAAAAAGTAATGCCATAACTATGGCTTACAAATATACATAGACAGAAAGGGGAATGAATTATGTCTAAGAATGATATGGCAAAGAGTATTGCCAATGTGCTTGTCAATGAGGCTAAGATTGATGTTATCGACCAGATTCTGGGAGACCATGACACCACCGAAGACCCAGAGACAACCAAACAGAACATCATCAGCAAGCTGATGGCTGAGAGTAATACCGAGGTGTGGGAGCTTTACAAGGAGTCATGTTATGCTTTCTTGTGTGGTTTAAAGTTCAGGATAAAAAAGATATCTAAAAATTATGATACCAAAATTAAAAAGCAGCCCGTCTATAAAAAGTGTACCATTTGATATAAGCAACCCAAAGTAATTTAGTGTATCAAGATGATGAAAAAATCAATCCACTAAGAGCGAATGTACCATAACAAAAAAGCAACCCGTTCTCGATTAGTGTATCAGAGGTATTGAGCAACCCCAAAAAAGAAAATGCACTCTTAATGTCCAAAAACCCAGAGATGGTAAGTGTACCAATGGGCATCAGAAAACCATTTACGATAAGTGTACCAAATGCTAACATCAACCCGAAAAAAAGTGTATCATTGCGAAATAGAACCCCCCAAAGTCGTAAATGTACCAGAGGTATAGAGCAACTCACTGAGTCATAGTGTATCAGAGCTTGATAGGAAACCATAAGATTACAGTGTGTCACCCATAATTAAATAACGTACCTGCAAACTATCCAATTTATAATTCCAGAAACAATGAACGGAATATTAATAGAAAATACAAGGATGGAAAATTCACAAAAACAGAAATACAAAGTGACAATATTCTCACAAAGGTCTGCTTCATGCACGAAAGGTGCGTGGGGTGGACTTTTTTTTTTAAAAATCTATGGTCTTACTGTGACCATAAAATATCCTGTTTGTTGCAAGAGTTGCTGTCAATTTTATGGTCATTTCAAGACCAGATTCGGTCAAAAAATGTCCACTGGCTGGTGTGAAATAATAATCCCAAATTTGGTCAAAATAAAACCACAAAATATCCAATTACAAAAATGGCAATTTTATGGTCTGAATCAGACCTTAAATTATCCAATTAGAATTGCACATCAATTTTATGGTCAAATCCGAACCCAAAATTATCCAATTAGAAAACAACCAAAATTAAATGGTAATATTCAACCCAACCTGAAACCATAAAATATCCAATTAAAAGACAGCCATAGCTTTATTGGATATTTTAAACCCAGCTTGAAACCAAAAACTATCCAATTTACAGATAATTGGTGTCACCAAGGTCAAAATCAGACCATAAATTATCCAATTATCGTTTTATTGGACGTTTTACACCCATAATCAAACCAGAAAGGAGCCAATTATGATATCATATCTCGTCGCTATGTACATCAGCTATAAACTTACACGAAAATTCCTGGAATGGTGGGATAACCGCCATAGGTAACGAAAATAAGCAGTCACGGGGCATTGCCCCTCATGTGACTGCTTATTTTTTTCTCTTGACTGCCATAGGTATTGCTGCAACAAATTAACATATCAGGGCAGATACAGGGCTTAAAACAGCCTCGAAACCGTTCAAATTTAAAAAATTTAAAAGTGTGACAAAATTAAAATCAATCTTAAAAGTGACACACTTTTAAAAAATTTAAATTTGGTGTTGATTCCAGCTTCAAGTGCCGCATGAAGTTAAAGTGAAATCAGCACCGAGACAGGAACGGGAATTAGACTGCACCAAGTCCAGAACCTGTCAGGTTTTACATCGATTAAAACATGAATTTAAAAAATTTAAATTTAACAAAATTCTATCAAAATTCCAAATTTAAAAGTGTGTCACAACCCCCTCATAAAATTTAAATTTAGCCCTAGTCATCACAAGAGTTTACCATGAAGATTTAAAAAATTTAAAAAATTTAAACGCAAATTATAACATAAATTTAAATGCCCTAAACCCAGTCAATCATTGAACTTAGACGTAGTTTGTGAAGTGTTAATTAAAATATTAGGCAAAGAAGTAAAAGGGCATAAGGGGTCGTGACACACTTGTATTTTCGCTCGCTGCCGCTCGTTCAAATGCAAGTGTGCTCGGCATAGCCGAGACGACTGTCCTACGTTCGCTGACGCTCACTTCGGCCACTTTTCTCCATTCGCTGACGCTCATTCCGAAAAGCCCTTACTGCGGTGGTGGCATTCGCCACACACCTTGCCCTACGCTTCGCTTCGGGTGCCCGCAAGGGCTGCCGCCCCTGCACCCCGCTAGGTGGCGGATCTGTTATAAAATGTGCTCAAAATCTGCACTCCATTTATTTAAGTGTGTCATCCATTCTTATAAGAATTATTTGTGTTTAGCAAGCTATAGTCTTATAAAAGACCACAGACTTTGTAAACTCAGCGGGCTTTGCCCGCAGATGAGATATGAAGAGAGAAAACTTTACTCTTGTTCGTGTATCTACAAAATAAAAGATGGAAGGGAGATAATTATGATGGGTACAATTTTGTTTGCTCTGATTGTCATATGGGCTTTTAAGGACGACTGACAGGAATCCTTCAAATTAATTGCAAATTTATAATAACTTATAATAACAGTAGTAGGATAAAATGATGCTTGACAGAGAATTGAGAAAGAGCTAAAAAATTTTAGCTGGCGAACCGTCAGTCTTAGTATTTATCGAGGTATAACGAATAGTCAGAAATTTCATGAAAAATATTCCAACAACGAAAAAATTATCGAGGAATCCCCAATTATCTTAATATCATCGAGAAAATCCGAATTACAAAAATTTAATCGAGAAAAACAATGAAAACTTTTGAAAAAAACATAACTGTCCCAGTGCGTTATTTGATGTTTTATTCAGAAGTTTTTTTATTTCTGAAAAATTCATAATGCAAGGGTCAGCAGGAAGAAGGAGGCGGTAGACGGAAAATAGAACAGCAACCTATAAAAAGCTGTAAAGGAGAAAATGAAATGAATAATAGAATCATAGCAAAGGGGTTAACCCTTTCCAATGATATGTACAAAACAAAGCTTAACAATAATGACATGGTTATAGGTGCCTCCGGTTCCGGAAAAAGTACAGGATATGTGATTCCAAACATCATGCAGGGTAATGAAAGCATGATTATTGCTGACACCAAAAGTATTCTTTACCGGCAACTGCAAAAAAGACTGGAACAAGCGGGCTTTGAAGTACATGTGCTGGATTTTGTGAATCTGGAACATTCATGTAAATACAATCCGCTCGATTATATTCCATTTAACAAAAAAACCGGAAGATACGGAGAAAAGGAGATTATGACTATTGCAAATGCAATGATTCCTACACGGATACAGGATGACACCCTTTGGGAGGACTCGGCTAGGCTCGTACTGGAATGCCTGATTTCGTTCGTACTGGAAACGCTTCCCGGTCATGAAAAGAATATGGCAAGCGTTACCGGACTATATAAGGTTTTAGCAGGCAGTGTCGGATATCGTCTGTTTGAGGAGTTGGAAGCAGAGAATCCTGACAGTTTTGCAGTTAGGCGGTACAAGTCGTTTCAGTCTATTTTTTTTGCGGAACGAACTTGGGGCTGCATTGCACAGTTTGTTTCGGACGCTCTGGATTTGTATGATTTTTCGGATGCATGGACAATGTTTGACGGAACAGGCAGTTTCCGGTTTTGTGATATGGGCAGAAGAAAAACAGCATTGTTTGTCAATGTCAGTGATACGGACAGAACCTTTGACAGGTTGATAAATGTCTTTTATGCACAGGCATTCCATGAGCTTTGTAAAGAGGCAGACAGCCGTAGGAATGGCAGACTAAAGGTGCCGGTAAGAATATTTCTGGATGACTTTGCCACCAATGTATATATTCCGGATTTTGACAAGATTATTTCAAATATCCGTTCAAGGGATATCTCCGTCAGCGTGATTTTACAGAGCATCAGCCAGTTAGAAACTCTGTATTCACCGGAACAGGCAGTTACCATATTAAACGGGTGCGACCATATGTTGTATCTGGGCGGTCAGGATGTTGAGACTGCCGGATATATCAGTGAAAAGGCAAATGTGCCGATGGAACGGATTCTGGATATGGGGCTTGACGATGCCTACCTATTTGAGCGTGGCTCTGCTCCCCGTAAGGTAAATAAAGTCAATTTATACGAAAAGGAGAAGGATGAGAATGGAGACAATGTCACTGGAAACTCTGATAGCAAATGCAAAAGAGAACATAACCAGTCGGGACGCATACATTCAGCAGGCTATAGAGCAGCTAATGAAAGCACCGCTTCGTCTGTTTATTAATCGTTCCCGTAAGAGAGAAGTGAATGACCTGGTAACGATGAAAATCATATTAAAATATCTGAATCTTTCGGATGCGTATCTGGAACAACCGTTCAAGGATTTGATATATCTGATACTGGCATATGCCGGCTCCGAGGATGAGGATAAAAGGATTTCTGCCGGGAATGCAATTATGCATCTCGCAAAGTTGGTATCCGGTAACAACTGGTATATATACAAGAGATAAAGGGGGAATTGCAATGAAGAAATCGCTGGATGAAAGAGTCAGGCTCTGCAATGCCGGGTGTCAGGGATTTTACAGTATGGAGGACAGGTTGCTGAATCTGAAAGTATCTGACATGCTGAAGCATCTGGAAAAGCAGGACAAGGATATTACAAACAGAATACAGAAGGATGAGAGAGAGAATGAAGCCCTTGGAGATGTGATAGAGCAGATGATGGAACCCTTTGTGAATGGGTATATGCCGCAGGAGAAGGTTCCTTATCTTATCTATTTGTTACTGATAGAGCCGTTTGCCATGTGGATAAAAGAAACCGGTTATGTGCCGGATGATGAATTCCTTACCCGGGCCGGTATTATCGGTCTACCGATAGAAACGTCCGGGGATATTCCGTATGGTGAGAATCTGTTCGGTGATGACTGCTATGATTATGACGACTGTGATTGCATAGTATGATATGCTTCATAGCATCCATAACACCGGGCATACCTATGACAATGACCGATATGGAGATAAAGGAAAGGAGAATTACGATGCGAACACCAAAACTAATGAAGGAAACCGCAAGGGGCTGTGAGCTTTACTTTTTAGAGGACAGTTTTTTCCATAACAGGGAAATATTCATGACGGATTATGTAGATGCAGATTCGTCAAATGAATTAATTAAACAGCTTTTATATCTGAATCAGGAAAATCCGGAGAAAGAAATCACCATATATATCAATTCTCCGGGAGGGGAAGTTATCAGCGGACTTGCAGTATATGACTGCATCCGTCTGATGCAGGCACCCATAAGAACTGTCTGTACCGGTATGGCAGCCAGTATGGGTTCCATACTGTTCCTTGCCGGGGATAAAAGAGAGATGCTTCCTCATACGAAAATCATGATTCATGACCCGGCATTTCATAATCTCGATATTGGCGGTGTAAAGCCTTTAGAGATTCAAAAAGAGGTAGACAGAATCATGGAAACAAGGAATATTCTGTGCGGAATTATCGCAGACAGAACAGGAAGGACAAAGGAAGAAGTCTTTGAGAAGACGAAAACAGACAGTTACTTTACGGTTGAGGAAGCCATGGAATTCGGACTGGCAACGGCAGTTGTAAAGTCCCTGTAAGGAGGTGGAATACATATGGAAGCAGGTAACAGAATTCTTGCAAAAGGAGTCAGTGTTTCAAATGATATGCATAGAACCCGGTTAAACAATAATGATGTCATAATCGGTGCCTCCGGCTCCGGGAAAAGTACCGGGTATGTCATTCCGAACATCAGACAAAACAGCGACAGTATGATAATAGCTGATGCTAAGAACAGTCTGTATCGGAATCTGCACAGGGGACTGGAAGCAAAAGGCTATACAGTCAGGGTGTTGGACTTTGTAAATCCTCAAAAATCCTGCCCCTACAATCCCCTTGCTTATATCAGAAGCAACCCTAAGACAGGGAAATGGAAGGAGCAGGATATTATGAGTATAGCGGGCATGATGATTCCGACAAGATGCAAGCGTGACCCGTTCTGGGAAGAATCTGCAAGAATGGTACTGGCAAGCCTGATTGCATTTGTAAAGGAGGCACTTCCGGTAGAAGAGCAGAATATGGTAAGTGTCACAAGACTTTCTAAAATGTTAAACGATACCGAGATGATAGAGGCGATGTTTATTCATTTGGAGGAGGAAGAACCGGACAGTTTTGCAGTCAGAAAGTTCAAATCCTACAGAGAGGTTATGTTTACATCGAAGAAAACATGGTGCTGCATTTTACAGTATTTGAATAAGGCTTTAGCCCTGTATGATTTTGCGGAAATAAGCACCCTATATGGGAAAACTACCACGTTAAAGTTGGAAGAACTTGGTCAGAGAAAGATAGCTCTGTTTGTCAATGTCAGTGATACAGACCGGACATTTGATGTGCTGGTAAATGCCTTTTACACACAGGTGTTCCGGTCTCTGTGTGCGGAGGCAGACAGGAATTCGGATGGAAGGTTACAGGTGCCTGTCCGAATCATTCTGGACGATTTTGCAACGAATGTTGTAATACCGGATTTTGAAAAGACCGTTTCGGTTATCCGTTCCAGAAACCTGTCTGTCAGTATTATTTTGCAGAGCATCAGCCAGTTGGAAACACTATATACGAAGCCACAGGCAGTTACCATATTAAATGGTTGCGACCACATGGTATATCTTGGCGGTCAGGATATCAGCACCGCAGAGTATATCAGCACCAAGGCAAATCAGCCAGTTGAGAATGTCTTAAACATGGAGCTTCATGATGCTTATATATTTGAAAGAGGAGCCAAACCAAGAAAGGTTGAAAAGATGGCAGTTTATTAAACATACAGGATTTGATGAAAGGAGTGAACGTTATGTTTGTGTGTCAGGATAAAATTGAGAAAAATATGTCTCTGCAAAAGGAAGATGTTTTTTATAGTACGATAGGCAGACAGAATAGTGGAAGTATCTATTCCAGGCTTCATAATTGTACAACTTTAAGTTTTCCAAAAACAGGCACAAAATTAGAGGAAAAATCCAATCAGCAAAATTATAACTGTCTGGTTCGTACAATGTCAGAAATGTTACAAAAGTATGCACCGGATATGGAGGTATAAGTTTATGGATGAATTGTTTTGCAGCCGTAAGAATAAGAAGTGCGTAATATACATCCGTGTAAGTTCAGAACGACAGGTGCAGGGCTACAGTCTGGAAGGACAGAAACGGTACCTGAAAGAATGGGCTGAGTTTGAAGGAATGACGGTATTAAATATCTATGTTGAACCGGGCAAAAGTGGAAAATCAATATCCGGGCGAGAAGTGTTTCAACGAATGTTAGATGATATAGCAACAAAAAGTGTGGATGCGGATTTTGTTGTTGTGTTTAAATTATCGAGATTTGGACGAAATGCAAAGGATATTTTAAATTCCCTGACATTTATCCAAAGGTATGGAGTGAATCTGATTTGTAAGGAGGATGGGTTGGATTCCAGCACTTCCATGGGTAAAATGATGATAACTATTTTAGGTGCTGTCGCTGAGATGGAAAGGGAAAATATTCTTACCCAGACTTATCTTGGCAGAACTGAAAAGGCTAAACAGGGTGGATGGAACGGAGGCTTTGCACCTTACGGATATGAGCTTGTAGATGGAAGGCTGGAACGGAAGGAAGAAGAAGCAGCTATTGTTGAACTTATCTTTGATAAATTTGTAAATGGCAGCATGGGATATTCTACAATAGCGGGATATCTAAACAAGCAGGGAATACCCAAAATGCCATCAAGAAATTCACATGGAAGGACCTTTATGGATTGGAATTCAGAACAAATCAAGCGAATGTTGGATAATCCGGTCTATACCGGCAGGGTTGCATTTGGGCGTACCCGATTACAGAAGGTAGAAGGAACAGAGAACGAATACCGCAGGGTAAAAACGGATGATTTTATTTTGAGTGATGAAATAGCACATGAGCCGATTATAAGTGAGGAGTTATTTGAGCAGGCGAGAGTAAAACGTAACTCCACTTCATCTACAGGATATCCATCAGTTGGAAGGAGTAGTAAACATCTGCTATCGGGTATATTAAAATGTCCGATGTGTGGGTCTGCCATGTACTCAGATACTGTCGTTTGGACAAATAAGAATGGCGAACGCAGGGTACGTCGTAAATATCAGTGCGGGCATTATGCAAAGGCAAAGAATGGTCAGTGTAAGAAGAATACGATATTAGCAGACTGGATAGAGAAAGAGGTTATACAATACACAAAGCTGCTGGTTAATAATGAACAGTTTGCAGAGGATGTGAAAAAGCAAATCGGTCAGAAGATGGATGTGTCAGAAATTGATGCAGAGATTGAAGGCTATAAAAAAAGCTTGAAGAAGCTGGAACGCAGCAAAGCAAATCTTGAACATGACATTGATAATATCGTTGCTGACGATAAAAATGCGGCTCGTAAAAGAAATGATATGAACAAGCGTCTTGATAAAATCTATGAAGAAATTTATAGCATTGAAGACCAGATAGAGGGATGCGAGATGAAAAAAGCATCTGTTGAACAGGATGCCCTGACACAGGAGAATGTTTATAAATTACTGTTGGTTTTCGATAAGTTCTTTGATAAAATGAATAAAGAAGACCAGCGTAGATTGATAGAAACAATGATATCAGCGGTATATTTACATCCAAAGGAAACGTGGAAAGATGGCGGTAATCCAATCAAAGAGATTAAGTATACATTTTTGGCAAGTAATGATGCCATGGAAACTTTGAGGGAAAAGTCCCCGTCCGTGGAGACGGTTGTTCTCTTGTCCCAACAAAAACCGGATGATGTAATTGAGGTTGAAATTGAATTAGATGAGCTGGATTTGACTTCGGCTGAGAGTAAGGCGACTTATGCGGAGATTAAGGAATATGTGCTGAAAGAGCACGGGTTGAAGGTGCCTAATCTGTATATTTCACAGGTAAAAAGGAAATGTGGAATAGAGGTTGGGGAGAATTATAACCTGCCTAAGTCTGAAGATAGCAGACAACCTCAGTGTCCGGAAGAAAAGGAAAAAGCGATAAGAGATGCGCTGGAGCATTTTGGGATGATTTAGAGAGGTGAGCACATGGCATTAAACTATACAGTGTATCAGTATGATGGCAGCAGGAACGCTGTTGTTATGACAGATATGGAGGGCAAGGAGCTTGTAATTGACTGTGATTAGGCAGAGGAGCAGGTCGTATTTGATGAGCCAGAGGATGCGGGGATTCTTGTCATACTTGCGAGGAAAGAGCCAGCAAGTTACGTAAGTATTGTAATGCGTCCGGGTGGATTGCAGGATTATGTGGATGTGTGGAATGAGTTGAATTAGTATATTCCTTTGTTGACAAAGGAAAGTCGGAGTGTTAGAATGGCTTTATCTTAAGGAGAGAGGTGAAAAGATGAGAAGATAATTTACTTTTGATTACATGAATGTTTATGCAGTATGAGCGATATCGCCCATACTACTTGTCGTGTTGCCAAAAGTGGATTATATTCTCATAACCTCTCTTTTTGTGTGCATAAAAATGATTACAATGTTGGGTGTATTTCCTTCTTTTGATGAACCATATGAGGTTATAGTATGTAATGGAACTGTTTGGCAACGAATGGTTCTTTTTTTATTGTAACCATGAGAGGAGGAATGTATATGGCACAAATTAGTATAAATAATCTCACCTTTGGATATGAAGGGAGTTTTGATTATATTTTTGAGAATGTTTCATTTTCGATTGATACAAATTGGAAACTAGGTTTTATTGGTAGAAATGGAAAAGGGAAGACAACTTTTTTAAATTTATTACTTGGAAAATATCAGTTTACAGGTTCCATAAGTGCATCAACGAAGTTTGATTATTTTCCTTATGAAATTGCAGAATACCAAAAACAAATGCCTGTGGCAGAATTTATGGAAGATTTGAAGCCAGGGTGTGAAATATGGAGAGTAATTTGTGAGTTGGAAGAGCTATCGGAAAGTTCAGAGATTTTGTATAGACCTTATTGTACCTTAAGTCCCGGAGAGCGTACAAAGATATTACTTGCAGTTTTGTTTTCACAGGAAAATGAGTTTTTATTAATTGATGAACCGACGAATCATCTTGACCAAAATGCAAGGGAGTGTGTGAAGGTGTATTTAGCTTCTAAAAAGGGTTTTATAATGGTTTCTCATGACAGAGATTTGTTGGATGCATGCACAGATCATTGTCTGGTATTGAATCGTTGCAGTATCGAAGTACAAAATGGTAATTTTTCGGTCTGGTGGGAGAATAAGCAACGTAAAGATATATTTGCGATAGCACAAAATGAGAAACACCGAAAGGAGATTCAAAAGTTGAACCATGCGGCAGAACAGGTTGCTAAGTGGGCAGATAAAAATGAACGCACCAAAATAGGATTTGATCCGATAAAAGAACATGACAGATGCTTAAGCACAAGAAGTTTTATAGGAGCCAAAACAAAAAAGATGCAGAGTCGTGTAAAGCAGATGGAAAAACGAATTGAAAGAGAGATTGAGGAAAAGGAGGGTCTTTTAGAAGATATAGAATATCCTAAAGATTTAAAGTTGTTTCAGCTTGTTCATTACAAAAATAGTCTTGTTAATGTAAAAGAGTATAGTTTGCAATATAAAGACTCAGATAAACCAGTGTTTCAAGGGCTGTCTTTTGACATTAAAAAGGGTGATCGTGTTGTATTATCCGGGAAAAATGGAAGTGGAAAGACAACAATTATTAGAAAAATCCTAGAAAAATGTAATTCCAATATAGGTGTTTGTATAATTGAAGAAGGACTATGTGAGGTGGCAAGTGGTCTTGTTATTTCATATGTTGGTCAGGAAACAATCGGACTTAAAGGTAATGTTACAAATTATTGTAAAACGCATGATTTGGATAGGAGTTTATTTTGTACCATACTTCGGCAGCTTGATTTTGGACGAGAGCAGTTTACTAAAAATATGGAAACTTACTCGGAAGGCCAGAAAAAGAAAGTTTTGTTGGCGACTAGTTTACTTACACCGGCACACCTTTATATTTGGGATGAACCATTAAATTACATTGATATTTTTTCGCGGATGCAGTTAGAAAGATTAATTTTAAAGTATGAGCCAACCATGCTATTTGTTGAACATGACAGGAAATTTTGCGAAAAAATAGCAACTAAGGTAATTGAATTATAATTTGAAAGGAGATTTGCTTTATGAAAAATATATTTGTTGAAGGTATTCAAGGATCAGGAAAAAGCACGCTGATAAATAATATTGTGAAGTTTAATCCTGAGTTACATGTATGTAGGGAAGGAGATTATTCTCCGATAGAATTGGCTTGGTGTGCTTTAATGTCGAAGAAGGAATATGAGGCTGTTTTGCAAAAATACAATTCGATAAGGGATGAAATTATAAAAAATACAGTTAGGGAACAAGAGAATTATATCATTACTTACACTAGGATAATTACGGATATTCCGGGATTTTATAAAGATTTGGAGAATTATGAAGTCTATAATGGGCGAAAAACTTTGGCGGAGCTAAAGGAAATTATAGTAACAAGGTTTAAAAATTTTACAGATACAGGATATTTATTTGAATGTTCTTTCTTTCAAAATGTAATAGAGGATTTAATTTTGTTTCATATGCTTAGTGATGAAGAAATTATAGAGTTCTATCGCAATTTATTTAGGTGCATTGATGCAAAGAAGTTTATATTATTTTATCTCTATAGTGATAAGTTGGAAGAGAATATTAAAATAATTCAAAAAGAACGCTGTGATGAGAATGGAAATGAGTTATGGTATCAGATGATGTTAGAATATTTGGTGAACTCTCCCTATGGGAGGAAACATGAATGTAGTGCTTTTGAGGATATGATCAGTCATTTTAAACACAGGCAAGAGTTAGAATTACGTATAGTAAAAGAAATAATAGGTAAAAATGCAGTTATTCTTCCAGCTAAAGAATATGATGTAAATCAAATTAGAACTTTGATTGGTTTTCATAATAAAATCAGTTATAATATAAGGCATATGAACAACAAGGAAATAGCATTGCTAGATGATTTCCTGTATGAAGCAATTTTCATTCCAGAAGGTGTAGATGCACCGCCAAAAGAGATTATAAATGCACCGGAATTACAGATTTATGTGCAGGATTTTGGCAAGCAGGAAGGAGATATTTGTTTTGTTGCTGAAGTTGACAAAAAGATAGTCGGTGCTGTCTGGGTTCGTAATATGGATGATTATGGACATGTAGAAGATGGTGTTCCGTCTTTTGCCATATCGTTATATAGAGAGTATCGAGGTCTTGGGATTGGAACTATGCTGATGAAACGGATGTTGGAAGAGTTAAAAGAAAGAGGGTATCAGAAAACTTCCTTGGCAGTACAGAAAGCAAACTATGCAGTGAAGATGTACAAAAATGTTGGCTTCGAGATTATTGATGAAAACGAAGAAGAATATATTATGATGTACGTGTTTCGGTAATACATAGGTAAGCAATAAAATGGATAGTAAAATGGTTCAATGTATGCGGAGAAAGTCTGATATGGAAAAGAAATGATTAACTGAAAATAGCACGATAATAACACATATTGTTGATGTCAACAATATGTTCATATCAGAATTGCGGACAATTTTTTTGACCGCAAAATGGATGGAGGAGCTTTATGGAAGAAGATAAAAAGAAAGATGAAATTGCAGTAATTGAGATTAATGAAGAATTTATGAAACAAAAATTGTATGAGTTTCGAGGATGCAAAGTTTTATTAGATGCAGATTTGGCTGAAGTATATGGATATGAACTTAAGGCGTTTAATCAGCAGGTAAAAAGAAATATAGAAAGATTTCAAAATGACATGATGTTTCAATTATCTGATGATGAAGTGGAATATTTGCGGTCACAATTTGTGACCGCAAATATAAGTAGCAAATCCCGCAGCAATCCTTATGTTTTTACGGAACAAGGTGTATACATGTTAATGACTGTACTAAAAGGAAAACTTGCGGTAAGACAAAGTATTGCATTGGTAAGAACCTTTAAGAAAATGAAAGATTACATATTAGAAAATCGAGATCTTATTGGTCAGCGGGAAATTCTTCAGTTAAGCATGGAAACTGCTAACAACAGAATCGAAATTAACAAAATCAACTCAGATATGATATCTCTGGAAAAGCAGATTTCAGATGTTGCAGAAGGGCTGAAAGATGTGATAACAAAATCTGAGTTGGCTGATATGATGAACAGCTTTGTTTCAGATGATGATGAAAGGGTTTTCTTATGTGGTGCTTCATCAAAAGATGCCGGGGCACGAATAACCAGTATTGTTGAAGATTATGGAATATTTAAATATGCCCCGGTTATTGCCACGTTGTTGAAAAATCCGACTTTGATTTTACCACAATAGAGTGAAAGATAATGTAAATTTGTAGTATTATCTGCATCATTTTAGTATAATACACCTTAAGATAGCGAAGTATTACTACGTCTGGTATGAATTCATATATGATATTGGTTATCAGGATATTGTGATTTAAGGAGGCAAAATGAATTATTTATTAGAAATCGTTATTTTTAATGTTGTTATTTTCACAATTTGTGGGATTAATATGGCGAAGAAGGGCAAGCTTGGTATGATACAGGAATACCCAAAGGCGATACAGGATCGATGCAGAGAGCTTGGATTGATTCAGGAAAGTTCCGGGAAACTTACGAAGAAAGCTACGATAGGAAAAATTGGATTTTTTATTGGATACATATTTTTGCAGACAGCATTGGCGTATTTCATCGGCGGTGCACGCACATTTTTCGAGGGATGGTTTCATGGATATATCATGTGGATAGCAGAGATGTGGTTTGATGCATTGGTAGTGGATTGTTTGTGGTTTTGCCATAGCAAGAAAATGATAATTCCGGGAACTGAGGATTTGGTGGATGCCTACCATGATTATTGGCATCATATCAAATATGCAGTGATTGGAATGTTCAGTCAGGCAGTGATTGCTCTGCCGGTAGGACTTTTGGTAATGTGGATGTCAGCGAGATAAAGATAGAGGGCTTTCCGAGGTGTCAGGAAGCCCTTTTATAGTATTGCTAATTACGAGGTAGGTGCGGCATAACTCACATTGATTTCACTCCATTGAATCCAGATGGATGTGTTATTTGAACAGTTCATTGCATATCAACCTGCAGAGTTATAGTTACTATCATAGTATGCATAAATGGGGGATATGGATAGATATAAGGATTAAAAATTGCGAATTGGAATTTGTATGATATAATTTAGATTATAGATATTGAGATTATGTAATTAATGTGGAATAGCTTGTAGTATATATTCGATTATGATACAATATCCGAAAAATCGGAAAAACAAAAAAGGGACTAATAAATGGAAATATATGAAAAAATTTTTTCAAGGCTAGAAGAATTGCATATGAGCCAAACAGAACTATCGAAACGAACAGGGATTGCAACTAGCACAATTAGTGATTGGCGAAAGAAAAAGATTAATCCGCAATCAGATAAATTAGTTCCTATTTGCAAAGCTCTTGATGTATCATTGGTGGATTTGTTGTGTAATGAAGATGATAGAAATAACAAGGTATTAGTAAAGACAGATAATGCCAGTGAGATGATAATAATAGAAGAAATATCAAATGCATCCGAAGATATAAAAAACAAGGTATTCCAATATTTCAGATTATTATCTATACGTGATAATTTTACGGAGCAGGAGAAAGTGTCAAAGGATAAAAGAAATATTTCAATTATTCAGGATGTGGATGGGAAAAATATTGTTCTTATAAATGATATTCGTTTTAAATCAAGAAGAAATATTGATTGGGATGAGATAGAGAAAATATTAAGACAATATATTGGAGAATTTTATGAAATATACCAGACTGCTGAAAAAGTGTATATTGGAACAGATTTTCCAGACGAGTACACACATTCTAAATATACAAAAGCTATAAAAGGCGCTAATGAAAAAGCAAAGGCTAATGCAATTACAGCTATAGGTGAACTGATATCAATTGCCGACAATAAAATTGAATATCCGGATTATGAAGGACGGCATGGTAATAAAGCCAAAAACGGATGGTATCGGTATGATACAAGATTTGGAATTCCAATCTATGATGAAAGCGGAGAAATAGAAAGATATAATATTTTCCGAGCAAGATTGTTAATTCGATGTAATGAGAAAAAACAATTATTTTTATATGATATAATTCAAATAAAAAAAGAAACGAGCACGCCGCTTGAGTAAAAACTGTACGGTAGAAAACTTCGTTTCTTTTGTTGAAGTTTACTATATAAATATCAAATTGTCAATTATATTTTTAGAAGTGAATAACCAATCATGAACTACGAAAACATTTTACAATTTAAAGGAACATGGCGTGTGTATCAGGCACGAGTGCTGGATCGGGCGGAGCATTATGTGCGGGATGGCAAGATCCATATCGTGGCGGCTCCGGGTTCGGGAAAGACTACGCTTGGAATTGAACTGATACGCAGGCTGCAGGGAACGGCGCTCGTGCTTGTGCCGACCATTACGATCCGGGAGCAGTGGATCGCGCGGATCAAAGAAGCATTTTTGTGTGATGGTGTGGACGCTGATGCATATTTGTCACAGAGTCTGAAAGAACCGCGGGCGATCACAGTGACTACATATCAGGCACTGCACAGTGCTATGACGCAGATACAGGATGGAGAGGAAGATTATCAGGGATTTTCCCTGTTTCAGGTCTTGCAGGATGCAAAGGTAGATACACTTTGTCTCGACGAATGCCATCATCTGCGAAGCGAGTGGTGGAAATCTCTGGAAAGCTTGAAGGAGAAGCTGATCGATGTGACAACAATCGCACTTACAGCGACACCGCCATATGATTCGACACCTGCCATGTGGAACCGCTATATCGCGATGTGCGGCGAGATTGATGAGGAGATCACGACGCCGGAGCTGGTGAAGGAGGGAAGTCTCTGTCCGCATCAGGATTATGTGTATTTCAATTATCCGACGAAACAGGAAGAAGCGGAAGTGATACGGTATATGCAGGCACATCCGGACTGTGAGGAGTTAGATCCGAAGATAGAGAAGCATCTGACGAATTCCCTTGGGAAGATTGAAAGCATCCGCCAGATTACACAGCATGAATATGCATCACTTCATGGAAGGCTGCATATGCTGATCCTTACGGATTACATACGGAAGGAACATGAAAAATCAATCGGTAACCGGGAAGCAGATGTGAATCTGCTCGGGGTGCTGCCACTCTTTGAGAATCTTCGACGGGATGCGCAGGATATGTGGTCGGACATGCGACTTGGTGTGTTATGTGGAAGCATTATTGTGATACCCGCCGAGGCGAAGGATACGCTAATAAAAACTGTGGGTGATGCAGGCACGGTAACATTCTCGAAGCTTGGAAGTCTGCCGGAGACTGAGTATGTAAAGGTATCCACAGTTGGTGACTCGCATTTCCTGATACCAGCGGTGACACAGTTATTTGCAGATGGATATATTCAGGTGTTGATCGGTACAAAATCGTTGCTTGGCGAAGGCTGGGATTCCCCGTGCATCAATTCCCTGATTCTTGCAAGTACCGTTGGTTCGTTTATGCTCAGTAACCAGATGCGTGGCAGAGCCATCCGCACATGGGACAGGGAACCGGATAAGACAAGCAATATCTGGCATCTGGTATGCTTAAAACCGTGGTATGAGAGTTCTTTCGGGACGAAACCGGAGACGAGCGAGGATTACCGGATGCTCACCAGACGAATGGAACATTTCTTAGGTCTGCACTACACGGAGGATGTGATTGAAAATGGGCTTGCGCGGCTGTCGATCATACAGAAACCATTTACAAAGGCGAATGTCGCGAACATGAATGCCACAATGCTTGCCTTATCTAAGGAGCGGAGCCGCTTACGGGAGCGCTGGAGCCGTTCGCTTACGATCTATCCGAAGATGGAGGTCGTGACAGAGGTGAAGGTGCGGGATAAAGCGGTGCCAAGGGCGGCGTTTCATGATGCGGTAGTAAAGATGATATTCTCGATATTCCTGTTGTGTGCTGCGTGGTATATGGCGGCGCAGACAGGTGCGAAAACCGGGAGTGCGTGGCTTGGAACGCTAGCCGGAATATTTACGTTGGCGGGACTGGGGATGCTTTCATACTGCTTCCCGAAGATGTTTATGCTTGGAAGTCCGTACGAACGGTTGAAGACATTTGGCAAGGGAATCCGGAAGGCACTGGAGAAGCAGAAGCTTTTGGATATGCCGGACAGTACGGTTGTGACGGAGACGCCGGAGGCGTATAAACATGTCGTATATCTGCAGGGCGGAAGCGGGAGAGATGGCGCGCTTTTTTCCCGGTGTGTGAATGAGTTTTTTGCACCGGTTGAGAATCAGAAATACATCTTAGTCAAGCATGGAAGACAAAGAAGCAATGACCGTTTCTTTGCAGTGCCGGATTGTTTTTCGGCGAAGAAGGAACAGGCGGAGCAGTTTGCTGATTGCATGCGTCCATATATTGGCGCGTATGATTGTGTTTATACGCGGGCAGGACAGGGTAATGTTTTGCTGCAGGAGGCACAGAAGGTTGCCTATGCGAATCAGGAAGCACGCTGCAGTATGCGGCGGAAGGTAACAGGAAGAAAGTAGAAAGTTAAGGGAGCGATATCTTTTGGTATCGCTCCCTTTTTATTGTGACAGTGGGACACTCTTCGAGACAGAAGAAGCGTCCCTGATTGGGATTACCATATTTTCAAAGGCGTGCCGCATCTTCGGATGCCGGATCAGAAAATGAATCGCGGGTGTTTTGTTTTTGGATACAAGTACCCATTTTCCTTCATGAATGTAGATCTGGACGTTGCGAAAGGCAGAAGCTGTATTTTCAACAATATGATAGTTAGAATTATGCTTCCGGTATTCGTGAACCAGTTGTAAGTGTTCTGTATAATCCTCCCAACGGTAAAGAATCTCCTTTTCATAGAATAAGCCGGAAAGTGGGAGAACCATTGGTGACTGCTCAAATTCCTCTCTGGACAGAACAGGAATCTCTTCGGTGATGGAGTTATGCGATAAAATGATATTTGCCATAGCTTTCTGATCGGAGACGTATTGCCGGATTTGTTCCTGTTCCACTTGAGGAATCTGATTGTGGCATAAAATACGGTCAAGCAGATCTTCACTTAACGTATGTAACGACAGGGCATATAAAATATAATATCTTGCGCCTTCTTTTTTTGTGTCTTCATTCAGAAAGAAGTTGTATGCCTGTGCACGATCAGCACGATAGATTTCCATGAGTGGTGCTGCCTTTGATAAGAGCCTTTCGGCGCGCTTTTTGTAATAGGCAACTTCATTTTTATTATTGGTCAGATAATACCTTCCTTCAGCATGATAACCGTTGATGGCTTCGCCTGTTAATGCTGCGCTGCCGGATACCTTTAATAGGTTGGAAAAGACAGTACCCTGTGTATTCTTCAGGTAATAAGGAGAAATTTGACCGGACATGTACATTGGAATCCAGCTTTCCAGGCCAAGCATCATTTCGTCAAAAGAACGGTCGATATTATGAATCTGGTTCAGATGAAGTCCTTTCTTAATCATCATTCCCATACCGAACATCCATTTTTTTGGAAATTCCGGATCTTTTGCCATTTCGCTGATTGGCATATCGCTGTACATCGTGACGGGTTCCATGGATTTGGACAGAACCGTTGCTTTTAAAAATGCAAGCTCACTGTCCATCATTTCCTGTAAGCCAAAATAGTTTTTGGATGTTGGGAGCTGGAATGGAACAGACGGCACTTTCAATTCGTCAAAATGAATCGCACAGATGTATTCATCCAGATTGAATTCATCAAGCTTTTCCAGAAAGCTTGTAATCTGATCTTTGGAATGATTTGTACCATTTGCCAGCCAGTTGCAAAGGAGCGTCTGGTAATTGCCCGGATTGGCAAGATCTTCCGGACTGCATCCAAGTATTTCAGCAATTAATGACTTTTGGGAGTCTTCCTGATAGTGGCGTACTACAAAGTGTGATATGCCTGTAATCAATTGCTGGGGGTTAGCCGGCTGTCGTTGTCCGTTCCGAATTCTTGATATATAAGAAGCATCGTAGTTGAGTGACCGGGCAAGTCCGGAGATGTTGACGGAGAGAACTGTGAACAGGGTATCCAGATTTTTCTGCAGGTTTTCCATGCCGGTATTTTTGTTTTTTACATATGGAGCAAAGTCGTCCGTGACTGTCTGGATCGTCAGTCCGGATATTCCTTTTCCTTCTGCCAGCTGCACGATGCCTTTGACGAGACAGGACAGGTTTTCCGAACCTGCATCCGGAGTCCGTTCACCGGAGCGGTAGCGGCTGAGCGTTGCGGCAGAAAGCCCGGAGCTTTCGGACAGCATCTTTGCAGTACAATCCAGAGTATCCATATATTCTGCCAGTTTCTCATTAAAAGTCATGTTATTCTCTCCTTTTATGTGTCAGCTGTTTGTAAATGGCTGTTTGATATTGATTCTATAGGTACGATATACTATACAATAACAATAAAAACAAAAGATTACAACCGCATCTTTCCGTATAGTCATTGACAACCCGGTAAGAATAGACACAAGTCAAAAAAGGATTGTTATAATACAGAAAATAAAGGAAAGGGAGGTTGCTTTTATGGAAAAGATGAAACAAATTATGCGTTTTTTCGCAGTGTTTCTAACACTTGTTATGTTGCTGCCGTGTACAATCTATGCAGAGGAGGGGACAGAAATCACAGATGTCGATATCGAGAATGTCTGGTTCAACTATCAGCCGGGAGATGTTCCAAAAGCATCTGCCACTAAAATGGATCCGTTTTGCGATATGTATGACATCGAATATGAGTGTTGGGAATGCATGGAACAGACGGAACAAAGGTTGGAACCGACAGCATTCTGGTATTCCGATGAATCAAAAAACAACGCACTTGCAGAAGATAAAAAGATTACAAGCTTTGAGGAAGGCAAATCCTACATGTATAGTATATCTCTGAAAGCAAAGGATGGTTATAAATTTGCATCGGATTGTACTATGATGGTAAATGACAGTTTTGTCAATGCAAAAAATGTAAAGGTCAGTGGATCAACGATGTTTGTTGTTGCAATTAATTTCATTGAGCCATCAAAACCGGTACAGCTAAAGAAGATTGATCTGATTGAGCTTAATGGTGCAACGGTTAGTTTTAAGGCCGGGGATAAGCCGGTATTTACAGGGAAAGTACCGGATGGAGTACCATATATTTATCAGTGTGAATGGTGGCTTTGTGGAGATGCAGGCGTGAATTCCGCGGAATTCTGGGATAAAAGCTTTACTGAGCATATCACAGAATTTGAAGCCGGAAAGAAGTATGAATATGGTGCATATTTCAAGGCGGCGGAAGGATATTGCTTCACGTCAGATACGAAATTAAAGATAAATGGCACAGAATACACCTATCATTTACGTGAAGGGGATACGGAGCTGGAAAATCCGGACGAGATGCATACGTTATGGATGATTATAGGATTAACGATGACGCCAGTGGAAACTTCTGCACAATATGAAGTCATTGAAGGCGCAAATGGCTCCTGGACACAGAATACAGATGGAACGCTGAAGGTGCGTGCAAATGGAGATTTTTCAAAGTTTACAGGCGTTAAAGTCGATGGCACACCGGTTGATGCGAAGAATTATACAGCAGTTTCCGGGTCAACGATCGTTACACTGAAACCGGAGTATCTGCAAACGTTGTCTGAGGGAGCCCATACACTGACATTTATCTATGTGGATGGTGAATGCAGTACAAAATTTGCAGTAAAAGCAGCAGCGAAGCAGGCGGATGTGACACCACCGGAAACAGCTGTCAAAACACCAGACCCAAGCAAGCCTGTTGACCAGACAACTCTGAAAAGCCCAAAAACAGGGGATGAAAGCAATCCGTTTGTATGGCTATTGCTGGGTGTTGCTTCTGTGAGTGCCGCGGGAAGTGTGATTTATAAAAAGAAGAAGTAGTTGCTTGTTGAAAATCCGGAGGCGTATCTGCCACCGGATTTTTAATATGCATTCTTTCGTTCCTGCTTCGGTGTGATGTCTCTCCATTTCTTATATTGGCGTATGAAATGGCTGCAATCGTAAAATCCGGTTTCCTGTGCGATATAGTTGATATCAAAATCGGAGTTTAAGAGCAAATCCTGCGCTTTATTCATTCGGATATATTCGATATATTCCTTGCAGGAGCGACCGTAGTTTTCACGGAAAAGCTTTGCAAAATGGGAATAACTCAGATGGCACATGTCTGCAAGAGCCTGTACTTCCAGGAAAACGATTGAAACTTTTACCGATGATGAACGGGATATGAATATTTTTTCTTATATTATGGAGAGACATCAGAGAAATGGTTCGGCAAATGGAAAAATCATGAATTACATGCAGCAGACTTATCGTTATCCAACTAATTTTGAAACTGTGATTTACGCATCACAGCTTTTGCAGGCAGATGCGATACGATATGGAGTCGAACATTTTCGGAGGAATGATAAACAGCGGACAGGAGTTAGTACGGCTTCCGTTTGAATTTCCGAAGTATTTCCGATATGAGAATCCGAATCTACGCGCGTGTGTGGATGGAAATGAGATTACAGTATATGCAGACAACTATGCGAAGAGCATTGAAATATTAAATGATAATGAAGATTTAATTCTGTCGGATAATTACTTTGATTTAAACGCAGGTAGTAAAACAGTGAAAGTAATTCAGGAAAATATAGATCATATAAGATTGCGTAGCGTTTATGATATCTAGTATAATTGAAATTGGAGGAAAAAATAATGGATGCAAAATACAGAATTGATACACAGGAAAATAAAAAATTTATGAAAGATATGACGCAGAGCCTGTTGGAGTTTGGAAAGCATTTCGCATCTCCGGCAGGAAGTGCTTATTACCTTGGAGATGATGGTACACCCTGCGTAGACCGCCCGCGCGAGACTTGGATTACCTGTCGTATGGCACATGTGTATAGTATGGGGTGTATGCTTGGATATCCGGATAGTGATAAATTAGTCGGAAAAGCGTTGAAAGGACTTACGGGGGAATTGCGTGACAAAGAGTTTGGCGGGTGGTATAGTGGTATTACAAGTGATGGAAAAATATTGCCGAACAAACAATGTTATGCACATGCATTTGAGATATTAGCAGCATCGTCCGCGATTCTGGCCCGGAAAATCAGATTTATATCATGCGTTCCAGGCAACGTTGATATCATATAACCGTGTGGACCTGTCTATTGCGTGTGCAATAAAGGAGAAAAAAGATGGAGGATTGGAATGAAGAGTTTAGATGTTATTGCGTTGGGTGAATTATTGATAGATTTCACAGAAAATGGATTTAGTGCATACGGGAATCCGTTGTTAGAAGCAAATCCGGGTGGTGCACCGTGTAATGTGTTGGCGATGCTTCAGAATCTTGGTAAGAAAACGGCATTTATTGGTAAAGTAGGAAAAGACGCATTTGGCGATTATTTAAAGGATACCGTCTGTCAGGTAGGTATTGACGTGACGAACCTGATACAAGATGCAACAGTTCCGACAACGCTGGCATTTGTACATACGGCAACAGATGGGGATCGTAGTTTTTCTTTTTATCGTGAGCCGGGGGCTGATATGATGTTATCGGAATCAGAAATTGATTACAGTCAGATTGCGGATGCAAAAATCTTTCATTTTGGAACCCTGTCAATGACGCATGATGGAGTGCGGGCTGCAACAATAAAAGCGGTGGATTATGCAAAATCACATGGTTTGTTGATTTCATTTGATCCAAACTACCGACCGCTTTTATGGAAAAAGGAAGAGACAGCAAAGGAGATGATGCGGTACGGATGTGAAATCTGCGATATCCTGAAAATCTCGGATGATGAGATTACATTTATTACAGGAAAGGATACCGTGGAAGCGGCAATTCCGGTATTTCGGGAGATGTACCAGCCGAAGCTTATGTGCGTAACCTGTGGGAAGCAGGGAAGTATCGCAATCTACAAAGATATGCAGGTCGCAAGCGATGCGGTGCTTCGTCCGGATACGATAGAGACAACCGGTGCCGGAGATACGTTTATGGCATGCGTGCTGAATTATGTATTGGAACATGGAATCGAGGATTTATCGAAGGATGATCTGTATCAGATGCAGAGATTTGCGGCTATGGCAGCATCGATCATCACAACCAGAAAAGGGGCATTGAAGGTGATGCCGACAAAGGATGAGATTATGGATAAATTATGCATTGCATATATTTGATGAAATGCATTCTAATGTCTACATATTTGTGGTAATATAAGTATATCATTTTATTTAAGGAGTGTGCTGTTTGAAAAAGTACAATGAAATGGAGATTGTGGCATAACCGGGAGGTTTGCAGACAATCACGACAAACCTCCCGCACAGGGTGCATTTGGCGTTGACAAAGTTCAGGAGGATAATAAATATGAGCAAAAACAACATTACGATTCGTTTAGAGAGAAAAGAAGAGTATCGCGAAGTGGAAAACATGGTTCGGGAGAGCTTCTGGAATGTGTATCGCCCGGGATGCATGGAGCATTTCATGCTGCATGAGTTGCGGAAGGACGCGGCGTTTGTGCCGGAGCTTGATTTTGTAATGGAGCTTGACGGGACAATAATCGGACAGATCATGTTTATGCGTGCCGAAATTTGCGCGGATGATGGACAGACAGTGCCGATCATGACGATGGGGCCGATCTGTATCGCACCTGCGTATAAACGGCAAGGGTATGGCAAAATCCTGCTTGATTATTCTGTGAAAAAGGCACGGGAGCTTGGATGTGGGGCTCTTTGCCTGGAAGGAAATATCGATTTCTACGGCAAGAGCGGCTTTACCTATGCGAGCCGGTATGGAATCCGTTATCATGGGGTACCGGAAGGGGAGGATGTTCCATTCTTCTTGTGCAGGGAGCTGCAACGTGGGTATCTGGATGGCATAACCGGCGTGTATGCGCCGCCGGAAGGCTATTTCGTTGCAGAAGAAGCTGTGGAAGCGTTTGACAAGCAGTTTCCGTACAAGGAAAAGAAGAAACTTCCGGGACAGATTTTCTAGATGAATGTATAAGTATGGCGGAGGGGCAGTGCCTCTCCGTTTTGATGTGACAGAGGGACACTGCTTGTGACAGAAGAAGCGTCCCCAAGGAGAGACGATGAATAATTATAGGTTTACGATCAGCTACGATGGCACGCGCTATCATGGCTGGGAAAGTAAAAAAGAAGTGGATACGATCGAAGGGAAACTGGAAACCGTATTCGCCAGAATGACAAATCAGGATGTAAAGATCCATGGAGCAGGGAGAACCGATGCGGGTGTGCATGCAAAGGGGATGGTTGCAAGTGGATTTTTAGATACTACGCTTACACCGGAAGAGATCAAGGCATATGCGAATCATTATCTGCCGGATGATATCTGTGTCAGGGATGTCATGGTGGCATCCGAGCGGTTTCATGCAAGACTCAATGCAAAGGGAAAGGTGTATCAGTATACCTGCTATGTCGGTGATGGAAAGCCGGTGTTTGACCGGATGTATACGTGGGTATTGCCGGAATGGGTTACGAATGGGACACCAGACCGTATGCCGGATATAGAAGCGATGCAAAAGGCAGCAGGCTATCTTACAGGTACACATGATTTCAAAAGCTTTTGTGGAAATAATAAAATGAAGAAGTCCACGGTGCGGACAATCTATGATATTTCGATCATACAGGAGAAAGGGTATCTGCGGATGACCTTTCATGGAAATGGCTTCTTGCAGAATATGGTTCGAATATTGACCGGAACGTTGTTAGAGGTTGGCTATGGACGCAAAGATGCGGGAGATATGGAAGCGATACTTGCGGCCTGTGACAGGCAGACGGCGGGACCGACAGCACCTCCGCATGGCCTTACACTTCTGGAAGTAGAGTATTGAGCAGGACGAAAGGAAGGACACAAGATGTCAGGATATTTGATTAAGGACACAACAAAGGAAGAACGTGAGCAGATCGTAGCGGAATCGCTCGGAAATATTGCGGCAACCTGTGATGGCTGTATGAGTGGCTTAGCGGAGATGTATCAGGATTACATCGATGGGAAGAAGGAACTGCGAGAGATTAATATGGAATTTAATGCCCGTTATGTGAAGGGAGAAGACATGCCACAGCGAAGCAGATGCCCGATGTGATTGAACTATACGTTCATAGACATTTGTACCTGTAGCGGGTACAATGATTGCTAGGTATGAAAAACGGAAGGGGATAAGAGATGGTTAAATGTTTTGTTACAGGCGATAATCATATCGGAAAAAAATACGACCGATATCCGGAGATTCGAGATCTGCTGATTGAAAGCCGGTTTGAGTGTCTGCAGGATATGATCCAATACGCTGAACGGGATAAGTGCGAGTTGTTTATTGTAACGGGGGATTTGTTTGAGAATACAAATACGGTCAAAGTAGCAGATGTAAAGCAAGTTGCTGAAATTCTGGCAGCGTTTTCAGGTACAGTGTTGGTTTTGCCGGGAAATCACGATTATTATACCGGTGATGAAAAGGTGTGGCAGGATTTTGAAAAAGCACTTGCTAAACTTGATCACAATGTTGTTTTGCTGAATAAGTATCAGGCTTATACATTTGATACTATGGATGAGACAGTTGTTGTATATCCTGCATACTGCCAGTCTAAACATTCGGAAAATAATAATCTTGGATGGATCAAACAGGCCCAGATCGATCCGTCAGTGATTAATATAGGAGTTGCCCATGGAGCAATTCAGGGGGTGACACCGGATATGAATGGACAGTATTTTATCATGACAGAGCAGGAACTTCTGGATATCCCTGTGGATGCGTGGATGATTGGGCATACACATATTCCATATCCGAATTGCCTGAAGGAAACGGAAGAGACAACCGGTTATAAGATTTTTAATGCAGGGACACATGTGCAGACAGACCTGAGCAATGCAACCGAGGGAAATGGATTTATTATCTCTATTTCAAAGGAAGATGGAAAGAAAAAGGTATCTGCACGGAAATATGTAAGTGGTAAGATTCGCTTTTATGATCTGAAAGGGCAGATGAAACCACAGTCGGATACGGCACTTTTCGATGGGGTAAGTGACATGCTGAAAGATATTTCATGTAATTCGGTCATTCGAGTGAAACTATCCGGAGCAGTGAAACAGACAGAGTATGAGAAAAAAGAAGAAATCTATAAGGAATTGTTCGGTAAATATCTGACCTATGAAGTGGATGACCGGGAATTAAACGAAGAGATCAGTGTAGAAAAGATACGGGCGGAATATGCACAGACAAGTTTTGCTGCACAGTTTCTGGAACAGTTTATTGGAAATCCGACGGAACTGCAGATGGCTTATGAACTGGTGAAGGCGTGTAAGGATAAATAGGAGGGGAACACTGTTATGAACATACAGAATGTTGGCTGCGATCAGTTTGCCGGGATTCAGCGAAAAAATATTGAGTTTGACCAAGGGTTGAATCTGATTATCGGGGATAATGAAACAGGAAAAAGTACGCTTGTTGATCTTATATATTTTTTGCTTTTTAAAGATGTAAAACTGGATGGGCGAACAGATGTAGAATTTCTTGATAAATATTTTCCTAAGAAAGTGCAGGGACCACAAGGGGATGTGATTGATGGTGTACTGGAGTTTGAAACGGAAAATGGTACATACAAAATAAAAAAAGAATGGGAAAAAGGTGCCGGAACCTGCAGGTTGGTATGTCCGGATGGAACATCCATCAAAAATATAGATCAGATTAATTCGATTTTAACGGAGGAATTGGGTTATTCTGCGGGCGTTTATGATGAAATTATTTTTGCTTCACAGAAACGAAATCAGATGGCAGTGAAAAGCATCATGAGTAAGCTGCAGAAAAAAGCAGATATTGATGAATTGGGACAGACAAGAGATGTTCTGATATCCACGCTCACACAGGCAGCACTTGAGACGGGTGGTGTGTCACTCGATAAGATGGAACAGATGATCAGCCTGCATATGGAGCAGTTGTCCGGGCAGTGGGATCCGAAAGCAGACGCACCAAAGGGCGGTGCTTCCAGGGCGTCCTATAAGAACAAATGGCAGAAGAATGTTGGTGAGATAGCAGCGGCATACTACGAGATGGATGAAGCGCGTGCAAAGCAGCAGGAATGTGAGAGGTTAGAAGAACATGTTGAAAGTGGAAAGCTGCAGATTCGTCAACTGAGAGCAAAGAAGGAAGAAGTGGAGACAAAAAAAGAAGCTTTTCAGAAAGTCATGCGTGTGCTGGAACAGAAAAATCTGTTATGTGCATCTCTCGAAACGGCAGAGAGGGATGTACAGGAACAGGAAAAAATTTACATCAGCTGGCCGAAGTTTGAACACAACCAGGAGCAGGCACACTTGTTTAAGGAGAGACTGGAACAGGCAGTGTTGCGTGAACGTTTTGAGACACTTGCAAATAAACGAGTGATGTATGAGAAGAAGAAACAGGAACTTGATTCACTGAACGTGGTTGATGCGCAGGATGTTACGAATTACAGAACGTGGAGTAATGAAAAACAGAAGGAAGAAAGCAAGCTTGCCGGCATGAATCTGGCAGCGAAAATCAAACAGCTTGGTGATACGGAAATCACTGTGAAATCGATTGCAAACGATGAAGTGATCTCTGGGAAGGACGGATCTATTGCTATTACGGAAGCGGTTGTTGTCCATATCCCGGGTGTGATGGAAATGCAATTGCAGCCACAGGGTGTTGATGTAGAAACGGTGAAAGCGAATATTGTAAAGTATGATGCTAAGCTTCATGAACTTCAGGATAAATACGGAATTAAAGAACTTGAAGATCTGCAGGCAATGGAAAATCAATATATACAGGTTAATACAGAAGCTGCAAATCTTAAGAATCTGTTTGATACGATGCTTGGAGATACGTCATGGGAGACATTACAAAAACAAAATGAAGAGATACCGGTGGATGTAGAGCCAGTAGAAGAAGTGAAGCGGCAGGTGGAGCAGTTATGCGGTCGGAATACGATTGATGCATATATTGGCAGTGTGAGCGCAATTTTAGATGGATATAAGCAAAAATATGAGAGCGAAGATGCCTTAGCTGAAAATATTAGGAAGTTAAAACTGGATATTACATCAAAAAAGGAAAAATTGCAGACGATGGCACAGATTCCGGAAGAATATCAGAATATTACAGATACGGATGCGTATCTGACTGATCTGCAAGGAAAGTCGGATGTGTGTGAGTCAAAGATAAAAGTGCAGGAACAAGATTTGCGTGCTGCGGAGATTGCACTTGGAAAATACGATAAAACAGCAGAGGAATATCACGACGCGTTTACAGAAAAAAGACTTGCGTGGGAAGCAAAAAAGATGGAATATGAGCATTGGGTTCATATTCATGATACATTCCTACAGATGAAAGAAAGTATAGGAGGAAATCCGGTTGAAGATATCGAGAAGAATTTTCGCGTGTATCTTGATGTGATTTCTGACGGAGCGGTGGCGCTCGATTCCATCGATGATAAAATGTCTGTATCGCTTGCCAGTGGAAAGCATATGTTGACATATGATATTTTATCAGAAGGTACTGAGGAGACCGTCTCGCTTGCATTCCGGCTTGCCATGCTGGAGCATTTATTCCCGGAAGGAAATGGACTTGCTGTGTTTGACGATCCATTTGTGGATATGGATGCAAAACGAGTAAAGCAGAGTTGCCGGCTCATCGAGAAGTTTGCAGAGAAAAATCAGGTCATCTTTACAACATGTGATGCAAAATATCAGGATTTAATGCATGGAAACGTGATTTGCTTATAGAAACACTGTATTTTGTAAGACGAAATGATTTGGAGTAGAAACATTGGTAGTTACAGGAAAAGGACATTTGCAGATAATTTGTACCGACCCCCAAAAGTTAGACCAAAAATCTAACGATTGGGAGGTCGGTATTTTTATGGCAAAATATAGTTTTGAATTTAAGAAAAAAGTAGTAATTGCTTATTTGAACGGCGAAGGAGGGTACAACTATCTAGCACAAAAGTACAATGTAAAAAACAAAAGACAAGTGTTAAATTGGGTGGACTATTATAATAAATTCGGCGATGCTGGTTTGATGCGATCAAGAGAAAAAAAGAATTATTCTTTTGAATTTAAGCTTCATGTGGTAGAGTTATATTTATCAAGTGAGGTTTCATATCAGGAGTTAGCATTGTCTCAAGGAATAAATAATGCAGCAATGATTGCTCAATGGGTTCAAGGCTTTCGGATTGCTGGTCCTGACGCATTGAGACCTAAGAAGAAAGGTCGTAAGAAAACATTGAATCAAAAAGACAATCATAAAACTAAAACCTCTTCGTTTGAAGAGCGTGCAGTGGATACCAGCGCAGAACATGTCAAAGAACTTGAAGATGAGTTATTAAAGTTAAGGATAGAGAACGCCTTTTTAAAAGAACTGAGGAGACTGCGTTTAGAGGACGAAGCAAAAATGAGAGATGTGCAAGAGTCATCCACAGCCTCCGAAGAGAATTCAAACTAAAAGATCTTCTCTCATATACAGGTATGCCGAAAGCAACCTACATGTACTGGCAAAAGCGATTTGATAGAGAAAATCCGGATGCTGAATTAGAGGCTAAAATGCTAGAACTACACGCAGAGCACAAAGACTACGGCTATCGAAGAATGAAGGCAGAATTATGCAATCAAGGCTACGTGGTGAATAAAAAGAAAGTACAGAAGTTAATGCAACGACTAAATCTTCAAGTGACATCTTTCACTAGAAAATCTCGTAAGTATAGCTCTTATCGTGGAAAAGTGGGAACAGTTGCTCCGAATAGAATTAGACGACGATTTCACACCAATATACCGCATCAGAAGATTACAACAGATACAACAGAGTTTAAGTATTACGAGATAGATGAAAAAGGACGAATGGTGATGCAGAAGTTATATCTTGACCCATTTATGGATATGTATAATGGAGAAATCATAAGCTTTGGTATTGATAAACGACCATCTGCACAAAGTGTAATGACTGCTCTGGAAGAAGCAATCACAATCACTTCTGATTGTCGGTTTAGGAGAACATTTCACTCGGATCAAGGGTGGGCATATCAGATGAAGACTTACTCTCATAGATTAAGAGAAAATCGTATTTTTCAAAGTATGTCACGGAAAGGGAACTGCTATGATAATTCTGTTATGGAGAACTTCTTTGGATTATTAAAACAGGAAATATACTATGGTGTTGTATACTATAGCTTTGATGAACTTAAATTGGCGATTGAAAAATATATCAAGTATTACAATGAAAAACGTATCAAAGAGAAACTAGGATGGCTCAGCCCTGTACAATACAGGAAACGCCTCTTGGCTGCATAAATGAAAAATGCGAAGTGGAAAATCCACTTCGCAATAAAGTCTAACTTTTGGGGGTCACCTCAATTTGCAGGTGTCTTTTTTGTTTTCAATTATAAAGATGAATCAAACAGAGTACATTGACATGTGTGCTACAAAGTGATATTATTTTGATATCAAAATAAAGTATGCATTGATTCAAAGGGAGGAATTGGTTATGGAAGAGAAAATTTATACTACGAAGCGAAAAGGTATGGCAGTATTGCTAACTGTTTTATTCGTTTATCTGATTGCGATTGCAGGTACTGTATTCGGAGCAGTCAGATATGAGGATTCCGCAGAAACCGGCTATCTGGTACTCATGGTTGTTTCCATCGTTGTGTTATCACTTGGATGGTTTCCACTGATTGGACTTCGGGTGTTGAAGCCACAGGAAGCATTGGTTTTGACGTTGTTTGGCAAGTATGTTGGTACAATCCGCGAAGCTGGTTTTTACTTTGTGAATCCATTTTGTACAGCCATCAATCCGGCAGCAACAACGAAGCTTGCGCAGAGTGGTGATATCCAGCAGACAGCAGCGAAGAGTGCATTTTCCATCTCTGCGGATGGTACATCTGTATCGGTTGATGGTTCTGCATCAGGAAAGAAGATTTCATTAAAAGCGATGACACTGAGCAATGGCAGACAGAAGATCAACGACTGTCTCGGCAATCCGGTTGAGATTGGAATTGCAGTTATCTGGCGTGTAATGGATACAGCAAAGGCAGTTTTCAATGTCGATAACTATAAGGAATATTTATCCCTGCAGTGTGACAGTGCGCTTCGTAATATTGTGCGTGTCTATCCGTATGATGTGGCACCGAATGTTGATACAACTGGTGACGGTGTAGCCGATGAAGGCAGTCTGCGTGGTTCCGCAGAGGTTGTAGCCGGAAGAATCCGTGATGAGATCCAGAGCAAGGTCAATGAGGCAGGCCTTGAGATCGTGGAAGCAAGAATTACATATCTTGCATATGCACCGGAAATTGCATCCGTGATGTTGCAACGGCAGCAGGCATCTGCTATCATAGATGCCAGAAAGATGATCGTAGACGGAGCGGTTGGAATGGTAGAAATGGCGTTAGAAGAATTAAATAAAAAACAGGTCGTTGACTTGGACGAGGAGCGAAAGGCAGCTATGGTTTCAAATCTCTTGGTAGTTTTGTGCGGCAATCATGATGCGCAGCCAATCGTGAACTCAGGAAGCTTATACTAGATGGCAGCGAAAAAACAGATTCCGCTCCGCTTATCGGAAAAACTGTATGCCGATATTGCCGCATGGGCAGAAGATGACTTTCGATCCGTCAACGGACAGATTGAATATCTCCTATCCGAGTGCGTGAGACAACGGAAGAAAGATGGAAAATACGTCTCTGAGGAGATTGACGTTCCACCGGAACTGGATATCAAATAATATGAGACAGGGGGGACACTCTTCATGACAAAAACAACGTTCCCAAGGTAAGGAGGAGTTGAGATGAAAAACCACATTACATTCAAGCAGAAGATTGTTGAGATACTCGCCTATGTTTTGATGTGGGCATCGATTGTGATCGGGATTATATGGTCTGCAAAGCTGCCGGAGGAAATAGCAACACATTTTGACGCGGCTGGAAATGCAGATGGATATGGATCTCCGTATTCCTTCTTATTTTTACCAATCATCATGCTGATTACTTGTGGCATCTGCAGTCTGATCCTGCATTTCCTGCCACCCGATCTGTGGAGCATGCCGGTGAAAGTAAAACCGGAACATGCGGTGCGTGTGTACAGAGACGTTGTCTGGATGATGGTGGGGATGGAATTTTGTTTTGGTGTATTTACGCTTTATAGCACGATAACCGCTTATATGCAGAAGATGGATGGCATGCTTGCAGCAACGTTTATATTCATGGCAGTTTTATTTGGAATTATCATATGGTGTATTGTCGCGTGTGTGCGGCATAACCGGTAGGGCTTAACGAAAACTTAACATGAGAATTACACAGTACAGATAGATTCGAACCGAGGAAACTGATATTTTATAGATAAGATCACATAGTTTAAGTAGAACGATGTATGGTTTTATTGATAACCGGAATTGGAGAATTCGATGAGTCAGAAGCGGTTTCGAACAGGACATCTGAATGATATAGTAAAGCAGGAGCATCGTACATGGTTGATTTTTCCGATCATCATGGGGGTGCTCCTGCTTCGTTATGGATGGGAAATTTTCGCTGTGTCTAAGGCACAGATGATGCTTTCGAATGCACTTGGATTTTTAGTAATCATATTTCTGATTGCGCTGATGTTTGGCTGTATTCCTTTTTATATTCGCAGGGCAAAACTGCTTGGTGCAAAGAAAGAACTGCTTTCGAATTGTACCTTTGTGACGATGCAGGATCTTGATTATTACCGGGATAAACTTACCGGACTGACACCGGGAGAAATCAGTTTACTTGAAGATTTGCAGATTGAGGAAGAAAAGGATCTCAGTGCGTATATTCTCTGGTATGAGCATCTAGGATTGATTCGGGAAACGGAAGATGGGTACATACAGGGAGATCCCAAGCTGGGGGCAAATGAGAAATTGCGGGAGAGTGATCATTTCCTGATCGGGAAACTTTTGGAAGGAACAGCAAAGAAATATCTGCCAGAATGGAAAGAACAAGTCGTGGCAGAAGCAAGAGCAGATGGTTTCCTGAAGAAACGAAGTGGAATCCTTCCATCTGCGATTGAACGTCATGTGAAGATGCTCACGTTTTTCTGGGGAATGCTTTTGATTATCTGTATATTGCTGATTTCATCCGGCATAATGGAGTCGGCGATGCAGGGAGCATATAGCAACATCGCATTTCCATTGCCGGATCAGGTATTCTGGTTTGGCAGGAGATTGAACTGGATGATGGAATGCATGAATATGATAAGTGGAAAGTCAAATGAGGTCGAGTTGATGATCCGCACGCCGCATCTGCTTTCGACGATGGCACTTTGTTTTACTGTATTTGCGCTTTTCTTTTTACTATTGCTGATACCGTTTTTATATTTGAAAATGCGGAGCAGCCAGTTGACAGAGCGTGTTGATTATGTGCGGACAGAACGCGGAAATGAATATGCGGAATATATCTGGGGCATGAAGAATTTTATTCACGATTATTCGTATCTGAATGAGGCTGAAAAGGATGCGCTGGCGCTGTGGGATGATTATCTGATCTACTCAGTTTTGCTGGAGGAAAATATACAGATACAAAAAGAAATCATGGCACATATGGAGGAAAGGATGAAGAAATGATGGATGGAGCATGGATAATAAGAGTTGTAATTATGGCTGTCGTATTAGTATTGGTAATCGTGACGATTTGTATATGTAATCAGTTTATGGTATTAAAGACGCGGGCGGAGAATCAGGCGTCACAGATTGATATTCAGCTTGCCAGACGGGCGGATCTGATTCCGAATCTTGTGGAGATTGTAAAAGGGTATGCAAAGCATGAGAAGGAAACGTTCACAGCCGTGGTAGAGCTTCGAAACCGGATGGCATTGTCAGATACGAGAGCTGAGCGGTATCAGGCAAGTGTTGATCTGAATCAGGCATCCCGTCAGGTGTTTGCAGTGGCAGAACAATACCCGGAATTAAAGGCGAATACAAACTTTCTGCAGCTGCAGACAGAGCTTGCTGAGACCGAAGACCGCGTGAGCAAGGCAAGACAGTTTTATAACGATGCAGCCACGAAATATAACATCGAATTGCAGATGTTTCCGAAATCAATCCTTGCGAAGATATTTCATCTTTCAAAATTATCTCTGCTGGAATTTGGAAAGATGGAGAATCCGGGGATTCGTTTTTAAGATATGCCAAGACTAAATTATAGACAATTTACGAAATAAGTATAAGAAATCATATGAAAAAGTGGAAAATATATCCACTTTTTTTCTTTTATGTTAGAATGTAGTTTGTGACAGTTGTGTCATTGCTTGCCGGTACGCTAGTTTGAAAACCGTATGGAGTAAGACCGGCGATATGAAAAGGAAGATTGTTAATTATGACAGGAGATGAATCATATGAAGCTATCATTGGCGCATACATTACGGCACTATGATAAAAAGAATATAGGGAAAGATATCTTATCGGGACTCATCATCATGGCTGTTTCTATTCCGATTTCGATGGGATATGCCCTGATTGCGGGACTCCCTGCGGTGTATGGCCTGTATGGGTCGGTGTTTCCGATTCTGGCGTTTGCGCTTCTTTCAACGTCACCGCAATTCATATTCGGCGTGGATGCGGCTCCGGCAGCACTGATTGGTACTGCACTGTTGACTTTGCATGTTGAGGCAGGAAGTGAAGAAGCCATGGCGGTTGTTCCGGTGCTTACGTTCTTTGTCGCGGTGTGGCTGCTTGCATTTTCTTTTATGAAGGCGGGAAAGCTCGTCAATTACATATCGGCTCCGGTGATGGGAGGATTTATCACAGGTATCTGCTCGACAATCATTCTTATGCAGGTGCCGAAGCTTCTTGGCGGTACGGCAGGAACCGGAGAGTTTTTTGAACTGGCAAAGCACATCGGACAGACAGCAAAGCATGTGAATGTGCCATCCATCCTCTTAGGCGTGGCATCACTTGTAATCCTGCTTGTTGCAAAAAAACTGGTTCCGAAATTCCCGATGGCAGTTGTTCTGATGGCTGCGGGAGCCTGCTATACGCGGTTTGGAAATGTGCAGGAGCTTGGAATCCAGACACTCTCGAAGGTGGAGACGGGACTTCCGAAGTGGCAGATGCCGGATTTTTCAGTTGTCTCAATCCGGGAGGCTGTGACAGTCAGCCTGTCGGTTGCAGTTGTAATTATGGCGGAGACGTTGCTCGCAGAGAATAATTTTGCACAGAAAAACGGCTACCGTATCGACGATAATCAGGAAATCTTTGCATTCTCCATCGGAAATTTTCTTGCAGCATTTACCGGGTGCTGTCCGATCAATGGTTCCGTATCCCGTACGGCAATGGGCGAACAATATCAGGGAAAGACACAGCTTACCTCACTTGTGGCAGGACTTTCCATGATCGTGCTTTTGCTGTGTGGAACGGGATTTATTGCCTATTTGCCGGTTCCGGTGCTTACCGCGATTGTGATATCGGCATTGCTTGGGGCGACGGAGTTTGATCTGATGGCACGGCTCTGGAAGGTCAGCCGGACGGAATGTATGATCTTTACCGGCGCATTTTTCGGTGTACTCCTGCTTGGTACGATCAATGGTGTTTTGATCGGTATTTTGCTTTCCTTTGCGGAGGTGATCATCCGGACAGCGAAGCCATCCACCTGCTTTCTTGGGATTCAGCCGGGGCATAAGCATTTCCGTGATCTGAAGGAAAGCAGCCAGATTCACGCACTGTCCGGTGTGCTTGTTTACCGGTTCAGCAGCAATCTGTTCTTTGCAAATGTGCAGGTGCTGAAAAATGATATTGAGGATCATATAAAACCGGATACGAAAGCTGTAATCCTTGATGCGGGCGGAATCGGAAGTTTGGATATTACTGCGGCAGACTGCCTGAAGCGTCTGCATCAGTTATTAAAAGAAAAGGGCATCCGGTTCTATATGACAGAACATATTTCGGATGTGAACGAACAGTTAAGGAAGCTTGGACTCGGATATCTGATTGAGGAGGGGTGTGTGCGCAGAACCATCCATATCGCATTGAAGGATATGGGAATCAACCGTCCATATCCGCTGGAGGATGGCGTGGATAATGAGGAGCGCAGTGCATCAAGAAAGCGGGCGGATAACCGGGTGCAGGAATTCGTGTGGGCGTTTGGTTCCGATGCGGAAAAACAGATCGAGCGTCAGATTGAAAAGCAGATTGCACAGTTAAAAGAAAGTGGTGATATCGAGGATCTGCTGCATGGACGATGGGCGCATATGGAGGAACTTGACGAAGATGAGTGGCTGGAACACTTGGAGGAACACCTGAAGGAGATTGTCAATATATCCGGCAAGGATGAACATACCCTTGCGATGCAGATTGAGGAACATAGAAAACAGGTGCATGACCGGATTGCAAAGAATCATCCGGAACTTGCAGAACGTCTCAGGGAGCGCAGACATGTGCTTGATGCACATCTGAAAGAACGCCATCCGAAGGTGTATGAGCTTGTACTGCAGTCGCGGGAGAAGAATGACCGGAATCATTGATTGCTTATATGTGGGAGATGCCGAAATTCTGCTTTGACGATTCGTGTAAAACAGATTGAAACAAACAGGTAACTATGCTAGAATATATACGATTATGTGGCGTATATAGAAATCTATGGCAGACAATGAATCTACACGCGTGAATGTTGTTTGTTGCTGCCGACAGCCCGAAAAACAGGAGGATTTATACGATATGGAACAGTATAAAGAGCAGTTTATTGAATTTATGATCGATTGTAACGTATTGAAGTTTGGTGATTTCGTGACAAAGAGCGGAAGAAAGACACCATTTTTTGTGAATACAGGTTTTTACAGAACAGGTTCCCAGTTAGCACGTCTGGGTGAGTATTATGCGGAGGCAATCAAGGACAAGTTCGGCTTTGATTTCGATGTGCTGTTTGGACCGGCATATAAGGGAATTCCGCTTTCCGTAGCTACAACAATGGCGATTGCCAACAAGTACGATGCGGATATCCGTTACTGCTCAAACCGTAAGGAGATCAAGGACCACGGGGATAAGGGAATCCTGCTTGGAAGTCCAATCAACGATGGTGACAAGGTTGTGATTATCGAAGATGTAACAACCGCAGGTACTTCGATTCAGGAGACACTCCCGATCGTGAAGGCGCAGGGCGATGTCGATGTGCTCGGTCTTGTTGTATCGGTTGACCGTATGGAGCGTGGTCAGGGTGAGAAGAGTGCACTGATGGAAATCGAAGAAAACTATGGATTAAAGACGACTGCAATCGTAACCATGGCAGAGGTGGTAGAGCATCTGTACAACAAGCCTTATAAGGGGAAGGTTGTGATTGATGACACCTTGAAGGCAGCGATTGACGCATATTATGAGCAGTATGGCGTAAAATAGTTTTATTTGCAAGTATGGGAGGTCTAAAGTATGGAGAAGTTATATCATAAGCTCAATACAATCGGAATCAGCAACCTGGTTATAGGAATTGTGACAATTCTTGTCGGAGTTGGTGCAGGTGTTACGATGATCGTGAATGGTGCGCGCCTGATCACAGGCAAGAAAGATATCACGTTTTAGCGAGATTGTGAAAAATAAGTGAACTTACGGAATTGGATTGACAGAACTTTTAAGAGTATGGTACAGTTACCATACTCTTTTTTAACAAATAAATTGAATTCTTTTTTCATTTTTGATAGACATACGAAGAAGTTCCACAGATTTCTACATATGGTAAAGGTATGGAGGAATATGTATGTTTATTTCATTTTTGAAAGATATAATTCACAAATTACAAGTAAATAAAACATGGAAACGCTGGGCTGCATATGGTATCGTAATATTTCTTATCATGCAGAATTATTTCATTCCATTTGCATCGCAGGAGAGTACCTGTGAGATTGATACAGGAACGATTGGGGATGCAACGCATATAGATGCGGATTTTGAAGATGAAAAAGCGGATGTCACGGTGGAGGTGCTGGAAGATGCTGTACAACTATATAGTTCGGCATTAGATTACTATCGAATTACACCGGATACGAAGAATCCATTTGTTGCGTACGCAATGACGATTCCAAGAGGAAGCGGAAAGAAACAGGACAATCTGTGTGCGACATATGTATCAAAGGCGTTGTATGGGTATTATGGTCAAAAGGCTGCTGTGTCGGGAATGACGCGCGTGATTCAAATATCAAATCAACTCGAGGCAACAGAAAACTGGGAATGTGTATATAAAGATGTAAATTGTTTCACATCAGCCAGTACAGATGAACAATTTGATAGATTGTTTGACAGTCTGACAAATAGCGGTGATGTGGTGTGCTTCGTAAATAAAAGCTTTTCGGATCAGGTGCATTGTGCAATCGCAGGTGGTGGATCCGCGCTTGTTGGACATCTTACAAGCTCAGGCTGGGATTCGGTTCGGGCATCATATTATCTGGCAAATGCGGTAGACAAGAGGAAGATATGTACCGGAATGATGGTTTTCAGGTACAAGGAAGTAAAACCACCGGGAACAGTTCAAGTATGCAAGAATTATGATGAATCATTGTATCGGACAGATCCGGTGTTGTATGACATCAGTGGGGCAAATTATGGAGTATATACCAGTGTTTCGGATGCGAAGGCAATGAAAAACGCGGTGGGATATTGTTATATTGAGCCGGGAGAGCCGGGACAGGCTGCAGCGGATAATATATCTACAGTAGCTTACACAGAATTGAATGCTAGTGGAACACCTGTGGAATTGCCGGAAGGAACTTATTACATACGGGAGGTTACGCCACCGGTAAAGGGTGGATGGCTCCTGGACTTAAATATATATGAGACCAGGGTTGTGGCAGGGCAGCATACGCTTCTCGGTCAGCCAAGAAATCAGAATGCAACAGCAATTCATCCTGAAGGCTTTGGATACGAAGATAACAGGATTGTCGGACCGGAAATGCCATATCTTGGATATATTTCTCTATCAAAACAGGTGTTTGATTCGTATAAAGATATGCTATCAGGTAACGAAAATTATACCTATGCAGATATTGAATATACGGTGTACCGTGTGTCCGGAAATCAGCAGACAGATATCGGGGATGTATATGGCGTTTTTAGTATAGATAAACAGGGACAGGGGATTGTTACATCCTGCAGATATGATTCTTTGTGCTTAGGAAAGTCAAGGATGGGACTGCCGCTTGGGTGGTATATGATTCAGGAGACAAAAACGAATGATTGTATGGAATTAAACAAAGAACCAAAGTGGGTTGAGATTACAAACACAGATCAGAATGTGACACATGTGGTGATGGAGGATCTGCCGGTAGTTGCAAGAACAGGCCTGCTGCTTCGTAAATGCGGAGAAGATGGATTACCTGTAGCACATGCATTGTACCAGGTTCAATATTATACTGCACGTATGGATCAGAATCCTTCGGAATTTGGAATACAGGCATCTAAGACATGGATGTTTCAAACGGATGAGCAGGGAGAAATTCATCTTTCACAGGAAGAACCATGGTTTGTAGAAGGTGATTCATTGTTTAAGGATAAAGATGGATCTTTCATATTGCCTGCGGGAACAATCACCGTTCAGGAGATTCAGGCACCAGACGGATATGTGGTGGATCCAACTGTATATGTGAGAAAAATTTTACATGGAAGTGATGGAAGGCAGCTTGCTATCGAACAGGAAATTACGGTAGTAGAGGAAGGTGTTCGTGGAGATATAAAATTTCGGAAGGTGAATGAAGATGGAATGCCTCTTGCAAATATAAAGTTCTCAATTACAGATGTATATGGAGAATCGCATATTGTCTGGACGGATGAGAAAGGTTATTTTTCGTCGGAAGCTTCCTATATCTCACATGAAAAGGATACAAACAGCGGACAGACGGAAAGCGGTATCTGGTTTGGAAGTCTTGATGTGGATGATACAAAGGGCGCGCTGCCATATGGGAAATATACGATTGAAGAGTTACGATGTGAAGCAAATAAAGATAAATATCGTACTATGGAACCACAAACATTTGAGATTACAGAGCATGGAACAGTGATTGATCTCGGCGATTTTGTTGATATGTTTTTCCCGGAAATTCGGACAAAAGCATACTGTGAAGAATCGCAATTCGATTTGGAATCTTTCCGGACGGAGAATCAGATATTCTGTATAGATACGGTTGAGATGGAGAACTTGGATGTGGGACATACGTATACGATTTCCGGGCAGCCGTATCGTAAAGATACAGGTGAAATGTTGGATCAGGAACTATGGAGTTGTTCGGAAGAAAGCTTTCAGGCAACGGCTACGGACGGCTGTGTGGATGTGACGTATACTTTGAAAATGACAGAAGAATTGTATGACACGGAAATTGTATTCTTCGAAACTATGACGGATGAAGCATATCCTGGTGAAGTTGTTGCCAGACATGAAGACCTTGCGGATATGGCACAGACAATCTATATTCCGCCGAAACCGGAGATGCCGCCAGAGCCAGAAGAGGAAGAGCAACCGGTGAAAACATTATCTGCAGTCAGACCGCATGATGTTCAACCGGAAGTAAAGACCGGAGATGATGCACATTTATTTTTGATATTGCTGATTGCTTCTACAAGCCTGGTTGCTGTTGTTATGATGCTGACAATAAAAAGGCGGAAAAAGAAAAAGTAAGAAAAGAAAAGCATCCCCATCTGACGATGGGGATGCTTTTTAACGTTGTAGTGTTTTGTGTTTGCTTAAAAGCTCAATGAAATCTGTCGAGGTTAAAGGCTTAGAGAATAAATATCCCTGTAATGTGTCACAGAACTGAGCTTGCAGAATCTGTAATTGGGCATTGTCCTCAACACCCTCCGCAACTACAGAGATATTCATCTTATGGGCCAGATCAATAATCGAGTCAGCAATGCAACGGTCTTTTTCGTTGCAACAGATACCATCGATGAACGATTTATCAATCTTCAGTGTATCAATTGGAATCTGGGTCAGGTAATTGAAAGAAGAGTAGCCGGTACCAAAGTCATCTAAAGCGATGGAACAGCCAAGCTCCTTCATTTGATTAATCAGCATCAGGTTGTGCTCAAACGAATTCATCAATACACTTTCCGTGATCTCGATTTCCAGATATTTTAAGTCCATTCCTGTTTTTTGTGGGATGTTCTTTATAATATCTATCAGGTGATTATCCTTCAACTGAGTGGTTGAGACGTTTACAGAGACACGCAATGGACCAAAGCCGCTCTTGATCAGTACCTGATTGAAATTGCAGGCTTCAATCAGTGCCCATTCTCCAAGGCTGTTGATAATTCCTGTTTCTTCTGCGATTGGTATAAATTCTGATGGAGAGATAAATCCAACCAATTCGGATTCAATACGCATCAACGCCTCGTAGCCGGTTACCTGACCGCTTTCGACATTAACTTGAGGCTGATATTGTAAGTATATTTCATTTTTATCAATGACGTGAGCCAGAATTTCAGCCAGATCATTTTTTCGGTTGACATCGTCTTCCATATAACTGTCGAAGAAACGATAATTGTTTTTACCGGAATTTTTCGCATTGTACATGGCAATATCGGCATTTTTGATCAGCTCGCTTACAGTCAGTCCGTTATTTGGGAAGACGGCGATACCGACACTCATGGAAACCATTGCTGTTTCGTCATTCAAAACAAATGGATGATGTACAATATTGACAAGCTGGCTGGCAAAATTTTCGAGGTCATCAATCGTATCAAATCGGTTCTTCAGAATCAGGAACTCATCGCCACCGTTTCGTGCCAGAATATCATCCGAAGCGATACAGGAAAGCATACGGTCGGATACGTCCTTTAACAGAAGATCGCCGTAGTCATGTCCGAGTGTATCGTTGATATTCTTGAAGTTATCCAGATCAATGAAGAAGATTGCGTGTTTGCTTGCTCCGACACTTGCGTCGTGGAAAATCTCATAGGCATATTTCATAAAGGCAACACGGTTATATAATCCGGTTAAGCCATCGTGGTAGGCAAGCTGTTCAATATGTGCGTAGTTCTTTTTTAATTCCTGCTCGCTGACTTCCAAAGCTGCCTTGGAAGCGGAGAGTTCTTTGTAGTTGTTGGAGATGATATCCATCATGTTGTTAAACATGCGGGAGAGATCACCAAATTCATCTTCCGAGTCAACATCACATTTGACATCCAGATTACCGGAAGCAGCATCTGTCATATTGTCACGCAAGATGTAAATCGGCTCGGTATATTTTGCTGACAGAATACGGCTCACCCAGATTGCAATCATCAAAATAATAATGAGCGTGATGAGCATCGTAATCGGCAGTGTAGCCAATATCTGCTGATACTGTGTTCCCTGCTCTTTGATCAGATATAACCAATTAGAGTCGGATAATTTACAAAAGCCATAAATATTTTTGAAGGAGGATGCTTTTAGATGTCCATAATCCTCTGTACTATCAGCGCTGTTCAGACAGTTAAATGCCTGTGCTTCCAACTCTCTTTGCCCGGTCAGACCAGTGGAGGAGAAGAGGTAGCCACCATCATTTGTCAGGATGAATGCAGAGCCGTCTTCCGGGATAAAGGAACCAAAATACTTGGAATTGATATTGGCACGGATCAGGCCAACAATCTGATCCTTGATAATAATCGGTGAGACAACATCGATGCTTTCAATCTCGTCGAGAGGAGAACACTGCAGAATCTCGGTTTCCTTGATTTCTTCGACCGGAGTTGTCATATGCTCCTGCCAGTCGGAAGTGTTGGAACTATCAGAGCTTGTTATGTAATAGCCGTTGACATCGTAGAGATAATAGTTGACATTGTGTCCGGTATAATCAGACGCTGTTGTGAACAGTTCTGAGACATTGGTAAAATAAGGAGAATCATTCCCAAGTGTGACACCATTGTAATTTTCTAACACAAGATTCTGGATGTTTGTACCATTGGCGAGCCCTTCAACTTCAGCAATTTGTGAATTTAACTGGGCTTGAAACCCCATACCGTAATTTTTGGCAAGTTCAACTGTGGACTGCGTTGCGAGATCCATATATTTTTTGTAGGATAAATTATATGTAAAGATTGTCAGAAATATCAGTGGCAGAGATGCCATTAAAACAAGCGACAATCGCAATGATTTTTGTATAGACATAAGTATATTCCCCGTTTTCGCAAAGTAATAAAAATATCTATCATAAAGACAATAGACTATATATATTATATAGGATAAAAATGGATTATTCAATGAGAAATGCTGTATTTTTTGCATTTGCGGGATGGTTGCTTTTTGATGAAATATTGTGTATAATAACAAGAAAATTATGACTTTTTGACAGAAGAGAAGAGTTACATGAAGGAGGGGCGTTATGTTTGGAGTTTATTTTGGAAAATATCTCGAAGATGTCGGTGTATTGACGCATGAGCAGTATACGGAAATCGTAGAGGCAAGTCGTACAGCACGTGTGAAGATGGGACTGCTTGCAGTGAGCGAAGGACTTATGACGAAGGAACAGGCAGATGAGGTCAATCAATTACAAGCGATGAAGGATGCCAGATTCGGAGATATTGCAGTGGAGAAGGGGTATCTGACAGAAGATCAGGTAGGAAAGCTTCTGAAAAAGCAGGGTGATTCGTATCTGTTATTTGTGCAGGCGCTTGTAGAGCGGAAGCTTCTTACATTGGAAGATATTCAGAAGTATCTGAATCATTATAAAAAGTCAGAGCGGTATACGGCACTTGAGATTGATGCATTAAAGAGCTCAGATATTGATAAGATCATCCAGATCTTTTTAAAGGACAATCAGGTTCCGGCTGTGGTGAAAGATTATCTTGCATTGCTTGCCAGAAATATGGTTCGTTTTGTGGATAACAAGATTCGTTTCGAGCGGATTGAACGCATTCATACATATACATGCAAATACATTGCAAGCCAGTGCTTTACCGGTGATTACAATTTGTTTATTGGCATCTGTAATGTCGGAACAAAGCCGATTGCAACGGAGTTTGCGAAGGAAGAGTTCGAAGCGATTGATGAGGACAGTCTTGATGCGGTCTGTGAGTTTATCAATGTATGTAACGGATTGTTCGCTTCAAAGGAGTCTCTTGAAGGTGTGCACATTGATATGCTTCCGCCGGAGATGTATACAGATATTACAACGATTAGTTCAGATGGCATGATGTTCCTGCTTCCTTGCTATGTACGTGGTGAGCGTGCAGATGTTGTAATTTGCATGGAAACAAAGTGGAATGTCAGCTAATAAAGCTGATATTAGGAAAGAATCAGATAAATTGAGATAAATAAGGAGAATGATTGATCATGGCAAATATATTGATTGTAGATGATTCCAGAACATCTCGTAAAATTTTAAGAGGACTTTTGGAAGCAAACGGATATGTAGTTGTTGGTGAGGCGAAAAATGGACAGGAAGGTTATGATATGTACGCACAGTACAAGCCGGATCTTGTCACTATGGATATTACAATGCCGGTGATGTCAGGCGTTGACAGCCTGAAGAAAATCAAGGCAGATTTCCCGGATGCAAAGGTTGTTATGGTATCTGCAGCCGGACAGCAGCACAATATGCTGGAGGCAGTACAGAGTGGCGCTTCAGAGTTTATTGCAAAACCTTTTGATGCGGACACAATTCAGAATGTGCTTCAGAATGTACTTGGTAACTGAGAAACATAAGTAAGATGCAGCAAAATGGTCGTATATACAGGATTCGTATATATGACCATTTGTATTGTTTGAATAAAGTCAGTGGAGTCGTTATAATGATAGAGACAGTTGTATCCGTAGATTTAATGGTGGAAGAAGAACTGAAGGTAAAGAAAAATCATCTGACACCGGATTTTCCTACGGGAGAAGAAAAGAGAATCTGTATTGTATCCGGATTGTACGGAGATGAACTGCAGGGACAGTATATCTGTTATGAGGTCATTCGCCGGATCAAGCTGGAGTATGAAAATCTGACCGGAATCGTGGATGTGTATCCGGCATTAAATCCGATGGGACTGGATTCTAAGACAAGAGAGATTCCGGGTTCCGGCATTGACATGAATTCCATATTTCCGGGTTCAAAGTTAGGAGCATTGGGAGAATATACCGCATCCTGCATTTTTGAAGATATCAAGGGAGCGGATGTTTGTATTGATCTGCATGCGAGTAACTTGTATGTACATGAGGTACCACAGGTGCGTATGAATGATGACCGGGTTGATGAGCTGATGCCGATTGCCAAATGTCTGAATGTCGATATGATCTGGATTCATCCGAGCAATTCAGTATTAAATGGAAGCCTTGCGTATTCCTTAAATGAGGTTGGCGTACGTTCGGTTGTGATTGAGTCCGGGGTAGCATACCGGATCAATCAGCAGTATTGCAATGAAATCGTGGATGGACTTTTTGCGCTGATGAAGGAGATGGGAATCTGGAAGGGGGCAACTGTGACACCAAAGAAGGTTCCGATCACAAACGATAAAGATATCCGATATATCAATGCAGAGAGTAGTGGTATTTTTATTCCGGGAGTACAGTTATTTGCACAGGTGAAAAAAGGGGATGAACTTGGAACAGTTGTCAATGTGATTACCGGATCGGTGGAAGAGGTCGTGTATGCCACGGGAGACGGCATGATCTGTTCCATGCGCGATTATCCGGTTATTGAGGAAGGCTCCCTGCTTGCGAGAATCGTGGGAGGAAACGCCTATGAATAAAGAGATTATCTTTTCCATGAACACAGCGTTTCGTGGAGAGTTCAACATTCATGGATATTCATATGGACGCGGCGACAAAGCGGCATGTATTGTCGGTTCTATGCGTGGAAATGAATACCAGCAGTTATATATGTGCTCGCTTTTGGCACAGAGACTGGCAGAGATTGAGGCACAGGGGGATGTGGTAGCCGGAAAGGAAATCCTGCTGATTCCGACACTCAATTACAGTTCGATGAACGCGGAAAAGAAAAAGTGGATTTCTGATGATTCGGATATCAACCGTTCATTTCCGGGTAATATCGAGGGAACTGCGACAAGCCGTATCGCGGCGACTCTGATGGATCGCGTCAAGGATTATACATACGGCATACAGTTTGCTAGCTTTTACCTGCAGGGAATCTCAATTCCGCATGTGCGGATGATGGAGACAGGGACAGAGAGTACAAGTCTTGCAAATCTGTTCGGCATGCCATATGTACTTACCGGGGATACGCGTTCATTTGATACAGCGACACTCAATTACAACTGGCAGAAGATGGGAACGCAGGCATTTTCGGTTTATTCTGCCACAACCGATACGCTGGATGGCGAGAGCGCGAAGATGGCAGTGAGTGCAGTGCTCCGTTTTTTGACACGAATGGGAATCATCCGCTATGAGAGTCATGGTGGATATATTTCAACAACATTAAAAGAAAAGGATCTCGTGTCGGTGCGAGCCGATGAGGCGGGATTTTTCCGTTGTATCGTTGGAGTAAACCAGGAGGTAAAACGTGGGCAGGTGCTTGCGGAAATTATTAACCCAATGGATGGTAATATTAAGGCTGAAATTTTGGCACCGACAGATGGAATTGTATTTTTTGTACAAAATTCCCCACTCGTGTTCCAAAATGTGGTAATATACAAAATTGTAAGACGTATGCACCAGTAACGTGCAGAAAGTAAATTACAAAATTCAGGAGGAAAGTCATGAGCAAGGTTAGACGAATCTATGTAGAAAAGAAAGATGCTTATGCGGTTAAGGCAAAGGACTTAAAAAAGCAGTTCAAGGATTACCTTGGAATCAAAGCTGACAATGTCCGTGTCCTGACACGGTATGACATGGAAGGTGTATCAGAGGATACCTATAATAAAGCGAAGGTTACAATCTTTTCAGAGCCACCGATTGATGTCGTATATGAAGAATCATTTCCGATGAATGAGAAGGAAAAATGCTTCTCACAGGAATATCTTCCGGGACAGTTCGATCAGCGTGCGGATTCTGCGGAGCAGTGTGTTAAGCTTCTGAACGAGGAGGAGACACCGGTCATCAAGACAGCTACAACTTATGTGGTTGAGGGTGATGTGACAGAGGAGCAGATGCAGACAATCCGGGAGTACGTTGTAAACCCAGTTGATTCCCGTATCACAGATGAGACAAAGCCGGAGACATTGGTTACAAACTTCGAGGAACCTGCAGATGTGAAGATATTTGATGGCTTCAAGGATATGCCGGAAGCAGAACTTACAGCATTGTATGATTCTCTCGGGCTTGCTATGACAATCAAGGATTTTGAGCATATACAGAAGTATTTTAAGAATGAGGAACACAGAGATCCATCCATGACGGAAATCCGTGTGCTTGACACATACTGGTCCGACCATTGCCGTCACACAACATTCTCAACAGAGCTTACAAATGTTGCGTTCGATGACGGTTATTACAAGGATGTGATCGCTGAGACATACGACCGTTATGTCGGTGCAACAAAGGAAATGTACAAGGGCAGAGACGATAAGTTTGTCTGCCTGATGGACATCGCGCTTATGGCAATGAAGGAACTTAAAAAGGCCGGTAAGCTTGATGATCAGGAAGAGTCAGACGAGATCAATGCATGTTCTATCGTTGTTCCGGTTAAGGTCGATGGTGTAGAAGAAGAGTGGCTGGTGAGCTTTAAGAACGAGACACACAATCATCCAACAGAGATTGAGCCTTTTGGTGGCGCTGCAACCTGTCTGGGTGGTGCAATCCGTGATCCGCTTTCAGGACGTTCTTATGTATATCAGGCAATGCGTGTAACGGGAGCTGCAGATCCAACCGTGTCATTGAAGGATACCATGCATGGAAAGCTTCCACAGAGAAAGATTGTAAAGGTTGCAGCTGAGGGATACAGCTCATATGGTAACCAAATCGGCCTTGCAACCGGCCTTGTAAAGGAAGTATATCATCCAAATTATGTGGCAAAGCGTATGGAGATAGGTGCTGTTATGGGTGCAGCTCCAAGAAGATGTGTCAAGCGTCTGAATTCTGATCCGGGTGATATCATCATCCTGCTTGGTGGACGTACCGGACGTGATGGCTGTGGTGGAGCAACCGGCTCTTCCAAGGCACATACTGAAAGCTCGATTGAGACATGTGGTGCTGAGGTTCAGAAGGGTAATGCACCAACTGAACGTAAGATTCAGCGTCTGTTCCGCCGGGAAGAGGTTGCTAGCCTGATTAAGAAATGTAACGACTTCGGTGCCGGTGGTGTATCGGTTGCAATCGGTGAGCTTGCCGATGGTTTACAGATTAACCTTGACAAGGTTCCAAAGAAATATGCAGGCCTTGATGGTACGGAACTTGCGATTTCTGAGTCACAGGAGCGTATGGCGGTTGTTGTTGATCCGAAGGATGTCGACAAGATGATGCAGTATGTGGCTGAGGAGAACTTAGAGGCGGTCGCAGTTGCTGTTGTAACAGAAGAGAAGCGTCTCGTGCTTTCATGGAGAGGCAAGGAAATCGTCAATCTGTCCCGTGCATTCCTTGATACAAACGGTGCACATCAGGAGACAGATGTCAAGGTTGCCATGCCGGATGCATCTGCAAAATATTTTGACGAGAAGAAGGATGCTTCGGATGTGAAGAAGCTCTGGTTAGATACACTTTCTGATTTGAACGTCGCTTCCCAGAAGGGACTTGTGGAGATGTTTGATTCTTCCATCGGTGCAGGTACCGTTACAATGCCGTATGGTGGTAAGTACCAGCTTTCTGAGACTCAGACGATGATTGCAAAGCTTCCGGTATTAAAGGGAAAGACCGATACGGTTACTATGATGAGCTATGGCTTTGATCCATATCTGTCAAGCTGGAGCCCATACCACGGTGCTATCTATGCGGTACTGACATCTGTTGCGAAGATTGCTGCAGCTGGTGGAGATGTAAGTAAGATAAGACTGACATTCCAGGAGTATTTTGAGAGACTCGGTACAGATCCATATCGTTGGGGCTTGCCGCTTTCTGCATTGCTCGGCGCATATGATGTACAGATGGGTCTTGGACTTCCTTCTATCGGTGGTAAGGATTCCATGTCTGGTTCCTTCAATGATATTGATGTTCCGCCTACGCTGGTCAGCTTCGCCGTTGATGTAGCAAGTTATCAGGATGTGGTAACTCCGGAACTCAAAAAAGCAGGCAATCAGCTTGTGTGTTTCGATATCAAGCGGGATGCTTATGATAAGCCGGATTATCAGGATGCCATGGATAAATACGAGAAGCTGCATCAGGCAATTACAGAGGGCAAGGTTGTATCAGCTTACGCAATCGGTTTCGGTGGTATGATTGAGGCGATTTCAAAGATGGCATTTGGTAATAAGCTCGGTGTGAAGCTTGCAAAGACCGTTGATGCAGATGATCTTACAGCGAAAAAATATGGTTCTATCATTCTCGAAGTAGAGAAGGACAATGTGACAGAGCTTGGTATTCCATGTACAGTTATCGGTGAAGTACAGGATGCACCGGAGTTCGTATATGGCGATGCTGTAATTGCAATGGATGAAGCATTAGATGCATGGACAAAGAAGCTTGAGAAGGTATTCCCAACAGAGTCCGGCGTGGAGCAGAATGATAAGATTAACGATACATTGAAGATTGTAGACGGAAAGGTAAGTACAGGGGTGTATGATGCCGGTTCCATCTATGTAGCAAAGAATAAAGTCGCAAAACCAAAGGTATTTATTCCGGTATTCCCGGGAACAAACTGTGAATATGATTCAGCAAAGGCATTTGAGAATGCGGGTGCTGAGGTTCAGACAATCGTATTCCGCAATATGGATGCACAGGGTATCCGTGATTCGGTAGATGCATTTACAAAGGCAATCAGTGAGAGTCAGATTATCATGTTCCCAGGTGGATTCTCCGCCGGTGATGAGCCGGATGGTTCCGGAAAGTTCATTGCAACTGCATTCCGGAATGCAAAGATTGCAGATGAGGTTATGAAGCTTCTGCATGAGCGTGATGGACTGGCACTTGGTATTTGTAACGGTTTCCAGGCACTCATCAAGCTTGGTCTTGTTCCTTACGGCGAGATTCGTCCGCAGGAGGATGATTCACCGACACTGACAATCAACAGCATCGGCCGTCATCAGTCCAAGATGGTTTATACTAAGGTTGTTACAAACAAGAGCCCATGGCTGCAGAAGGCAAAGCTTGGCGGTGTGTATACCGTACCAATCTCACATGGTGAAGGACGTTTTGTTGCAAGCAAAGAGTGGACAGAGAAGCTCTTCGCAAATGGACAGGTTGCAACTCAGTATGTCGATATGGATGGCAATCCGACGATGGACGAATATTACAATGTCAATGGTTCTTACTATGCAATCGAGGGTATCACAAGTCCGGATGGACGTGTACTTGGTAAGATGGCACACTCTGAGCGTAAGGGAACAGCAGTGGCAGTAAATATTTACGGAGATCAGGACCAGAAGATTTTTGAGTCCGGAGTTGCTTATTTCTCATAAATAAAGGTTAAGATTGCGGCATGGACACATGTCACGGAAAGGGGATGTGTGTTCATGCCACATTTTATATCTATACAGAATTTACAGGATGCAGGGCTGGATATATATACCAGACTTTCAGAGGTGCAGCTTCTTCGTTACCTGGAACCAAAACCGGGTATCTTTATTGCGGAAAGTCCGATCGTCGTGGAGCGGGCACTTGCTGTCGGGTATCATCCTATCTCAGTCCTGATGGACGAGGAAGAACTGCCCGAACAACAGGCATTGTTGGATCGGTGTGGAGATATTCCAGTTTATACTGCAAAGTTTGATATATTGACGCAGATTACAGGCTTTAAGCTGACGCGTGGAATGTTATGTGCGATGGATCGGAAGAACCTTCCGAAAGCAGGTGCTTTATGTGGAAATATGCACCGGATTGCTGTGCTCGAGGATGTGATGAATCCGACAAATGTCGGTGCGATATTCCGTTCGGCGGCGGCACTTGGCATGGATGCAGTGCTTTTGACACATGGATGTGCCGATCCGTTATATCGCAGAGCAATCCGTGTCAGTATGGGTACGGTGTTTCAGATTCCGTGGACATATCTGCCAAAGTCATCAGAGGATACAGCACAGGTTCTTCATGCACTCGGATTTCCGTGTGTAGCAATGGCACTCCGGGATGATTCGTGTGAAATCTGTGACCCTCGGTTTGAGAAGCTTAATAAGCTCGCTGTGATCCTTGGTACAGAAGGGGAAGGGCTGCGGCAGGAAACAATCATACACAGTGATTATACCGTCAAGATACCGATGACACATGGTGTAGATTCTCTGAATGTGGCGGCTGCGAGCGCGGTCGCGTTTTGGGAATTGGCAAAAAGAGGAACCGTTTAATACGGTTTCTTATTTTTTTATAAAAAAATAAAAAAATAAAAAAATAAAAAAAACAATTGACAAATGATTTTATCGTGTTATAATACATTCAAATCCTACTTAATAAGTAGGAATATAGGGAAATATAAAATGATAGAAAGTATAGAAAAATTCGGAGGTAGACATTATGAGTAAAGTAATTAAAAGCGCGTTGGAATTAATCGGTAATACACCATTGCTTGCAGCAGACCGTTATGCAAAGAAGGCAGGCGTGACAGATGTAAATCTGTTCGTAAAGCTGGAGTACCTGAATCCATCAGGATCCGTAAAGGATCGTATTGCACTAGCTATGATTGAGGATGCTGAGGAAAAGGGAGAGCTTAAGCCGGGCGCAACAATCATTGAGCCAACATCCGGAAATACAGGTATCGGTATTGCAGCTGTTGCAACAGCAAAGGGCTATCGTGCAATCCTGACATTACCTGAGACCATGAGTGTAGAGCGTAGAAATCTTCTGAAGGCATATGGTGCAGAGCTTGTATTGACAGATGGTTCTAAGGGAATGAAGGGTGCTATTGCAAAGGCAGAAGAGTTGAAGGAGTCAATTCCGGGTGCAATCATCCTTGGACAGTTTGATAACCCTGCCAATTCCGAGATGCACAAGAAGACAACCGGACCGGAGATTTGGGAGCAGACAGAGGGCAAGGTTGATATCTTTGTAGCCGGTGTTGGTACAGGTGGAACGCTGACCGGTGTTGGTGAGTATTTGAAGTCTAAGAATCCGGATGTAAAGATTGTGGCAGTAGAACCTGCAACAAGTGCAGTTCTTTCAACAGGTCAGGCCGGATCTCATAAGATTCAGGGAATCGGAGCCGGATTTGTGCCAAAGGTACTGAATACGAAGATTTACGATGAGATTATTACAATCGAGAACGATGATGCATTTGAAGAGGGAAGAGCCTTCGCAAGAGCTGAGGGTGTTCTGGTTGGTATCTCATCCGGCGCGGCATTAAAAGCAGCAGATATTTTAGCAAAAAGACCGGAGAACAAAGGAAAGACAATCGTTGCATTGCTTCCGGATTCCGGTGACAGATATCTGTCTACCGCATTATTTGCAGAGCAGTAAGCGGAGAAAATGAACGGATAAAATATTGTTCGTTATCTTGACTTATGTTAGTGCCGATTATATAATTTTTGGTATCTGCGAACAGCAACGAGACTGAAAATTATGTAATCGGTTACTTTTATGGAGGAATTTGCATGAAAATATCAACAAAGGGAAGATATGCGCTTCGCCTGATGCTGGATTTGGCAGTTTATAATACCGGAGAACCGATTAGTTTAAAAGATGTTGCAAAGAGGCAGAATATATCTGAAAAATATATGGAGCAGATTATTTCTGTATTGAATAAGGCAGGATTTGTGCGTGGAATCCGAGGTGCGCAGGGTGGATATCTGCTTTCCCGTGCACCAAAGGATTATACAGTCGGTATGATCTTACGATTGACGGAAGGCGAACTTGCCCCGGTTGCCTGTGTTGGACAAAATCCAATTGACTGTGATAGAAGAAGTGGCTGCGTGACGGTTCGCATCTGGGAAAGACTTTATGATGCGATATCGGATGTTGTAGACAATATTACATTGCAGGATCTGGTGGATTGGAACAATGAGCAATCGGATCAATATATGATTTAAATCGAATGGGTAATGACGCATCGACATAAAAAAATTTTATATGGAATACTAATCATCTGTATGGTTTTTTTTGGAATCTTTGGTTCGGAAAATCTTCTTCGGGATGGCGAGCGTATGCAATCAGAAACGACGGAACACATGAGTACGACAACTTCGCCAAAGCCGGATGCAACAGAGAAACCGATTGCAGAGATTGAACATACATCGTCAGATGCACAGATGACTGTCCTGGATGTGAGAATTCAGGAGAAGATTAAAACAATGACCTTGGAAGAAAAGGTTGGACAGATGTTTTTCGTAAAAAATGATGGACGCTTCGGACCGGATGAGCTAATGCAATATCCGGTTGGGGGCATTATTTTATTTGCTGGAGATTTGGCAGGTGAGACGGCAGATTCCCTGACGGAGAAGATACAGTCCTTTCAGGAGGCTTCCGATATCCCATTGCTAATAGGAACGGACGAAGAAGGTGGTACGGTTATTCGTGTCAGCAAGTATAGTGCGCTGGCAGATCATACATTTCAATCTCCAAGGTCAATCTATGCATCGGGAGGTATGGATGCGATACGGATGGACACAGAAGAAAAATCAAAACTGTTGTTATCATATGGTATTAATGTCAACTTCGCACCGGTCTGTGATTTGTCCGGAAATAAAAGTGACTTTATATATGAACGTTCTTTTGGAGATGATCCACAAGAGACAGCAGAATATGTCGATACCGTTGTTACCGTGATGCGCTCAGAGAAGATTGGTACGGTATTAAAGCATTTTCCGGGGTATGGCAGTAATGGGGATACCCATGTGAACCGGATTGAGGATACAAGGACGTATGAGCAGTTCGTGACGCAGGATTATATTCCGTTTGAAGCCGGGGTGAATGCAGGGGCAGATTGTATATTAGTCAGCCATAATGTGGTCACGGCAATTGATAACGACTATCCGGCATCCCTGTCAGAGAAGGTGCACGGTGAGATACGGAATGTGCTGCGGTTTGATGGCGTGGTGATTACAGATGATTTAATGATGAACGGCGTGTCTGAGGGTTATGATCTGGAAGAGGCGGCAGTGCGGGCAGTGAAAGCAGGAAATGATATGCTGCTTTCCACAAATTATCAGGAACAGATTAAAGCGGTGATACAGGCAGTTAAAAACGGAGAAATCGATGAGACACAAATTGATGCATCAGTTGCTCGTGTCTTGAAATGGAAAAGCCGGTTGGGACTTGAAATATTATAAGCAGCGGTAGAAAGGAACAGCGAATGAAATTATTACATTGTGCAGATATTCATTTGAATTCTTCTTTGTCTGCGCATCTGGATGGAGATAAGCAGAAGCAGAGAAAAACCGAGATTCTGCATACGTTTCTGCGTATGGTGGATTATGCAGCTGATCAATCGGTGGATGGCATCCTGATTGCCGGAGATCTATTTGATACGAAGAAGATTGACCGATTAACAGGAAATGCAGTGCAATCAGCGATTACTGAACATCCGGAAATTTTATTTTTTTATCTGCGGGGAAATCATGATGCGGATGGATTTCTGCAGTCGTTGGAGAAAATTCCGGATAATCTGAAGCTGTTTGGGGAAACATGGCGTTCGTATGCATGGGAAGAAGATGGCGCAACAATTGTGATTACCGGTGCGGAAAGTTCTGCGCACAACGTACAGACACTATATTCATCACTCAGGCTTGAGCCGAAGCATATCAATCTTGTGATGCTGCATGGACAGGAGACGCCATATGCAAGTGGTGTAAGACAGGATGCTGAGCAGATTCCGCTTGCTGCGCTGCAAAACAAGGGAATTGATTATCTGGCACTTGGACATGTTCATACATATAAGCGGGAGAAACTCGATGCGAGAGGCATCTATGTGTATCCCGGTTGTTTAGAGGGCAGAGGATTTGATGAATGTGGAGTACATGGATTCTGCCTGCTTGATATTGATGCGGCGCATCATAAGATCCAGGATACATTTGTGCCATTTGCAAGCCGCAGATTGTGGGAGGTTTCTGTAGATGTAAGTGCGTGTGCATCTGGTGTGGGTGTCTTGAATGCTATCAGGGAAACGTTACAGGGAATACAGGTGCAGGCTGCCGATATGGTGAAGGTTTGTCTGACTGGAAGCCTGCCTGTGAATGTGGAAGTGGATACAGAACTGCTTGCGATGCAGTTATCACAAGTCTATTTCTATGTGAAAGTTGTAGATCAGACGATACCGGAGATTGACTATGATGCATATGCGTATGATGTGTCATTAAAAGGCGAGTTTGTGCGGCTGGTTCATGCACAGACAGATCTTTCGGACGAGCAGAAGACAAAAATTATTCAGACTGGAATATTGGCACTTGCCGGGGAGGCGTTTGTATGAGATTACTGACCTGTCATATTGAAAATTTTGGAAAGCTTTCGGATTTTTCTTATGATTTTGCAGATGGTTATAATGCGATTGTACTTCCAAACGGCGCAGGAAAAAGTACATTTGCTGCGTTTCTCCGCGTGATGTTCTATGGTTTTGCCGGGGAGACAAAACGGATGGAACTTGAGAAGGAGCGGAAGCGTTACCAGCCGTGGCAGGGTGGCACCTATGGCGGACAGCTAACATTTACGTCGGATGGAAAATACTATCTGCTGTCGCGTGTCTTTGGGAAGACGGCAAAGGGAGACTCTTTCCGGTTACAGGATGCGAATACACTGATTGACAGTATAGATTTTTCGGAACTGATTGGACAGGAGTTATTCGGAATCGATGCAGAGTCATTTACGCGAACCATCTATATCGGACAGACAGAATGCGCGGCGGTTGCGGCGACAGACAGTGTGAGCGCGAAGCTTGGAAGTCAGATGGAAGAAAATGAGGATATGGCATGTTATGACGTGGCGAATAAAAAGCTTGCGGATGCAATCAATCAGCTATCAGATAAACGAAGTACCGGAAAACTTGCGAAGCTTGAGCGGGAAGCACGCATGCTTGCACAGGAGATACAGGCAAAAAACGCTGTGCAGGAAGAAATAGATACGATTTCCGGTCAGTTGACCGCAGTTAAGGCAAATTGGAATGCATGTGTGGCTGGAAACCTGACGGGGGAAAACGATAAGGAAGAAGATGCAAGCCCAACCGGACAGGAACACATCAATACCATGCAGCGCAGGCAAGATGAACGATACGAACAGAAGAAATATAAAGGAATCACAGGCATCATTTTAGGTCTGCTTGTGATCGTGTATGCGTTGCTTGCAGCAGGAAAAGGCTATCGTATGTTAATTCTCATCTGTGGTGGATTCAGCCTGATTGCAGGTGCATGTATGCTGTTTGGCTATGCAATAGTCAGAAAGAAACGACAGATTGAGATAAAAACCGTGCAGCCAAAGCCGCTTTCGGAGAAACAGCAGCAACAGCGGGCGTCAGAGATGGAGACGCTGTCGAGACAGATTTTGCAATATAGCCGGAGACTCGATGAATTAGAGAGTGAGTATGATGCACTGACTGAGAAGGAAAGAAAATTGCAATCTCTTAACGAAGAAGTGATTACGCTTCGGGAAAAGTGTGATATAATACAAAAGACTAAGGCTTTTTTGACGCAGGCAAAGGAAGATTACGGTGCACGTTATCAGGCACCGGTTATGGATGCATTTCAAAGGTATTACCGGATGCTGACAGGTGATGCCGGAACGGCATATGGGCTTTCTGCGACATTTGAGATGGAGAAGCAGGAGCAGGGAATGTATCGAAATATGGGATATTTCAGCCGGGGATATCAGGATCTGACGGGCTTATGCATGCGTCTTGCATTCGCGGATGCAATGTACCGGGACGAAAAGCCATTTCTGATTCTGGATGATCCGTTTGTGAATCTCGATGAGGAAAAAATAGAGCGCGGAAGAGTATTTGTAAGAGAAGTCGCAAAGGAATATCAGGTAATTTATTTTACCTGTCACGAAAACCGTGCGTGATAAAGGGGTATATTATGTACACATATAATAAAAAAGTACTTTTTTCGGATGTGGATGCAACGAGAAGGATGTCATTTGGAAGTCTGATGGATGCCATGCAGGATTGCGTTAACATCAATTCGGAGTCGGTTGGCAGAGGCATTGACTATATGCTTGAGCATAAGCGGACATGGTTCGCAATCAGTTGGAATATTGAGATTCGCCGTATCCCGAAGATGTTCGAGGAGATAAGCGTGAAGACGTGGGCGTATGAATTTGCAACGTCGATAGGCTATCGTAATGTAATTGTCACGGATGAAAATGGCGCGGATATTGTCTGTGCAGATTCAATGTGGACACTTATGGACATGGAGACAAAACATCCGGTTCGGATTGAGGAAGAGGATGCGAAGGGCTATAAGATCGAACCGCGGTATCCGATGGAAAAATGCGGTAGAAAGATCCGTCTGCCAAAGGAATTTGAAGAAGTTGATACAGTTGTTGTACCGAAAGCGGATATCGATTACAACGGACATATGAGCAATGCAAAATATATCCTGCTTGCAAATGAATATGTCGAGGATATCACACGTGTCAACCGGATTCGTGTGGAGTATAAAAGTCAGGCACGTTATAAGGAAACCCTTGTGATTGAGCGGGTACTGCAGGAAACCGAGACGGAAGCCGGAACGGAAACACATGTGATTATCAAGATGAGTGGTAAAGAAGCAGGTGACGTCAAGGCGGTTGTTGATTACCGACTGACAGAAGTGTAGGTATTTGGTACCGCAATTAACAAAATTCAGGATAAACAGGTATATGGAATTGACAAAACAGAAAATACAAAATCTAATTAGACTTGCAACAGATGCAAGGAAGTTTTCGTATGCACCATATTCGCAGTTTGCAGTCGGGGCGGCATTGCTTGGGACAGATGCGAAAATATACACAGGATGCAATATTGAAAACGCGGCATTTACACCGGGAAACTGCGCAGAGCGGACAGCTGTGTTTAAGGCTGTGAGTGAAGGCTGCAGGGAATTTACGGCAATCGCGATTGTAGGCGGAAAGTCCGGGGAAGATGCGCTTGCGCAGACCGGATACACTGCACCATGCGGTGTGTGCAGACAGGTGTTGCGGGAGTTCGTCGATCCGTCTGCGTTTGTTGTGATCTTAGCACGTACAATGGATGATTATAAGGTATATACATTTGAAGATCTGTTTCCGGAAAGTTTTGGACCGGAGAATTTGAAATAATTAGAAACAGTAGATGGAGGATTAATCGTTTGAGTAATTTAGAGAATCTGACCGCGTATACGGTAGTGGAAAAAAAAGAATTAAAGGAAGTCAATGGATATGGATATATCCTTTCCCACAATAAGACAAAGGCACGGGTGGCTGTCATCGAGAATGATGATACGAATAAAGTATTTACAATCGGTTTCCGTACACCTCCGGCTGATGATACCGGTGTGCCACATATCACGGAACATTCGGTACTTTGCGGCTCAAGAAAGTTCCCGGTCAAGGATCCGTTTGTGGAACTCTGTAAGGGTAGTCTGAATACATTTTTAAATGCGATGACTTACTCGGATAAGACGGTATATCCGCTTGCCAGTCTGAATGACAAGGATTTCCATAATTTGATGCATGTCTATATGGATGCGGTTTTTTACCCGAATATCTATGAGAAAAAAGAAATCATGATGCAGGAAGGCTGGCATTATGAGATTGACGAGGAAACAGGTGAGCTTACTTATAACGGTGTTGTATTTAATGAGATGAAGGGTGTGTACTCCTCACCGGAACAGCAGCTTTATCGTATCATCGAGAAGTCTTTGCTGCCACATACTGCATATGGATTTGAATCCGGTGGAGATCCAGCTGCGATTCCGAATCTTACACAGGAGGATTTTATTGCATTCCATAAGCGGTATTATCATCCAAGTAACAGTTATATTTATCTGTATGGTGATATGGATGTGGAGAAGGAACTTCGATTTATTGATGAGGAGTATTTACAGAACTTTGACTATTTAGAAATCGATTCCGCATTGGCAGATGAACCTGCATTTGAGAAGCCGTCGGAGGTACGTGAGTATTACTCAATTGCAGAGAATGAATCGGAGCAGGATAACACGTATTTGACTTACAATATGGTTATTGGTACAAGTGCAGACAAAAAATTATGTACGGCATTTTCAATTTTGGAATATGCTTTGTTATCTGCGCCCGGTGCACCGCTGAAAAAAGCATTGATTGATGCAGGAATAGGTAAGGACATTCTGTCATCCTTTGATGATGGCATCAAACAGCCTACCTTCTCTATCATTGCGAAGAATGCAAATGTAGAGAATTTAGAATGCTTCATCCGGGTAATTGAGGATACACTTACTTCTCTTGTAAAGGATGGAATGGACAAAAAGTCTCTGCTTGCCGCAATCAATTATTTTGAGTTTAAACATAAGGAAGGCAATTTTGGTCGATTCCCGAAGGGATTGATGCTTGGGTTAAATGCATTTTCCACATGGCTTTATGATGATGCAGCAGCGCTTGATCTGTTCAGTTTAAATGAAGTCTATGATGCGTTGAAACAGGATGTGCAGACCGGATATTTTGAAGCTCTGATTGATAAGTATATCTTGAAAAATATGCATAAAACATATTGTCTGCTGATGCCAAAGAAGGGACTTAACAACGAGATTGTCCGGCGCGAGAAGGCACAGCTTGCTGCATACAAGGAGACACTCTCTGCGGAAGATATCGAAGAAATTCGTGCAAATATGGTACATCTGAAGGAGTACCAGAGTTCCGGCGATGCGGAGGAAGACTTGAAGAAGATTCCAATGCTTACAATCGATGATATAGAGAAGCATGCAAGAAAGACGAACAACCGTATTTTGGAAATTGAACATGTCAAGGTATTAAGTCATGACATTTTCACGAATGGAATCACGTATATAAGCCTGAATTTCTGTATGGATGATATCGACTATGATAAGTTCCCTGTAATTGCGCTTTTGACGGAGATCTTTAAGTATGTGGATACGGAGCATTTCAGCTATAGTGCGTTATCAAATGAAATCAATTTGTATACTGGTGGTATTGGATTTAGCACAGCAGTCACAAATAAGAAAGAGTATGGTGGCTATATCACACATTTTATTGTCAGTGCGAAGATGTTGGATGCACAGCTCGATAAGACGATGGAGTTAGTTGAGGAGATATTATTTACTTCGAAGCTTTCAGATAAGAAGCGCTTAAAAGAGATTATCGCAGAGACGCGCGCCGCCATGAAGGATGATATACTTGCAAATGGTCACACGACGGCAGCAGGTCGTGCGACTTCGTATATTTCTCCAATCGGTGTTGTGAAGGAACTGACAGAGGGGATTGATTATTATATGTATCTGTCAGATCTGGATGATCATTTTGAGGAACGGTATGAGAAACTGGTGGCAGATCTGCAGGAGACACTTGGACAGCTTCTGCGCAGAGATTCGCTGCTTGTGAACTTTACTTCAGATAAGAAACCGGAGGATACGCTGACCGAGAGCCTGAGCAGACTCTCCTGCAAGCTATCGACAAGACTGGCGTTTGAGAATGTGAAGGAAATTCCGGTAGTAAAAAAGAACGAAGGCTTCAAGACGGCAAGTCAGGTGCAATATGTAGCGACAGCCGGTAATTTCTGTGAACGTGGATATGAGTATACCGGGGCTTTGAATGTATTACAGTGTATCTTCTCGTACGATTATCTGTGGATTAATGTGCGTGTGAAGGGCGGTGCTTATGGCTGCATGTGCAGTTTTAACCGTAGTGGAAATGCATATTTTACTTCTTACCGTGATCCTAATTTGATGGAAACATATGAGATTTATAAGAAGGCACCGGAATATGTGAAGAACTTTGAGGCAGATGAACGCGATATGACGAAATATATCATTGGAGCAATCAGCAAGATGGACGCGCCGCTTACTCCATCGGCGGATGGTAATTTTAGCCTCATATGTTATCTGATGGGAATTGATGATGCAGATTTGCAGCAGGCAAGAGATGAAGTACTTGGCGCGACGCCGGAGGTGATTCGTGGACTTGCCGGATATGTAGAGGCAGCAGTTGATGGCGGTGTGATTTGCGCAATCGGCGATGAAGCGCGGCTTGAAGACGCGAAGGATGCATTTGCAGAAGTAAAGAGTGTATTTTAGGAAGAAAACACAGGGAGAGACATATGGATAACTTATCGACATACAAATCCGGATTTGTTGCTATTATCGGACGCCCAAACGTAGGAAAGTCCACGTTGATGAACCATCTGATCGGACAGAAGATTGCGATTACAAGCAGCAAAGCGCAGACGACGAGAAACCGGATTCAGACAGTATATACAGATGACGAGGGACAGATTATATTCTTGGATACACCGGGTATCAACAAGGCGAAAAACAAGCTTGGCGAGTATATGATGAATGTTGCGTATTCCACATTAAATGAGGTAGATATCGTTATGTGGATCGTGGAGCCAACGACATTTATCGGTGCGGGTGAACGTCATATCATTGATGTGTTAAGTAAGGTAAATACACCGGTGGTACTTGTCATCAACAAGACAGATACGGTAGATAAACAGGCAGTTGCGGATGCTATAAACACATACAAGGAAGTACATGATTTTGATGCGATTGTTCCGGTTTCTGCACTGCGTGGACACAATCAGGCGGAGCTTATTAAGACGTTAAAGCGGCTGCTTCCGTTTGGTCCACAGTTTTACGATGAGGATACAATCACGGATCAGCCGGAACGCCAGATTGTGGCGGAGATGATCCGAGAACAGGCACTGCGCCAGTTAGATAAGGAAATCCCACATGGCATCGCTGTTGTAATTGACCGGATGAAGGAACGTCCGGACGGGAGCTGTATGGATATTGATGCAACAATTATTTGTGAGCGGGATTCCCATAAGGGAATTATCATCGGAAAACAGGGCGCAATGTTGAAAAAAATAGGTACAAAAGCACGTATCAGCATGGAAAATTTATTGGATATGAAAGTGAATTTAAAGCTATGGGTAAAGGTGAAGAAGGACTGGAGAGACAGTGACACTCTTCTTCGAAATTACGGATATCGGGAGGACAATTAAGATGAAGATTGGTTTTGATAATCAGAAGTACTTAGAGATGCAGTCACAGCATATACGTGACCGGATCGCACAGTTTGATAATAAATTATATCTGGAGTTTGGAGGCAAACTGTTTGATGACTATCATGCATCACGTGTTCTTCCGGGATTTCAGCCGGATTCAAAACTGCAGATGTTGTTACAGTTAAAGGATCAGGCAGAAATCGTAATCGTGATCAGCGCGGAGGATATCGAGAACAACAAAGTTCGTGGTGATTATGGAATCACCTATGATATGGATGTGCTGCGTCTAATTGATGAGTTTCAGGCAGTGGGACTCTATGTCGGTAGTGTATGTCTGACAAAGTATGCCGGACAGGCATCCGCAGAGCTTTTCCGCAAGAAGCTTGCGGAGCTTGGCATCAAGTCTTACCGTCACTATAAGATTGTGGGATATCCGAGTGATATTGCCCATATTGTGAGTGATGAAGGATATGGAAAGAATGAATACATTGAGACGGAGAGACCGCTTGTCGTCATCACAGCGCCGGGACCGGGCAGTGGAAAGATGGCAACCTGTCTGTCTCAGCTGTATCATGAATATAAACGTGGTGTGAAAGCCGGATATGCGAAGTTCGAGACTTTTCCAATCTGGAATCTGCCACTGAAGCATCCGGTTAACCTTGCCTATGAGGCAGCAACAGCAGACTTGAATGATGTCAACATGATTGATCCGTTCCATCTCGAAGCATATGGTGAGACAACCGTTAATTACAACCGCGATATCGAGATATTCCCGGTTGTTGCAACGATATTTGAACTGATTGCCGGAAGAAGCCCATACAAGTCCCCAACAGACATGGGGGTTAATATGGCGGGAAAATGTATCATTGATGACAAGGTATGCTGCGAAGCGTCGGCACAGGAGATTATTCGCCGGTATTATCGCTGCCTGTGTGATAGAAAACGTTACGGACAATCGAAGGATGATAAGAATAAATTGGAACTTTTACTGCGTCAGGCAGGTGTCTCTATGGATGATCGTCTGGTGGCAAAGAAAGCATTGGCGAGGGAAGAGGAGACCGGACATCCGGCGATGGCAATCGAGCTTGCAGATGGTACGATTGTAACCGGAAAGACCGGAGATCTGCTCGGTGCATCGGCAGCCGCAGTTTTAAATGCACTCAAAGTACTTGCCGGAATCCCGCATGAGGTACAGTTAGTCTCGAAGGAGGCAATCGAGCCAATTCAGAGGCTGAAGATTCAGTATCTTGGCAGTCATAATCCAAGACTGCATACCGATGAAATTCTGATTGCACTTTCCACGACGGCGGCACAGGATGAGAAAGCAAAGCTTGCTATTGAACAGCTTTCCAAGTTGAAGAATTGTCAGGCACATTCAACTGTATTACTTTCTTCTGTTGATGAGCAGCTCTTAAAGAAAATAGGTGTTCAGCTTACCTGTTCTCCAAAGTACGAAGAAGAAGACAGAAAATATCATGGACGTTAAAAATTTTATTGTAAATAGAAAATGAATCTGATAAAATATGCTTGTTTTTGTAATGAAAAACAAGCATATTTTTATGCATTTTCGTAGAGAATACGAAAGGAAAATCTGGCCTGTATCCGCCAATGCCATGGATAAGGATGTCAGGAACACAAGGAGGATGAGAGTTTATTGGAAAACAACACTAGTTCAACAAACATTATTGAGCTAAAGCACATCACAAAAACATTTGAGGATGGGTTTGTCGCTGTAGAGGATTTTAACCTTACGGTAAAAAGGGGCGAATTCGTAACGTTTTTAGGGCCTTCAGGCTGTGGTAAGACCACGACACTCCGCATGATTGCGGGGTTTGAAATTCCTACAGAGGGAGAAATACTGTTAGATGGTAAAGAGATTGGAAATCTACCACCAAACAAACGCCCGATCAATACAGTATTTCAACGGTATGCATTGTTTCCACATTTAAACATTTTTGACAATATCGCCTTTGGATTAAAGCTTAAGAAGCTGCCGAAGGACGAGATTAAGCGGAAGGTAAAGAAAGTTCTGGAGATGGTAGACTTGGAAGGGTTTGAGACGCGGAAGGTAGCAACCTTGTCCGGTGGACAGCAGCAGCGAATCGCAATCGCGCGCGCACTGGTCAATGAGCCACAAATCCTGCTTCTTGATGAGCCGCTCGGTGCGCTCGACTTAAAGATGCGTAAGGAGATGCAGCTCGAACTGAAAAGTATGCATGAAAGACTCGGTATTACCTTTATCTATGTAACACACGACCAGGAGGAGGCGCTTACAATGTCGGACAAGATTGTTGTCATGTCCGAAGGACGCATGCAGCAGATCGGAACTCCTGAAGATATATATAATGAGCCGAAAAATGCATTCGTTGCAGACTTTATCGGCGAGAGTAATATTTTTACGGGCATCATGACAGACAAGCTCAAGGTGCGTTTCTGCGGAGCAGAATTTGCCTGTGTGGATGATGTCGAGCATGGACGGCTGGTGGAAGTCGTTGTGCGGCCGGAGGATGTTGAGATTACAACGCCGGAGAATGGTGCAATCACAGGAACGGTTACATCGGTTGTATTCAAGGGTGTCCACTATGAGATTACAGTGGAATCCGGCAAGAACGAGATTGTGATCCAGTCGACAAAGACCGCAGCGGTTGGAAGCCAGGTTGGTCTGAATGTGGAACCGGACGGTATCCATATCATGATTCCGGAACATACACTGAATAAGATTGAGAGTGATGTAGACAAGAATTATGAGCTTACGATCTTTGATGGTAAGATCCAATGTGATCTGACAAAGATCATTCCGGGCTCTAAGTTTAACGACAATCATGAGCTTTTAGATGCACATGGTGATGTGATTGACTATGAGAAACTGAAAGTCGTGCTTGCAATCAAGCCACGGCATATTTCCATGAGCGATAATGAGGAAGAGGGTATCGTCTGCGGACATATCATCAACCTGATTTACAAGGGGGATCATTACAGCTACGTGGTTCGTACGGATATGGATGAGGATTTCATCGTTAACGATGAATACCTGTGGAATATGGATGACTATGTAAGTCTGGTTATTCCGGAGGAGCATATCCAGTTTTCCATCAAGAAATAGAAAAGGAGTGATATTGTATGCGTTCTTCACGTTTTGCAAAGAGCGGACTGGGTATACCTTATGCACTTTTTCTATTGCTGTTTGTAGTAGCCCCATTGTTTGTTCTTTTATATTATGCGTTTACAAACGGACAAGGTCAGTTTACCGTGCAGAATCTGGCGGCATTCTTTACGAGCCCGAATACGATCGGTACACTTGCGTACAGCTTTGCGCTGGCAGTTGTGACTACCTGCGTTTGTGTACTGCTTGCATATCCGATTGCGTATATCTTAGCACGCAGCAATATGCGGCATAAAAATGTAATCTTAGTTGCATTTGTTATGCCGATGTGGATCAATTTCACACTGCGTATTACTGCATTAAAAGAGATACTTACGGTGTTAGAGGGAAATCTTGCCCTGCATCCGTTTTTAAATTCTGTCATCGGTATGACCTATGATTTTCTTCCATTCATGATTCTGCCGATGTATACAACGTTGATGAAGTTAGACACGAGCCTGATTGAGGCGGCAGGTGATCTTGGCGCGAATCCGGTACAGACGTTTTTGAAGGTGACATTGCCTCTTTCCGTGCCGGGCATCATCAGTGGAATTACGATGGTGTTTCTGCCATCTATGACAAACTATGTTGTGCTGGATATGCTTTATAACAGTACTTATATTATGGGTAGTCTGATCGGAAGCTATTTTGCATCCTACGACTGGCACAATGGATCGATGATTGCACTGATTCTGCTCTTGATTATATTGATTTTCACCCTCTTTACGAACAAATACTCGGATTCTGACGAGGGAAGAGGAGGTGCATTGATCTAATGAAAAAGGCGATTGGAAAATTATTTTTAATTCTTATGCTGTTTGTCATCTATGCACCGATTCTGATTCTGGCGGTATACAGCTTTACGGATTCCGGGAATATTGGATCAATTCACGGATTTTCTATGCAGAATTATGTAACACTTTTCACAAAGGGCGAGCTTCGGGATATGATTGTCGGAACGGTTCTTCTGGCACTTGTTTCATCCCTGCTTGCTACGATATTTGGAACGATGGGTGCGATTGGCGCGTTTTATTCCAAGAAATTTGCGAAGAACTTTATTAACACAGCCAACCAGATTCCGGTTGTCAATGCAGATGTTGTAACCGGTTTTTCCATCTGCGTGCTGCTGATTGTTGCATTTGGCATGAATAAAGAAAGCTATGTGCCGTTGCTGATCGGACATGTAGTGTTATCCGCGCCATTTGTGTATCTGTCTGTGGTTCCGAAACTAAAGCAGATGGATGCGAGTCTGTATGAGGCGGCTATGGATCTTGGTGCGTCTCCGTCGATGGCACTCCGTAAGGTTGTGATCCCGCAGATCATGCCGGGTATCGTATCCGGATTTGCGCTGGCAATCACACTTTCGCTCGATGATTATTTCATCGCAAGCTATACAAAACCGGCAACGTTTAACACGATCAGTACGTATGTTGTCAATGCAACCAAGGGTTCACAGACAGAAATCAAAACTGCGCTTTGGGCGCTTTCGACAGTGATCTTCCTGATCGTTATTCTGGCAGTGGTTGTCATGAATGTGGCTGGCAGAAAGACAACCTCTGAAAAAGGAGGTGCCCGCAATGAGAAATAAGATGTTAAAATGTGTGACGGCCGTTGCGGCGGCAGCCATGATGACATTTCTGGCGATGGTGCCGGGAACAAAGATCACACACGCACAGGAAAATGACGACGTGATCAAGCTGCGTGTCTGCAACTGGGAGGAATATATCGATCTTGGTGACTGGGACGAGGAAGAACGCATGGAGCTTGAAAATGGTGCGGAAATCTTCGGTGAGAATTCAATGGTCGATGATTTTACCGAGTGGTATTACGAGACGTACGGCAAGCGCGTGGAGGTTGAGTATTCGTGCTTCGGAACGAACGAGGATCTGTATAACCAGCTGACGCTAGGGGATGTGTATGACCTTGTCTGTCCGTCTGATTATATGATCATGAAGCTGATGGCTGAAAAAAAGCTGGTGCCATTTTCGGATGGATTTTATGATATGGATAATCCGGATAATTACTATGTTCGCGGGGTATCCGATTATATCAGGGACACATTTGATGAAAATGAGATCGGCGGTGAGCCGTGGAGTGAATATGCGGCAGGCTATATGTGGGGCGTAACGGGTGTCCTTTATAATCCGGAGAAGATGACAGAGGAGGAAGCGTCTACATGGGATGTGTTTCTGAATGACAAGTTCAAGCGTCAGGTTACGATCAAGGATAATGTCCGGGATTCTTATTTTGCGGCACTTGGTTCTTACAGAAAAGAAGAACTGATGGATGAATCGCTTCGCAATGCACCGGATTATCAGGAACGATTGATGCAGATTATGAATGATGTGGATTCCGATACGATTGAGAATGTAGAGGACATCCTCCAGGATATGCAGGGCAATGTTTATTCGTTTGAGACAGACAGCGGTAAAGCCGATATGATCAGCGGAAAGGTTGTTGCGAACTACCAGTGGTCAGGCGATGCTGTCTATGCGATGGATCAGGCAGAAGAGGATGATTTCTATCTGGATTTTGCGGTTCCGAAGGAGTCAACGAACCTGTGGTTTGACGGCTGGGTTATGCTGAAAAGCGGAATCGGACAGGATGCGGAAAAACAGCAGGCCGCTGAGGCATTTGTAAACTTTGTGTCTCGTCCGGACAATGCGGTGCGTAACATGTACTACATTGGTTATACATCCGTGATCAGCGGTGGCGATGACGATACGGTTTATGATTATCTGAAATGGAATTATGAGGCGGAGGATGACGAGGAAGATACGGTCAAGTATCCGGTCGGATTTTTCTTCTGTGGTGACGATACTAATGAAGATTACATTATGACTGTGCCGGAAGAACAGACGCGAAGACAGTTGTTTGCACAGTATCCAACGCAGGATGTACTGCACCGGAGTGCAGTCATGCAGTATTTTGATGATACAGCGAACAAGGAGATCAATCAGATGTGGATCAATGTCCGCTGTTATAATATTGCAGATGTACCGGTTCGGATATGGATTTTCGTTGGTGCGGTCATAGTATTTGTGATTTATGTTACCATACGTATCTGGATGAGTCATTACCGGGAAAAGAAATAGAGAGATAACAGAAAATGCGTGAGGAAATACAGGTAACGGGTATAATTTTATATGCAACACTTGTGAAAGAGTACGATAAACGTCTTGTGATCTTGACTAAGGAGCGAGGGAAAATCACAGTGTTTGCAAATGGTGCCAGAAAGGCGGTAAGTCAGCTCCGAGCGGCAAGCCAGAGCTTTGTGATGGGTACCTTTACCGTATTTCCGGGAAGAGATTCCTATACATTAGTCAAAGCGGAGGTCCGGGAATATTTTTCCGGACTTCCCTTGGATATGGAGAAGATGTGTTATGCATCGTATGTATGTGAGTTTATGTCCTATTATACAAGAGAGGGCAGTTACTGTGTGAACGAGCTGAATCTACTTTATGTAACCCTTAAAGCACTTGAACAGGGAACCGTGGACAATCAGCTGATCCGCTATGCGTTTGAGGTGCGGCTGATGGACATCGAAGGGCAGGGCATCCATGCATATACGTGTGTACGCTGTAATAAGAAAGAACTGAAATATTTCAATGCGAAGGCGGGAGGACTTCTGTGTGATGCCTGCGGAAAAGAGCTGAAGCTTACACGGACAGTATCAGAAACACTTATTTACACCTTGCAATATATTCAGTCGGCAGATCTCACGAAGCTGTATGCGTTTCAGTTAAGTGAAGAGGCGATGGCAGAATTAAAGTACGTGGCAGACCGTTTCCGGGAAGCGTATGTTGACCGGGAATTCAAATCACTGGAAATACTATCATCCCTGTAAAAGCCTGATGTATAAATTTGTACGGTAGATATGAATTTCAAAAATATGGTTGCAATCTGAATCATTAGCCTGTAAAATGTTGTATGTTTCATATGGTGAAGAAAGTCACACCGAAAAATAAAAAGAATCCGCACACTCCGGTGCGAGAGGAAGGAAGGTTTACAAAATATGGAAAAGACTTTAGACAAAATCGTAGCACTTGCAAAGAACAGAGGATTTGTGTATCCGGGCTCCGAAATCTATGGCGGACTTGCCAATACATGGGATTACGGAAACCTTGGAGTTGAACTCAAAAACAATGTGAAGAAAGCATGGTGGAAGAAGTTCATTCAGGAGAATCCTTATAATGTAGGTGTGGATTGTGCCATTCTTATGAATCCACAGACATGGGTGGCATCCGGTCACTTAGGTGGATTTGCAGATCCTCTGATGGACTGTAAAGAGTGTCACGAGCGTTTTCGTGCAGATAAATTGATTGAAGATTATATGGCTGACAACGGAATTGAGATTGAGGGTTCCATTGATGGCTGGACAAATGAGCAGATGGAGCAGTATGTAGAAGACAATCATATCTGTTGTCCAAGCTGTGGTAAGCATAACTTTACCGGTATCCGTCAGTTCAACCTGATGTTTAAGACATTCCAGGGTGTAACCGAGGATGCGAAGAATACAGTTTACTTAAGACCAGAGACCGCACAGGGTATCTTCGTTAACTTCAAGAATGTACAGCGTACATCCCGTAAGAAGATTCCGTTTGGTATTGGTCAGATCGGTAAGTCCTTCCGTAACGAGATCACACCGGGTAACTTCACATTCCGTACAAGAGAGTTTGAGCAGATGGAACTGGAGTTCTTCTGTGAGCCTGGTACAGATATGGAATGGTTCCGTTACTGGAGAGAATTCTGTATCAACTGGCTGAAAGATCTTGGTATCAAGGATGATGAGATGCGTGCACGTGATCATTCTCCGGAAGAGCTTTGCTTCTACAGTAAGGGTACAACGGATATTGAGTTCCTGTTCCCATTTGGTTGGGGCGAGCTGTGGGGAATCGCAGACCGTACCGATTACGATCTGAAACAGCATCAGAATACATCCGGTGAGCCAATGGAATACTTCGATGATGAGAAGAAGGAAAAGTATATTCCATATGTTGTTGAGCCATCATTAGGTGCAGACCGTGTGACGCTTGCATTCCTCTGCGCCGCTTATGACGAGGAGAACATCGGAACCGAGGAGAAGCCGGATATGAGAACGGTACTTCATTTCCATCCGGCATTAGCACCGGTTAAGATTGGTGTGCTTCCGCTTTCTAAGAAGTTGAATGAAGGTGCAGAGAGGATCTATGCAGAGCTTGCAAAGACATACAACTGTGAGTTCGATGACAGAGGAAATATCGGTAAGCGTTACAGAAGACAGGATGAGATTGGTACTCCGTTCTGTGTGACTTACGATTTTGAGTCTGAGACAGACGGCGCTGTAACTGTCCGTGATCGTGATACGATGGAGCAGGAGCGTGTGAAGATCGAAGATCTGAAGGCTTACTTCGAGAAGAAATTTGAATACTAAAAGAAGATAAGGGACAGGGATGCTTGTCGGCATCCCTATTCTTTTAATCAAAAACTTTAATGCGGGAAAGCGTTACGCAATAACGCGATGGAGAAACAATGAACTGGATTGAAGGAATTTACAATCACCTGACTTAAGAAAAAGGAGAGAGAAAATGGCGATTAAAATTATTATGTTAGTAATATTTTTTGGAGTGATGATCGGTGTCGGCGTCTACTGCCGGAAGCATGCTACCGATGTCAATGGATTTGTATTAGGTGGAAGAAATGTTGGACCATGGCTGACTGCATTTGCATATGGAACGTCATATTTTTCTGCAGTTATCTTTATCGGATATGCCGGACAGTTCGGATGGAAGTTCGGTCTTGCTTCTACATGGATTGGTCTTGGAAATGCGTTTATCGGTTCTCTGCTCGCATGGAATGTACTTGGCAGAAGGACGAGAACGATGAGCCAGCATTTAGAGAGTAAGACGATGCCGGAATTCTTCGGGGTCCGGTTTGATTCGAAGATGCTTAAGATCTTTGCATCTCTTATAGTGTTTGTTTTTTTGATTCCGTACACGGCATCGCTTTATAACGGACTTTCTCGATTGTTCGGGATGGCATTTCATCTGGATTATACGGTCTGCATCGTTGTGATGGCAGTGCTTACCGGTATCTATGTAATCGCAGGAGGTTACATGGCGACCGCAATTAATGATTTTATTCAAGGCTGTATTATGATTATCGGAATCATAGCAGTTATAGCATCTGTATTAAAATCAAATGGTGGATTTGTGCAGGCAATCGATGCATTGGCACGTGTAGAGGATGCACAAGTGACATCCACACCGGGCGCATTTGCATCGTTCTTCGGACCGGATCCTTTTGGACTCTTGTGTGTCGTTATCCTGACATCGCTTGGTACATGGGGACTTCCACAGATGGTACAAAAGTTCTACGCAATCAAAGATGAGAAAGCAATTGGAAAGGGAACTCTGATTTCTACGATCTTTGCAATCATTGTTGCCGGTGGCTGTTATTTCCTTGGTGGTTTCGGCAGACTGTATGATATCGACATCGCGACGCAAGGCTATGATGCGATTATCCCGGCGATGATTGAGAAGCTGTCCCCGTTTTTGATCGCGGTTGTTGTAATCCTGGTACTTTCTGCGTCAATGTCCACATTGTCGTCATTGGTGCTCGCATCTTCTTCGACACTGACACTGGATATGATCCGTGGCACAATTGTGAAAGAGATGACAGAGAAGAAACAGGTATTTATCATGCGGATATTCATTGTTGTGTTTATCGCAATTTCTGCAGTGATTGCGGTCGTACAGTATAAGAACGGCGTCACATTTATCGCACAGCTTATGGGGATTTCATGGGGTGCACTTGCAGGGGCATTCCTTGCACCGTTTATCTACAGTCTGTACTGGAAGGGTGTGACGAAAGCGGCCGTGCTTGTGAATTTCTTGTTTGGCAGTGGCACCATGGTAGCGAATATGCTTGCAAGAGAATCGTTCCCAATCGTATTGCAGTCACCGATCAACTGTGGTGCATTTGCAATGCTTGCCGGACTTATTATTGTACCGGTCGTGAGTCTCATCACACCAAAGCTTTCCGATGAGAAGAAAATGGCAGTTTTTTCCTGCTATGAAAAATAAGTTCTAAACAATGGAATTTCGCATAGGCTATATAGAAACCAAGTTGTTCGAGAGGACGGGAACATGAGAACACGACGAACGGCGCTTCGCATGATCGTACTTTCATTCTTACTCGTTGGCTGTATGTGCATCTTCGCAGCCTGTGCAAAATCAGAGAAAAAAGCTTCTGCTTCTGGTGTATACCATTTGTACTCCATGGAGTCGGGGGAGGACAGCTATTCCCATGATGATATCGTATCATATGGACTTGACACCATGACGCTTACGTTGTATGCGGATGGTACGGCAAGCCTTGGATTTGGGGAGGAGACAGAGCAGTTTAACTGGAAGGAAGGCAAGTTATATTCGGATAATGAAGAACTTGCATTTACCGTAGAAAATGGTATGCTCACGATCAAGATGGATACGGAGAGCATGATGTTTGAACGGGTCGGGGATGCACCGAAGAAGGCGGAAATTCATAATCAGGAAGAAAACACCGGTACCCCAACGGATGATACGGAAGTATCCGGGATGGATTCCGTTCAGTAGTAGATATGATCGGACGGGGTTGAAAAAGAAAATAAAAAAGGCAGTTGATTTCCACGTAAAATACGTCCGGAAAACCAATTGCCTTTCTTTTTATGTTTTTTTATGGCGATTTTACTAAATATTTATAAAAATGCCTTTATCAATTGTGGAAATTATGTTATAATTTCTTGCAGTGTGATGGGGACGTGCCATAGTCTGCTATCGCAGAAATTTGATTACTTAGGAGGTATATGACAAATGGCAAACAAGTGGGTTTATATGTTTAGCGAAGGCGACATGACCATGCGTAATCTTCTTGGTGGTAAGGGTGCCAACCTTGCAGAGATGACAACAATTGGTCTTCCGGTACCACAGGGATTCACAATTACAACAGAAGCTTGTACACAGTACTATGAGGATGGTCGTAAGATTAATGATGAGATCATGGCTCAGGCTATGGAAGGTGTTAAGAAGATGGAGGAGATCAACGGCAAGAAGTTTGGCGATCTCAAGAATCCATTGCTTGTTTCTGTACGTTCAGGTGCCAGAGCTTCTATGCCTGGTATGATGGATACAATCCTGAACCTCGGTTTGAACGACGAGGTAGTTGCAGCTATGATCGCTGGTAACCCAGATCCAGCATTCGAGCGTTTCGTATATGATTCTTACAGACGTTTCATCCAGATGTTCTCAGACGTTGTTATGGAAGTTGGTAAGAAGTACTTCGAGCAGCTGATCGACAAGATGAAGGAAGAGAAGGGTGTTAAGTTCGACGTTGAGCTTACAGCAGCAGATCTTAAGACTCTTGCAGAGCAGTTCAAGGCTGAGTACAAGAATCAGCTTGGTACAGACTTCCCTTCAGATCCTGTAGAGCAGTTGAAGCTTGCTATCGAGGCAGTATTTAGATCATGGGATAACCCTCGTGCAAACGTATACAGAAGAGATAACGATATCCCTTATTCATGGGGTACAGCCGTTAACGTAATGCCTATGGTATTCGGTAACCTGAACAACGAGTCTGGTACAGGTGTTGCATTTACTCGTGACCCTGCAACAGGTGAGAAGAAGCTTATGGGTGAGTTCCTTATCAACGCACAGGGCGAGGACGTAGTTGCCGGTGTTCGTACACCAATGCCAATCGCTCAGATGGAGCAGGAATTCCCAGAAGCATATGCAGAGTTCATTCAGGTATGTGAGACACTTGAGAATCACTACCATGATATGCAGGATATGGAGTTCACAGTTGAGAACAAGAAGCTTTACATGCTTCAGTGTAGAAATGGTAAGAGAACAGCTCAGGCAGCTCTTCAGATCGCTTGTGACCTTGTAGATGAGGGACATAAGACAGAGGAAGAAGCAGTTGCTATGATCGATCCTCGTAACCTTGATACACTTCTTCACCCACAGTTCGATGCAGCAGCTCTTAAGGCAGCTACACCTATGGGTAAGGGTCTTGGTGCTTCTCCTGGTGCTGCATGTGGTAAGGTTGTATTTACAGCTGACGATGCAGAGGCATGGGCAGCAAGAGGCGAGAAGGTAGTTCTTGTTCGTCTTGAGACATCTCCAGAAGATATCACAGGTATGAAGTCTGCTCAGGGTATCCTGACAGTTCGTGGTGGTATGACATCTCACGCAGCCGTAGTTGCTCGTGGTATGGGTACATGTTGTGTATCTGGTTGTGGCGACATCATCATGGATGAGGAAAACAAGCAGTTCACACTTGCAGGTAAGACATTTAAGGAAGGTGACTTCATTTCAATCGATGGTACAACAGGTAACATCTATGATGGAGTTATCAAGACAGTTGATGCTTCTATCGCTGGTACATTCGGTAGAGTTATGGCATGGGCTGATAAGTATAGAACATTGAAGGTTAGAACAAATGCTGATACACCAGCAGATGCTAAGAAGGCTCGTGAGCTTGGTGCAGAAGGTATCGGTCTTTGCCGTACAGAGCATATGTTCTTTGATCCAGAGAGAATCGCAGCATTCCGTGAGATGATCTGCTCTGATACAGTAGAAGAGAGAGAAGAAGCTTTGGACAAGATCCTTCCATATCAGCAGAATGACTTCAAGGCACTCTATGAGGCGCTTGAAGGAAATCCTGTTACAATCAGATTCCTGGATCCACCTCTTCATGAGTTCGTTCCTACAGAGGATGCTGATATCGAGAAGCTTGCTAAGGCTAAGAATAAGACAGTTGATGAGATCAAGGCTCTTTGCAACTCACTTCATGAGTTCAACCCTATGATGGGTCACAGAGGATGCCGTCTTGCTGTTACTTATCCAGAAATCGCTAAGATGCAGACAAAGGCAGTTATCCGTGCAGCTATCGAAGTTCAGAAGGCACATCCGGATTGGAATGTTGAGCCAGAGATCATGATCCCACTTGTATGTGAGGTTAAGGAGCTTAAGTATGTTAAGAAGACAGTTGTTGAGACTGCTGATGCTGAGATCGCTGCTGCAGGCGTAGATCTGAAGTACGAAGTTGGTACAATGATCGAGATCCCTAGAGCTGCTCTTACAGCAGATGACATCGCTAAGGAAGCTGACTTCTTCTGCTTCGGTACAAACGATCTGACTCAGATGACATTCGGTTTCTCAAGAGATGATGCTGGTAAGTTCCTCAATGCTTACTATGATGCTAAGATCTTCGAGAACGATCCATTTGCTAAGCTTGACCAGACAGGTGTTGGTAAGCTCATGGATATGGCAGTTAAGCTTGGTAAGCCAGTAAATCCAAAGCTTCATATCGGTATCTGTGGTGAGCACGGTGGAGATCCTTCATCCGTTGAGTTCTGCCACAAGATTGGTCTTGATTATGTATCATGTTCACCATTCCGTGTACCTATCGCTAGACTTGCTGCTGCTCAGGCTGCAATCGCTAATAAGTAATACACCGCATATGGTAGACATTTTGATTTCGTAATCAAATAAAAGAATCCCCTATACTTCATAATGGAGTGTAGGGGATTTTTTTGCTTGACTCCATTTTGTGAATGACAAGTATATGTATTTTGTGTATACTTGATATGGTTACAAAAATTGAAATAAAGTAAAAGTATGATGTGGTTGGGGTATTGACTGGAAATAAAAAGAAATGAGCAAGCCGCTTGAGAAATAGCTGTACGGTCGTAAAACTCATTTCAATATTATAATATTTGTAAGATTTAATGTTGTCAAGTGTATGTTTTTACATTATCCTATCAGATGAATAATAAGTTTATATATTGCAAAATTCCCAACGGTTTGTATATACGAAGCAGTTTTTCTATGCTACAATGGGCATTGCGTTGACTTGATTTGTAGAAGTTGACATACTGCGAATAATTATATGGGAGATAAGTAACAAATGAAGAACATAGTAAATGCGTGGAATCGTGTATCCCTGATCGCGAAGATTGCGATCGGAATTGTGATAGGAGCAGGGCTTGGAATTTTAGTGCCGCAGGCGACCGGTATTGGTCTGATTGGAACGATGTTTGTGCGGGCATTGAAAGCAATTGCACCAATTCTGGTGTTTGTCCTTGTAATCAGTTCGATTGCAAATGCTGGGAAAGGAAATGGCAAACAGTTCCGCATGATTACATTTATGTATATATTAAGTACAATGCTTGCAGCCGTGGTCGCTGTGAGTGCGAGCTTTTTGTTCCCGGTAACTATGACACTTGATATTGAATCTTATCAGTCGGAGGTTGTACCTTCGGGGATTGTGGAAGTGTTGCAGAATATCCTGATGAATATTACGGATAACCCGCTTCGGGCAATGCTTGATGCCAATTATATCTGTATCTTGGCATGGGCAGTACTGTTTGGGCTTGCTATGCGCAGTGCAGGCAAGGGGGTAAAAGCATCGCTTGTTTCGATTTCAGATGCCGTTTCACGAGTGGTTCGCTGGATCATCGGCTGTGCACCATTTGGTATTATGGGACTGGTGTTCACAACCGTTTCCGAGAGTGGACTATCGATATTCAAAGAATATGGAAAGCTGTTATTGGTGTTAGTTGGAGCGATGCTGACGGTTGCGCTTGTTGTAGATCCATTGCTGGCAAGCTTGTTTTTGAAGAAAAATGCATATCCGTTGGCGTTTCGTTGTCTGCGGGAATCCGGTGTTACTGCGTTCTTCACACGGAGCTCGGCTGCAAATATTCCGGTTAATATGTCACTTTGCAAGAGGCTTGGATTAGATCCGGATATATATTCAGTATCGATTCCGCTTGGTGCAACTATCAATATGGATGGTGCCGCAATTACGATCACGATTATGGCGCTCTCTGTGGCAAATACCATGGGTGTTGCAGTTGATATTCCAACGGCGTTTATGTTAAGTCTGATGGCAACACTTGGTGCCTGTGGCGCATCCGGTGTCGCAGGTGGTTCTTTGCTGTTAATTCCGATGGCATGTTCGTTATTCGGGATTCCACAGGATATCTCTATGCAGGCGGTAGCGGTTGGTATGATCATTGGCGTGGTACAGGATTCGCTGGAGACGGCAATCAATTCTTCCGGGGATGTATTGTTTGCGGCAACTGCAGAGTATTGTCAGTGGCAGAAAGAGGGAAAACAGTTTAAGATTGGTGCTATCGTGAACCCGGATGAGGACTAGAATAGTAAGAGGAAATTTACAGAAAGAGAATTTGATTTGGATATATGAAGAAAGATAAGTTGAAGATTGAGAAGAAGATATTACGGTTATCTTTTCTTGGGAGCCTTTTATTTATTATAGCGGAAGGAGTTATGGCGTGGCTTACACATTCCCATTCATTGCTTACAGATTGTCTGTTTGACGCGGCAGATCTTGTTATGATCGGACCGTTTCTTGTGTTGGTGCCGCTTCTGTATAAGCCGGTTACGGAGAAACACCCGTATGGTTATTCACAGGTGGAATCGTTGTTCCTGCTTGTGAAATACAGCGTTCTTCTGGCTCTCACATGTAATCTGCTGGTGGAGAATGTAAAGCTGCTTATGCATGGCGGTCATGAGGTAAACGCAGGAAAGATTGCAGTGTTTGAGTTCCTTGTCTGCATAGGATGTGCAGTGATGTATCTGATACTGAATCATTACAGTAAGAAATATGAGTCGGAGACAATCAAGGCAGAACTCTATATGTGGAAACTGGATGTTGTGAGCAGTCTGGGTGTGGCGGTTGCTTTTGTGGTGCAGGTGTTGTTGCTTCGCACGAAGCTTCATTTCCTGACACCATATATTGACCCGGCGGTAGCGGCGGTGATGGCGATTTTGCTGATCCGGGAGCCGGTCGTCGTAATCTTCCAGAGTATCAAGAATCTGGTTTTGTTTGCACCGGAGGAAGAGGTGTTAAACCAGATCCGTTCCATCGTAGATAAGCATATGAAGGATTATCCATATGAGGTAACCTTTCTGGATGTAATCCAGACAGGAAGGAAAATCTGGGTGGAAGTCTATATCGGTAATCAGACGGATGTAATACATATCAGCATCCTGCATCAGGTACGGGACGAGATAAAGCAGGAGTTAAAGCATAAATACGATCAAGTGTATATCGAGATTATTCCGGATTAGAAATATAGCTGTCGATTATGTGCAGAAGGCAGGCTGGAGGGAATATGGAGAAAAAAAACAGAACAGCAACCGATAAAATAAAACGTGTTCTTGACATTTATACAAGACTAACGAATGGCAATATCATTGATAAATCTGCACTTGCTGTAGAATATAATGTAAATGAACGCAGCATTCAGAGAGATATTGAAGATATACGGCAGTATCTGGACCGGAAACGGACGGAAGGTGTTTTTCAGTCTGTTGTGTATGACAGATTTGAGAAAGGCTATCGTTTGGAACAGATATATAATGAGAAATTCACGAATCCGGAGATTCTTGCCGTTTGCAAAATTCTGCTTGACAGCCGGGCTTTTACGAGAGAGGAAATGGATGAAATACTGGATAAGCTGATATCAATCAGTGTGCCGGCAACCAATCAGAAAATAATCGAAAAGCTGATCGGAAATGAAAAGTTCCATTATATCGAGCCGGGACATAAAAAGGTATTTATGGATAAGCTATGGGATATAGGAATGGCAATCCATAATCAAAAATATATTGAAATTGATTATCAGGGCAGCCAGTCTTCCGATGTGAAAACAAGAAAATTGAAACCTGCAGCGCTTATGTTTTCAGAATATTATTTTTATCTTGCGGCATTTATTGAAGATGATGCGTTGAAGGAGTATTTCAACAACATACATGAAACATATCCAACAATATACAGACTGGATCGTATCGTGAGATTGAGAGTGTTGGATGAATCCTTCCGGGTTCTGTATAGCAATCGTTTTGAAGAAGGTGAATTCCGAAAGAGGGTTCAGTTTATGTATGGAGGGAAGCTTAGAAAAATAAAATTCAAATACACCGGATACTCTGCAGAATCTGTGTTGGACAGACTGCCGACGGCGGTAATTCTGGAACAGAAAAAACATGAAGATGGGAAAAGGACAATCTATACTATTTCAGCGGAAGTGTTTGGAGATGGTGTGGATATGTGGCTGCGGAGCCAGGGAGATAAAATAATTGTTTTAGAGTAAATTTTACCACGATGACAGAATGTGTCGTCGTGGTTTTGTATTATAGCCATATATATTTAAAGGAGAATGGATATATGGCTAAAAAAGTAGAAAAAACAACAGCAAAAAACAAACAATACAGTCATAGAGAAGATGCGCAGTGGCTCACCAAAGAAATATGTGAGGAGTATCGGAAGAAAGCGTTGCAGATAGATCACAGTAATGCAAATGATATAGGCGGGAGAAGAACACTGCGGATAGAATTACAGGAAAAATGTGATATTACAGAGATTGAGGCAATCAATATTTTAAACGGATATCACCACAAAGAATATGTCAGACAATATGATCATCTACGTGCGTATCTGGATGGGGATTTATCGGAACCTTTATATAATCATGATCCGAAATATATTGCATGGCTTGAAGAAAATGAGGATAACGACAGAAAATTGGGTGATTTTGATATTGCAGATGAGGATTAAACATTTTACATAGTAAATATTGGAATATTATTTGTATTGCGCTTGCGGATTATGTATATATAAGGTAAAATAATAAAAATGTTTTTTGAGGGAGGGTACATATGGATAATAATAACAAGGATCCATTACTAAATGAGATTGTAGACAATCAGGTAATTCAGCCGGCACAATCGAATATGAATGAAGATGCACAGCCGGTGCAATCAGAACAGACAGGCTTTGAGAAAACGATACAACCAGAGCAGCCGGGACAACCGGGCTACGGTCAACCAATGCAGCCGGGCTATGGTCAGCCGATGCAGTCAGGATACGGACAGCCGATGCAATCTGGTCAGCCGATGCAGTCAGGATACGGCCAGCCGATGCAGTCTGGTCAGCCAATGCAGCCGGGATACGGCCAGCCGATGCAGTCTGGTCAGCCAATGCAGCCGGGATACGGACAGCCGATGCAGTCTGGTCAGCCAATGCAACCGGGATACGGACAGCCGATGCAACCGGGTCAGCCAATGCAGCCAGGATACGGTCAGACAGGTTATGCACAGCCGATGCAGCCGGGATACGGACAGCCGATGCAGTCTGGACAACCGGGTTACGGTCAGCCGTATATGCAAAATCAGGCACCGAAGCCACCAAGAAAGCCACTTTCAAAGAAGGCAAAGATTGGTATTATTGTAGGTGCGGCATGTGTAGTTGTCTTAGTTGTATTTTTTGTTGTGATTTTGCCGATCCTTACGAGAGCAAAGCTTGCGGGAGAGTATCGATATAAGGATTCATGGGATGATACATATACGATTGTTTTTGATGATGGTACATATGTATGTTACGACTATAACGATGAGATTGATTCCGCAGGTACATATGTGAATAATAAAGGTGCCGTAGTGCTGACCGATATTGAGGGAGATACCACAAATTGTACATTTGATTCCGATAATAATACTGTTCGTGTGTATGGTGACAAGTATACATCATCAAATAAAAAGGCAAAGATTGGATATAAAATTCCAACCGGTTATCAGGAAACCTTGGAGAATCAGGTAAAAACAGCAGTGGATAAACTGGTTAAAGATAAGGATCTGTTAGAAATTGCAAAGTACAATTATTATTGTGTGGATTATGATGATCTGAAAGATCCAGATGATGATTTTCTGGCAGCACTTGCAAAGGAATTGAATTATTCCGGAGATAAAATGTTGAGCACATTCATTGAAGATGGCTATGTGGAGATCAATATAGATGTGGATTCAGACGGAAATGCATATACAGATGTATACATTTATTAAATAGTAGAAATGAAAAAAAGATATCCTTGTGATTTATTGCGAAGAAGCAAGGGTATCTTTTTTGTTGCAGAGACTAAAAAGGAGAGAAACATGACTAATATCGCAGGCTTTAAAAGAATACATGACAGGAAGAGAAAATTTCATGAGAAGATGGTAGAAGTAGAAAATGAGCTCAGTGGGAGAATGACATCCATTATTCCTTATGTGACAGACGATGCAGGCGTATTTGATGCACATAAGGCGAAACGAATGATAGACGAATTGGTAAAGGATATGAATCAATATGCAAATCATACATTGCTTTGGTATGGAGATATTCAGAAATCAGATATTCCCGTACAGCAGTCATTTTGTATGTATGTGGAGATGTTTTTGTATATTACGATTCGTGTGTCTCTTGTGGATATGGGATGGATTCACAGGATCCTGAATGCAGTGCCACAGAGCAATTTTCAGCAGATATTAGAATGTGCGGTTGATTTTAAGAATTATAACGATGTAAGTGGCTGGGTGTTTGATCGTTGGTATGCAGGTAATGTCTGGTTTGAGAATGTGCTCGACTATGGCTGCCTTATCTATGAGAAACTGCTTGGAAAGAATTTTAAGGATCTGATTCCGCAGAAGATGTGGACAGAGTTTGAAGAGGAAGATGTAAGTTATACGCAGACAGCAAATGTGGATATTACAGATGAGAAAATTGATGATTCTGTAGATAAGGATGTCGAGACAATTTGGGAGCTATGTGAAGAACTATCGGAATCTACGGAAGATCGACTGCTCCGGAAATCAGATGAAACGATATATAAGCGGGAAATAGAAAAATTTGTAGATGCGGATTGTTTTTGTAAGACTTTTGAAAAGATGATATCTATGCTTTTCTCCGAAGAAATACCATATTCGTATCTGTCAAATATGAAAAAAGCAGTTGAGGGAATGCTGGATATTTTTTTGTGTGAGCATGGTTTGTCCTTGTATAAAGATACAGATATATATAAAAAGGCTTATACGTATCTGGAGGAGATGGAAGATAAGATAGAAACCTTGCGAAAAGAGATGTAATATATACTTGTTTTGATTGTGGGAAAACGTGTATAATTATGGGAGATAATATGACAAACGCAAAGAAATGATTTGTGAAAAATTGATTAAAGCATTTCAGGATAGGATAAAAGGAGTAGAAAATGGAAACATGGTATTACGAAGTGATTAGTATTGATGGAGATTATGCGAATCTGAAACGGACAGATATGGAGTCAGAAGATCTGAAGTTGGTTGCGAGAGCTCTGTTGCCTGAAAATATCAGTGAGGGTTCAAAATTAAAATATGAATTTCTACAGTATGAGTTGATATGATAAAAAGATGTTCAAGAATATATGTGTAGGTAATCAGACGTTGCGTTTGATGACAAATACTAGAATGGACTTAATGCTTTGGAGGAAAGAGACGACAGCATGGAAGAGCAAATGAAAGAAAAAAGAGTTGCAGATTCTCTAACGGAACAGTTTCATGAGATTCGCCCTGAACATTTAAATGGTGCAGGCGTGATGTTTGGTGGTGTGCTGATGGGCTGGATTGACGAGGTGGCTGGTCTTACTGCAATCCGTCATTCTCAAGGACATGTGCTGACTGCCTCGGTTGATAATCTGACTTTTTTGCGGAGTATATATCAGCATGATATTGTTGTGTTAATCGGGCGTGTGACATATGTAGGTAATTCTTCAATGGAGATACGTGTGGATTCTTATGTAGAAAAGATGGATGGTATGCGTTATCCGGTGAATCGTGCATATCTGACCCTTGTTGCATTGGACGAGAAAAATAAGCCGCGACGGGTGCCAAGATTAAAATTAGAGACAGTTGTAGAAGAGGCGGAATGGGAGGCTGGAAAGAAGCGTAGTGAGCTTCGAAAGCAGCGAAAGAAAGAAGGCTTTTAGAAAGTGTAAAGACTGTTTCGATGGAATTGAAACATATTAGGGAAAGATGAGGTGGCAAAGCAGATGCAGGATACGTTGAATTGGGCAGTGCTTGGTACAGGTGTGATTGCAAATGAGATGGCGCAGGCATTGCAGAAGATGGGAAAATCATTATATGCAGTTGGAAACCGGACACATAAGAAGGCGGTTGCATTTGCTGAAAAATACGGTGTTTCCAAAGTATATGATACGATTGATGATATGTTTTTGGATGAGGATGTAGATATTATCTATATTACGAGTCCGCATAATACACATTATGCATTTATGAAACAGGCGCTGATGCATGGAAAGCATCTGCTAGTTGAAAAATCAATCACACTTAACAGCAGAGAATTGGATGAAATGATCGCGCTTGCAAAAGAAAAGAAGCTGGTGCTTGCGGAGGCTATGACAATCTGGCATATGCCAATCTACAAGAAGCTTTGGAATATCGTGCAAAGCGGTGAGCTTGGAAAGGTACAGATCATTACGATGAATTTCGGAAGCTTTAAAGACTACGATATGTCAAACCGATTCTTCAATATGAATCTTGCAGGTGGCGCGATGCTTGATATCGGCGTGTATGCACTGTCAATCGTCCGGAGTTTTCTGGATGAACAACCGGATGAGATTGTGAGCCAGTGGAAACCTTCCCCAACCGGTTCCGATGAGCAGGCAACAATTCTGCTCAAGAATGCACAGGGGCAGATGGCAACGGTTGCACTTTCGATGCATTCGAAACAGCCAAAGCGTGCGATGATTAGTCTGGAAAAAGGATATATCGAGATCATGGAGTATCCGCGTGCGGATAAGGCAGTCATTGTTGATGCGGAAAGTGGTGTGCAGACGGAGATTACAGCCGGAGATACTGCGGATGCGCTTTACTATGAGATGCAGGATATGGA